>WHTG01000208.1 GCA_009377835.1 Nitriliruptorales bacterium
GCTGGCGGACGACCCCAAGGCGATCAAGGACATCGTCTACGAGATGCGCTTTGACGAGGTCAGCGCACGGTACGCCGAGTTCGGCCCCTTCGTCGTCGGCCTGGTGCTGGAACCGGACGCGCTCATGGCACATCTTGGCCTGCTGTAGGTCGACGGCGAGCCTCCGGCGCCGGACACGGCAAGGGCACCCGCCCGGTTGATCCACGGGCGCCCTCACGACGTCTGCTGCAGACGGCTCCAGCAGCCGCGGGCTGATCAGCTACCGATTGACGGCGTCCTTGAAGCCTTTGCCCGCTTTGAACGCCGGTGCCCTCGACGCGGCGACCTGCATCTCCTCGCCCGTCTGGGGGTTGCGGGCAGTCCGCGCGGCACGGTCACGTACCTCGAAGGTGCCAAAGCCGGTCAGCGACACCTTCTCGCCGTCCTGGAGCGCCGTGCTGATGCAGTCCAGAACAGCGTCGAGCGCCTTGGACGCCTCGCCCTTGGACATTCCTGCGCGCTCAGCGGCTGCCTCGGCGAGCTGGCTCTTGTTCATGGGTGGTTACTCCTTGCTGGTCGTGTGATGCGAACTGGCGCGTGTGTATTCGGTCTCCCATCGGCTGCCGCCCTGCGACAACCGGGCGCCGGTGGATCGCGCTGAGCCGCTACGTTGCCCGGTTCTGGGCCTGGGCGCAAGCATCCCTCGCGCGAGAACTGCGAAACACGGCGAACGATGGCTCGTCGGATCATGCGCCAGACGAGACCAGCGACGCTCGATCGAGGCCCAACAGCTCGGCAACCTGCGCGATCGTCTGGGCAGTCTGACGGTGCAGGACACCTGCCATTCCCAGCTCCTGCGCAACCGCGACGTTGGTGTCGAGGTCGTCGACGAACACGCAGTCGCGCGGCGCCACGCCCAGCCGCCTGGCCGTCAGGTGGAAGATCTCCGGGTCGGGCTTGCGGATGCCGACCTCACCCGAGATCACCAGCACGTCGAACGTATGGCGGAACCGGTCTCGCGGGTAGTGGTCCGACCCCCAGCTGTTGGACAGCAGCGCCGTCTTGATGCCGGCGCGGCGAGCCGCGGCGACGGCCGCGAACATCGCTTCGTCCAGATCCATACGCGCGAACAGCCGCTCGACCAGACCCTCGTGCGGCACCTCCACACCGGAGCGTTCCGAGAGCACCGCTGCAAGCCCGCGGCCGAACTCCTCCACGGTGATCTCGCCCGTCTCCATGCGGTGGACCGGTCCGACTCCCTCATGCCCGCTATACGCCTCCAGGAAGGCCTCTTTCGCCAGTTCCGACGGCAGTCCCACCTCGCGGCAGAAGGTTCGGAACGAGCGGGTGACGGATGTCGTGAGCACACCGCCGAAGTCGACCAGCAGCGCCGTGCGCTCCTCAGGCACCTGACCACTCCCGTGCCACGGCGGCCATCTGCGGCACCGCCGTTTCGAGGATGGCGAACCAGTCGCCGTCGGCTTTGCCTGCCAGGTAGCGCTTGTACAACCCCTCCGTCAGGATCGCGAGCTTCCACAGCGCGAGCGTCCGGTAGAAGTTCAGGTCCGTCATCGCGAACCCTGTGCGGTGCTCGTAACGCTCGATCAGGGCGGAGCGCGGTGGGAACCCCTCCATCCGCGTCGGCTGTGGCAGCCCACCGATGTTGGGCTCCCCCGCCTCCGGCCAGAACATCAACAGGTAGCCGAGATCGGCCAGGGGGTCCCCCAGCGTCGCCATCTCCCAGTCCAAGATCGCCAGCAGCCGGGGCGGCGTCTCGGCGCCGAACACCACGTTGTCGAGTTTGTAGTCGCCGTGGACGATCGCAGCCGGTGAGATCTGCGGAACGTTCGCTGCGAGCCACTCCCGTACAACCTCGATGTCGGGCAGGGCCCGTGTCGCCATGACGCCCCACTGTTTCGACCAGCGGGCGACCTGCCGGGCGGTGTAGCCCTCAGGCCGGCCCAGGTCGCCCAACCCGACCGACGAGGGCTCCACCGTGTGCAGTTCGGCCAGCGCGTCGACCATCTGCTCGCCGATCACGCCCCGCTCAACGACACCGAACTGCCCCGGCACCTGCTCGCGGATGACGACGCCCTCCACCACCTCCATGAGATAGAAGGGCACACCGATGACGTTCGGGTTGGAGCAGGCGAGGACCGGGCGGGGGGCCCGAACCGTGGTGCCGGCCAGACCGCTGAGCACCCGGTACTCCCGCAACATGTCATGCGCGGTCTCGGGCAGCTCGCCCATGGGCGGACGGCGCAGGATCCAGGACTGGGCGCCGCGCGTGACGCGGAAGGTGAGGTTCGAACGCCCCTGTCCGACCTTTTCGACTGCCAGCGGCCGGGTGCTCCCGCCCAGGTGCTTGTTCAGGAAGGCACCGAGCGGCGCGGTCGGGACAACGGTTTCCGGGTCGATCATCTGCCGTTTGCCTTTCGTTTTTAGCGCGCCGCGTCGACCACGCGCGCCCACGCCGCCTCGTCGTCTCCCACCGCCAGCTCGGTGCCGCAGCGAACCAGGGGCAGACGCAACAAGCCGGGATCAGCGACCATACGGGCGATCCAGTCGTCACGGGAAGCCGACACGTACCGCAGCCCCTTCTCGCGGTACGCAGGCGCGTTGGGGTCCAGCACTGCCTCGACGCCGAGGCGGTGGACGAAACGGCGCAGCTCCCCCGGCGACGGCCCGCGCTTGCGCAGGTCGACGAAGCTCACCGGAACCCGCCGCTCGCTGAACCAGCGTTGAGCCTTGCGAGTTGCCCTGGACTTGGCGTGGCCGAACACCTGCACGGGCTGCATCGGCGCATCGTAGGGAACTTGACGCAGCCGCCATGGCAGGTTACTTAACAGCGATAAGTTATCGGTGTTCAGAGGGGGCGGGCGTGCGGGTAGCAAAGGGCGATACACCACAGCGAGCGGCGTTCGCGGTGCGTCTGCGCTGGGCGATCCTCATCGTCACGCTGGCGTTCGTCGCGATTGCAGGCGCGCTCGGCGGGGGTGTCGCCGATCACCTCTCCAGCGGCGGGTTCGACGACCCCACGGCAGAGTCCAGCGTGGCCGCGGACCTGCTTGCCGAGCAGTTCGACGCGGGCCCGCCGAACCTGGTGTTCCTGGTCGACGCAGAGGGGAAGTCCGTCGACGATCCCGGCGTCGCCCAGGGTGCGCGGGCACTGACCGCCGATCTCGCCACCCAGCCGGGCGTTGGCGAAGCCGTGTCGTACTGGACGCTGGGCGGCGCCGAGCCACTACGCAGCCGCGACGGCTCGGAAGGATTGATCCTGGTGCGGCTGGAGGGTCCCGACAACGAGCTGCTGCGCAGGGCAGGCGAACTGGGTGACACCTACGGCGGGCCGCACGAGACGTTCAGCGTGACCACCGGTGGCATGTCCGCCGTGTTCGCCGAGGTCAACGACGTCGTCGAGGCGGACCTGCTGTCGGCGGAGGCGATCGTGTTCCCGATCACGCTCGTCCTGCTGATCATCATCTTCGGAAGCGTCGTGGCCGCGCTCCTGCCACTGACGATCGGCGCGTTCGCGATCGTCGGGACGTTCCTGGCGTTGCGCCTCGTCGCGGGTGCGACCGAGGTGTCCATCTTCGCCCTGAACTTCACCACCGCGATGGGTTTGGGCCTGGCGATCGACTACGCGCTGCTGGTGGTCTCACGGTTCCGTGAGGAACTGTCCGTAGGCCATGACGTCCCTGTGGCGATCCGCCGGACGCTTGCCACCGCGGGACGAACGGTCGTGTTCAGCGCCGCCACCGTCGCCTCCTCGCTCGCCGCCCTGCTCGTTTTCCGGATCGCGTTTCTTCGGTCCTTCGCCTATGCCGGCATCGCCGTCGTGGCTCTGGCGGCCATCGGCGCCGTGGTTGTGCTGCCCGCTCTCCTCGCACTCATCGGCCGCAACATCAACCGCCTGCGGGTTCGGCGCGTGCGTGCCGACCAACCCGGGACGGGTAGATGGCACAGCGTCGCGATGGCGGTCATGCGCCGGCCCATCCCCATCGCAACAGTGGTCGTGTTGTTCCTCGCCGTCCTCGGTGCTCCCTTCCTCGGCGTGGAACTCGGATTCCCCGACGACCGCGTCCTGCCGCCGGGCGCCGACACCCGGGTCGTCGGCGACACGATCCGAGACGAGTTCGTGACCAACGAGGCCGGGGCGCTCAACGTCGTCATGACCGATGTCGGGAACGCGCAGGATCACGCGGACGCGATCGAGGAGTACGCCCAACGGCTGTCGCTTTTGGAGGGGGTCGCACGCGTCGACGCCGTCACCGGCATGTACGTCGGTGGCGCGCAGGTGGCGCCGGCGAACCCACTGTCCGCGCGATTTGCGTCGAGTGACATGACATACCTGTCGGTCGTCCCGTCGATCGAACCCATCTCGCCTGCCGGTGAGGACCTCACCAGGGCCGTGCGCGGCGAGCAGGCGCCCTTCGCGGCGCTCATCGGTGGCGGCCCGGCCGAGCTGGTCGACGGCAAGGCCGGTCTGCTCGATCAGCTTCCCGAGGCTCTTGCACTCATCGCGGCGATCACCTTCGTCGTGCTGTTCGGTCAGTTCGGCAGCCTGCTGGTGCCGGTGAAGGCGATCGTGCTGAACCTGTTGAGCCTGTCGGCGACATTCGGCGCGATGGTCTGGGTTTTCCAGGACGGCCATCTGGCCGGCGTCCTCGGATTCACCGCGACCGGGAGCCTGGTGACGACAATGCCCGTGCTGATGTTCTGCATCGCATTCGGGCTGTCGATGGACTATGAGGTCTTCCTGCTGTCACGGGTGAAGGAGGAGTACGACCGCACGGGTGACAACGTCGCGTCGGTCGCAACCGGGCTCGAACGAACCGGACGCATCGTGACCGCCGCGGCGGTACTGATCGCCGTCGTCTTCGCCGCCTTCGCGACGGGACAGGTGTCGTTCATGAAGATGTTCGGCATCGGCATGGCGCTCGCCGTCATCGTCGACGCGTTCCTCATCCGGGCCACGCTCGTTCCCGCCTTCATGCGCCTGGCCGGCCGGGCGAACTGGTGGGCGCCCGCGCCGCTGCGCCGCCTGCACGACCGCATCGGCCTGCGCGAACACGACCTGGACGACGAGGTCGCGGACCAC
>WHTG01000297.1 GCA_009377835.1 Nitriliruptorales bacterium
CGGCGCCTCGTCCAGCAGCAGGTACGCGAGGATCGTCGAGCCGACCGGCTCTGCTATCACGACAACGGCGATGACTGTCGGCGGTACGGCGACCAGCAGCGAGTTGAAAACCGTGTGCCCCAGCAGCTGCGGTCCTACCACCAGCCCCACGATCGCCCACCACGTCGCCGCGGTGTAGCCGAGCACCGCCGATCCCGTGGCCAAGGATGCGACCAGCAGTGCTGCCGCCGCGACGGTGTACACGCCCGCTGCGTAGCGGCTGACCGGCAGTCGCCGCCGTGCCGCGCGGCCGATGATCAGGTACCCCGCGACCAGCGCCGCGCCGGCGAACGCGAGAGCGTCACCTGTCAGAGCGCTCCCGCTGGCCCCCTCGAAATCGGCGGCGGCGACGCCCACAGCGCCGACCATGGCCACCACGATGCCGATCCACGTCTGACGGCTGGGCGCCTCGCCGAGAAACACGGCCGCCCCGATGCCCACGAACAAGGGAGCGGCTGTCACCAGCACCGCGGCCGACGCCACGGTCGTGAACGACAGCGACGAGATGAACGCCGCGAAATGCGCCGCCAGGAAGAGCCCCGCTCCGGCGAGCTGCCGGCGCTGCCTGCCGTCCAGGGATGTGGACCGTCGGCGCGCGCGAACCGCGAACGGCCACAGCGCAGCGGCCCCCAGCGCGCAGCGCCAGAACGCGACGGCCAGCGGGGGTGCGTCAGCGAGCCGAATGAAGATCGCCGCCGTGGACACGGCCAGCACGCCGACGACGAGTCCCACGACAACCACAAGCGGGTGCGTGGCGGTAGCGGGATCGGCCTCGGGAGGCCCGGAGGAGGTCGGCACGGGCACCGCTATACTCCGGCGCCGCCTGGCGCTGCAATCCGGGCACTGGAATTCGTCTGCTGGAGGACACCGCTCCGATGGCCCGCGCCGCCCTGCACAATGCGCTCGTGCTCGACCGCGAGATCTACGAGGCAAGCAAGGTTGAGGCCGGTCTCCTCGATCCCGTCGTCCGCGTGGACGGAGGCTTGCCCGGGACCGCACGGCCGATGGCCGTGGTACGGGACTACCAGGGGCCGCAGGGAGCGCAGATCGAGTACTTCGTGCTGCGCGACAGCCGTGGGCGAGAGGTGTATCACTCCAACGTCCGCCGCATCGAGCTGCGCGGCGAGATGTTCGAGGACCGTTTCGTCGACGTCGTCAGCCATGTCAGGCTCGAGCGGGGCGACGAACACGAGATGACGTTCTTCGTCAACGACAGCGAGGTCGCAACCATCCCGGTGTTCGTCGAATTCGGGATGGGCGGCGATCCGGTCGTCGCGGCAAAGGAGACATTCAACAAGGCACTGAGCAAGGGCGCCGTCGTCTGGCTGGGCGTTGCGCAGAGCAACGGCCGGCCGCACTCGCAGGCCGTCTGGTACGTCTGGACCGACGGGAAGGTCTACGTCCTTGACGGGCCGACCGAGCAGCAGGTGCCGGGCCTTCCGCAGTCAAGGGAGGTGACCATCACTGCGCGCTCGAAGGATCTGCGCAGCCGTGTATCCGAGGTTCCTGCCGCCGTGGCCGTCATCCCCAACGACAGTGAGCAGTTCGATCTGATCGCGCGCATGGCGCTGGGGAGACGCCTCAACCTGCCCGACGGGGACGGTGCGCTGGAGCGGTGGCGAACGAACTGCACGCTGCTGGAACTCACCCCCGACTTCGGGGAGGAACGCGTCGCCCCGGCCGCAGCGGGCGCGCCGGCCGGGCAGGCCGCCACAGCCGAGGCGGCCGCGGGTCACGGCCCCGAAGGGCCCGCCGCCAAGGCGGCTGAGGAGGACATCCACGTCGAGGCGCAGGTCGACCAGGCTGTGTACGACCAGCTGATCGCCGAGGGCAAGAGCGAGCGCATCGCCCGCGCGAAGGCCAAGGCCGCGTACGTGCGGGCCGAGAAGGCGCGGATACGCGCCGAACGTGACGCGGGCTAGGACTCCGACTGCCCCGGGTCGGCTCTGCGGCCGGCCACACGACGCCGTCGCCGGGAGATGATCCACAGTATTGTCGCCGCCACCACGCCACCGGCGGTCGCACCGGCGATACCTCGCAGCCATGGTGGGCCGGGCCGTGTGCTCTCCGCGCCGAAGTCGAGCCGGTCACCGGGCTCCACGGCCCACATGACGGTCTGCTGCTGCTGCGTGCCGCCGCCGGCGTCGACGACCTCGCCCGGCAGGGTCACGGCCACTGTGTAGTCGAAGGCATCCATACGTCTGAGCAGACGAACCGCCCGGCGCCGCGTCAGCCCGTACTCGCGAACCACCCGCGTCGGCTTGATGCCTGCGCCACCGGTGACACCGACGCGGTCGTCTGTCACCGTCAGCGCCATGGCGTCGAGCAGGTCGACCTCCTCGGCTTCGAGGGCGTCCGCCAGCTCCCGGGTGAGTGCTGCGAATTCTTCAGGGTCGTCGAAGGCAGTCGACAGCGACACCGCACGGGTTCCCGCGTCGCCAGTCGTCTCGCGGACACGCCACCCGCCACCCAGATCCGCGCCCGCGTCCGCCAGATCCCCCAGCGGGTCCGCCCCCGCCTCGTCGGCTCGCGACAAGAGCTCCTCGTCAGCAGCCAGCGTCACA
>WHTG01000210.1 GCA_009377835.1 Nitriliruptorales bacterium
CCCCTATCCATACCCCCTCCGCAGCCCGTGGGGCCCGGACCCGAAGGAGACCGCCGACCATACGCTGCGCTTTCTGCAGACGTGCCTGTCCGACCCCGCGAGCGGCTGGAGACCACCGGCAGCCGTGGTCGTCGAACCCGTGCAGGGAAATGGCGGGGTGATTCCCGCACCCGAGGGGTTCCTGGCCGGACTTCGCTCGCTGTGCGACGAGCACGGGATGGTCCTGATCCTGGACGAGGTGATGAGCGGGTTCCACCGCACCGGGCCGCGCTTCGCGTACGAGCATGAACCGGACGTCCGGCCCGACATCCTCGTTCTCGGCAAGTCACTGTCGTCCGGATTGCCGCTGGCGGCGTGCGTCATCCGCCACAGCATCGGGGAGGCGTCGCCGCCGACGACCGAGACGAGCACGTACGCCGGCAACCTCGTCGCGTGCGCCGCCGCGCTCGCCGCACAGGACGTGTACGAGGCCGAAGGGCTGGGTGAGCGGGCGGCGGAACTCGGCTCGTCGTTCCTCGACCGGCTCAGGTCGGTCGCCCAGCGACATGCCATCGTGGGCGAGGTACGCGGTCGCGGTCTCATGGTCGGGGTGGAGCTCGTCATGCCGGATGGCTCCGGTGACCCGCTGCCGCGCGCAGCCGATGCGTCACGCATGGCGATTCAGCGTGGGCTGCTCGTCTACCCGGGTGGCCACTGGCCCAACGTCATCGCGTACCTGCCGCCGCTGATCGTCGACGAACGCGACGTCGCGGTCGCCGTGGAGATCACGGACGCGATCCTGTCCGAGCTTGCCGCCGCGTTGTGACCCGCCGCCCTGGTTACGCCACCCCCGCCGCGAAGCGCCGGACCACCGTCACGAACTCGTCGGGGTGGTCGACCATGGGGAAGTGGCCCGCGCCCTCGATCACCTCATAGCTCGCCCCCGGCAGCGCGGCGTGCATGAGTGGCGCCGTTTCGATTGTCGGCCCAGCAGTCCCGAACAGCAGCAGTGCCGGCGTCGTGATCGCCGGTACCGCGGCCATCATGTCGAACTCACGGATGGCCCACATCGCGCTCATCATCGCGCGTCCGCCCGCTTTGTGGCGGTCGAGGTTCACCCGCTCGACGAGTTCGGGCGGTGCACCGTGGAATCGTGCCCGAACCTGATCGAGGGTCTGCAGCGGGGTCGAGAAGAGCCGCTCGATGCCGAGCCAGCCGTCCGCCCACCATGCCGCCGGACGGAACTGGGACTCGATGATCCCGACGCCGGTGAGCCGATCGCCGTGGCGCGCGCCGAGTGAAGCGGCGATGCATCCGCCGACCGAAGCGCCCATCACGAACGCGCCGGGAATGTCGAGATCGTTGAGGAGGTCCACAACCGCGTCGCCGTAGTCGTCGATGCTCAGGTGTCGGGACAGCGGGTCGGAGTCGCCCTGGCCGGGCATGTCCCACAGGATGAGATCGAAGTCAGACGCCAGTCGCTCGCGGACCGCGTCGTACTCGTGCAGGGAGTTGCCGTTGCTGTGCAGTAGCAAAAGTCCAGGGCCCTGCCCATCGCGGACGTAGTGCACCCGCCCCGCGCCGGTGCGAACAAACCCTTCCTGCGTCACGTGCCGACCTTTCGTCGTCGAATTCCATTACGCCAAGTACCGTTAATGGCGCCATGTCGGCCCGAGGACGACCACGCGACCCCACCGTCGAGGCCGCAGTCATCGATGCGACCCTTGCGGAGCTCGCGGCGCATGGCTTTGACGGGATGACGATCGACGGCATCGCCACACGCGCCGGCGTGAGCAAGCCAACGATCTACCGGCGGTGGGCCGACAAACCGGCGCTTGCGATCAGTGCCATTGCGCAGCTCGTCGCGCAGGAGGAGGGGCCGCCGTCCACCGGCGACCTCGTCGGTGACCTCACACGCCAGCTTGCGGCAGCGCACCACAACCTCGAGCTCTCGGGAAGCGTGCCGATGCTCGGGACGGTTCTCGCTACCAGGGATCGGCATCCCGAGCTGCTGCAGCTGTACCGCGAGCGTCTGCTGCGCCCGCGCCGACGTATCCTGCTCGGAATCCTGCGAGACGCCCAGCGGCGCGGAGAGATTCACGGGGATGCGGACCTGGAGATGGCCAGCCTTGCTTTGATCGGTTTGCTGGTTGCCGGCTACCTCGCGGGCGAGGACGTCGACCGCCGCTGGCTGCGGCCAGGCGTGGTGCTGGTCGTCGCCGGGCTGCGCTGATCTCACGCGAACGCCGGCATGACGTCGCGCGCGAACCGCCGCAGGCGGTCGGCCCCTCCCCACAGGTCGTTGAAGAGAACCGTCTGGACACCGGCGGCCTCGAGGACCTTGAGCCGTTCGACGCATTCGTCGGGCGGACCCAGGATCGCCGCCTCCTCGGTCGACAGCCGGGAGTCGTTGAAGAAGGAACCCGTGGGTGGCGCGGAGGAGCCGGGCACCTGGCTGCTCTGGTTGATCTTGCCCAGTGCGGTGATTCGTCGGTTGACCTCCGCCTCGCGTACCGCGGGATCATTCGACTCCAGCAGGAGAAGGCCGCGGGTCACGGCGACGGCGCGCGGGTCGAACACGCGCCCGGCGGCCGTGGTTGCGCCGCGGTACCAGTCGATGCGCTCGAAGGTTTGATCCGGAGTGGCGAATTGGTCCAGCAGGAGGCGGTACCCGCTCGCCGCGGCGGCGCGGATCGATCCCTCGCTGCCCGCGGCGACCCAGATGGGAGGGTGCGGTGACTGTGCGGGTTTCGGCTCCACCACGACGTCCCGGAACGTCCAGAACTTCCCCTCGTGGCTGAAGCGGCCGTCGGTCGTCCAGCTCCGCAGCAGGATATCGAGGCATTCGGCGTACCGGTCGGCGGCCTCGGCCGGGTCGACGTTGAATCCGTGGAACTCGTTTGGCCGGTAGCCGCGTCCGACGCCGAACTCCAGCCGGCCGCCGGAGAGCAGGTCCACCGTCGCGGCTTGTTCGGCCAGCAGCACCGGGTTGTGCCAGGGGAGGACCGTGACGGCGGTGCCCAGGCGCAGCGTTGACGTCATCGCCGCCAGGTAGGACAGCAGTGTCAGCGACGCGCTGATCTGTCCCGACCCGGTGAAGTGGTGCTCGACGAGGAAGACGGAGGTGAATCCCAGCTGCTCCGCCTCCGCGACGTAGTCGATGAACCGCCGGTAGGTCTGGCTGTCCCCCGAAGCACCCGTCGGCGCGCGATGCGCCCCGCCGAAGAGCCCGAATCGCATCGTCGACCTCCGCGGTTGACTTTCGTTACGGTGCCGTACTCTAAATCCATGCAGCAGCCTCCGGTAGGGGAAATCATGGTGCTGATCGCGGCGTGACCACAAGGGTCTCCACGCAAGGGGGCCTGTCGTCGACGGGGATGATCGTCGCGACCATCGGTTCCGTCACGCTGAGCGTGATGCCGGCGTTTCTCGTCGGGGGGTTGGCGGTTCTCGTCCGGCGCGAGCTGGGTCTGAGCGAGGCCCAGCTTGGGCTGGCCGTCTCGGCGTTCTACGCCTCGTCCGCCTTGACGGCCGTCTGGGGCGGTCACCTGACGGAGCGGCTGGGTCCCGAGGCCGCTATGGGCGTCGCGGCCGTGGGCAGCGGCGCGTCATTGCTCGCAACGGGAGCACTGGCGCGCAGTTGGTGGTCCCTCGTGGTGTTCCTCGCGCTGGGCGGCGTCGCAAACTCGATCGCGCAGCCGGCTACGAACCTCGGGTTGGCGCGGCGAGTGCGTACCGGGCGTCTGGGAATCGCCTTCGGGATCAAGCAGACGAACGGACCGGTGGCAACCCTGATCGCCGGACTGGCGGTCCCCGTTGTCGGACTCACGCTGGGATGGCGATGGGCATTCGGGCTGCTCGCGGCCGCCGCTGTCGGCTTCGCCCTCGTCGTCGGCACGCGGGGCAGCCGCCACGGCGATCGCCTGGTTGCGAAGGTTCAGATCTCCCAGCTGCCGATGGCGGAGCTCGTGATGCTCGCGTTCGCCAACGTCGCGGGAACCGCTGCTGCTGCTGCGCTGATCACCTTCTATGTGGAGTCGCTCGTCGCCTCGGGCATCGACGTCGGTGCTGCGGGTTTGTGGTTCGCAGTCGGGAGCGTGGTCGGGACCGGGGCCCGTGTCACGTGGGGGCACGTGGCCGACCGTGGCCGCAACGACGCCCTGGGACAAGTCGTGACGTTGCAGCTCATCGGTGTCGCCGGCTACGTGCTGTTCGCCCTGACCGACAGTGTCCCCGCGCTCGTGCTGAGCACGTTCATCGCGTTTGCCGCGGGCTGGGGATGGTTCGGGCTGTTGCTGCTCGCGGTCGTGCAGCGCAATCCCAGGGCTCCGGGTGCCGCGAGCGGGATCGTCAACGCCGGCGTCTCCGGGGGCGGCATCATCGGACCCCCGGCGTTCGGGTGGATCGTCGAGCGGTCCGGTTACCCAGCTGCGTGGTTGGCCACAGCGGGGGCGCTGCTCGTGGCGGCTGCATTCACAATCGCCGCTCGCAGGAGGGCGTCAGCAGCTCGGGACGACACCCGCCCGCGGCAGTAACCACTTCGCCGCTCACCGGGTGATCACCCTTCGGAACTCACCGGCCCGTGAGGCGCCTTCACCCCGTTGGACAAAGCTGCGGACGCCCTCCGCCGCGCGGTCGAGTGCGTTGCGCTTGGCGGGGCGGTTGGTGCCGATCGCGAGTACGTGCCCGTTCCGCCCGACTGTCACTTGCTCGGTCACGCACGTCTTCTGTTGCCGGCGCCCAGCATCATGTAGGGCAGTTGCTGTGGTGCGGCGACGATGTGGTCGGCGCCCGCCGTGGTCAACTCCGTCTCGTCCCCGATGCCCCACGTCACCCCCACGGTGCGGGCCCCGTGAGCCTTCCCCGCGACCATGTCGTGGCTGCGGTCGCCGACCATCCAGTTCTGGCCGGGGCTCCCGCACACCGCGAGAGCGCGGCCGAGGGTCTCGGTCTTGGTCTCCGCCCGGGCGTCCAGGGTCGGGCCGAACACGCCCGTGAAGTACTGGGACAATCCGACCGCGGCGACAATCGGTTCTGCGAACACCAGCGGTTTCGTCGTCACCACCGCAAGTGGCATGCGGACGC
>WHTG01000192.1 GCA_009377835.1 Nitriliruptorales bacterium
CGTGGACCATCGCGTATTCGCCCGAGACGTGATATGCCGCCAGCGGCATGCGCGTGGCGTCCTTCACGCGCCGGACCACGTCCAGATACGGCACTGCGGGCTTGACCAGCAGGATGTCCGCGCCCTCCGTGACGTCTGCCAGCGCCTCCCGTAGGCCCTCGTCCGCGTTGGCGGGATCCATCTGATACGTCGAGCGGTCGCCGAACTGCGGTGCACATTCGGCCGCATCCCGGAAGGGGCCGTAGAAGCCCGACGCGTACTTCGCGCAGTAGGCCATGATCCCGACCCGCTCCGCGTGACCGTGGTCGTCAAGCGCCGCTCGAATGGCCGCGACCTGCCCGTCCATCATCCCCGACGGCGCGACCATGTCGGCGCCCGACTCCGCCTGCGACACGGCCGCCCTGGCGTACGAGGCGACTGCGGCGTCGTTGTCCACGGTGCCATCCGCGCGTACGGGGCCGCAGTGGCCGTGATCGGTGTACTCGTCCAAGCAGGTGTCGGTGATCACCAGAAGATCGTCGCCATGGGCGTCCCGCACCGCGCGGACCGCTTGCTGCAGGATTCCGTCGGGGTTCCACGCCTCTGATCCCTCGCCGTCCTTGTGCGCCGGAACGCCGAACAACAGGACGGACGACACGCCGGCGGCACGCAGCTCTTTCACCTCGGCAAGCAGCGACTCCACCGTGTGCTGCACGACGCCTGGCATCGACGCGACAGGCTGCGCCTGCTCGATGCCCTCCTTGACGAAGAGCGGCGCGACCAGATCTGCGGCCGTGAGCGTCGTCTCCTGCACCATCCGCCGAATAAGGGCGTTGGAACGCAGCCGTCTGGGTCGCGAGGTGGGAAACGGCGGCAACTCCATAGGTCCCAGGGTACGGGCCTCAACGGCTCGCGTGCCGCAGCGAGTGCGAGGTTGCTGAGGGGTGCCACAATCCAGGCCGTCTCCTCCTCATCGGACCGCAGTCCGCTACGGTGCCGGTATGGGCCTCGAACTGTCCACGCCGCTGGGGATCGCACTGGTCGTGATCGGCGTCTTCGTCGCCTTCAAGGCGGTGAAGTCCGTGGTGAAGGTCGTGATGCTCGTGGTCGTCGCTGCGGGCCTGTACCTGTGGTTCGGCGGCGATTTCAACCCGTTCGGGTAGCCGCCACCACTGCCGCGACCAGACCGTCGATGTCATGCGATTCGGCCTCCGCGTCGACGCGCATCCCGACCTCCCGGCATGTCTGGCTGGTCACGGGTCCGATGGACACGATTCTGGTCGCAGGGGGCGGCGTGCCACCCAGCAGATCGACCAGGTTCCGGACGGTCGAGGAGGAGGCGAAGGCCACCGCGTCGACACCGCCGTCCCGGATACGCTCCGCCACGCCGTCGGGCAGTTCGGCCGCCGCCACCGTGCGGTACGCCTCGATGTCGTCGGCGTCCCACCCCGCGTCACGCAGTTCGGCGGTCAGGGTCGGGGTCGCAAGATCGGCACGCGGGAGCAGCGCTCGCGGCGCAGCGGCCGACGCGGCGGCGATGAGCGCCTGCGCGAGCGCGCGTGTTGTCTGCCGTTCCGGCACGACATCGGCGAGAAGCCCGCGCTGCCACAACGCCTCGGCGGTTCCCGACCCCACCGCACCCAGTCGCACACGCGAGAACCACCGCGCATCGCCCCCGAGTTGCTCGACATGCGCCCACGTGGCGTCGACACCGTTGCTGGACGTGAAGACCACCCAGTCGTACGCCCCATCGACCAGCGATGCAACAGCGTCGCGAAGGGCCTCCGTGGCGCGGCTCGGCTCGATCGCGATCGTCGGCGCCTCGACCGGATCGGCACCCAACGTGCGTAGTCGCTCGCTCAACTCGCTCGCCTGGTGCCGGGTTCGCGGAACGAGCACCGACATGCCGTGGAGGGGGCGCTGCTCGAACCACCCGATCTCGTCGCGCAAGGCCACCACGTCACCGACGACGATGATCGCGGGGCTCGCCAATCCCACCTGCCTCGCGCGGTCGGCGACGTCCGCCAGGGTCGCAGTGACGGTGCGCTGCCGAGGCGTCGTTCCCCATTCCACCAGCGCCACCGGGGTCGTCGCCGGACGGCCCGCGTCGACCAGGGCCGCTGCGATCTCCCCAAGGCGTCCCATCCCCATGTACAGCAGGAGCGTCCCCGGGAACCGCGCCAGGGCGGCATAGTCCGCCTGGGTCGCACCCTTGGACGGATCCTCGTGTCCGGTGACCACGGCGAAGGCGGGGGCCACCGAGCGGTGGGTCACCGGGATTCCGGCGTAAGCGGGGGCCGCGATGCCCGACGTGATACCGGGAACGACCTGGAATGGGATCCCCGCGACTGCGCAGGCCTGTGCTTCCTCCGACCCGCGCGCCAAGACGAACGGGTCGCCCCCTTTGAAGCGGACAACGGCTTCTCCCGCCGCGGCCTTCACCACGAGCAGGTCGTTGATCTCGTCCTGGCTCAGCGCGTGGCGCGCCGGCTGCTTGCCGACGTTGATCAACTCTGCGTCGTCCCGGCGCAGTGTCAATGGCTCGGGCGGCGACAGCCGGTCGTGCGCGATGACCGTGGCCGTGGCGAGCAGCTGGGCTCCCCGCAAGGTCACCAGCCCGGGATCGCCCGGGCCGCCGCCGACCAGATACACGGTGCCGGCCTCCGCCGGAGGTCCGCCGAACGGCAGCGGCGTCACTGCGATCCCATTGCGGCGGACAGCTCGCCCGCCAGCTGCCTCCCGAGTTCGACGGGCTTGTCGTAGGGCATCTGCCACGACAGGCGGACGATGCGCCGGCGGTCCGGGTCCCCCGTCATCCCGAGCAACTCCAACCCGCCGATTCCCGTGACAGAGCACAGCGCGCCGACGGCGGCCAGGCATCCGCCGCCGAGCGCCTCGAGCATCGAGCGCTCGGCAGTCACGGTGCGACGGGTGGGCATGTGCTCGATCTGGCGCACCAGCGACAGCATCCGTTCGTCGTCGTAGCGGCATTCCACGGCCAACGCACCCTGGGCCGCCGCCGGGAGGCATTCGCCCGGCTCCAACGGCGCCGCCTTCAACGGCAATCCCAGTGGGCCCAGCCCCATCGCCTCGGTTGGTGCGTACAGGCGGCGGAGCCCCGCGTATGCGACGACGACGGCGTCGTACTCGCCGTCGGCGACCTTGCGCATTCTGGTGTCGAGGTTGCCGCGGATCGGCAGCACCTGGGCGCCGGGCTTTGCCCGCAGCAGCTGCAGGCGGCGCCGCTGCGAGGACGTGCCGACCGTCGCCATAGCCGGCAGGGTCGCCAGCGCGTAGCCGTTCCGGCTGATGAGGATGTCTCGCGGATCCTCACGCTCCGGGACCGCGGCGATCGTCAGGCCCGGCGTCGGATCGCTCGGGAGGTCTTTGTAGGAGTGGACGGCCAGGTCGCATTCGCCGTCCAGCACCGCGGCGCGGATCGTGTCGACGAACATCCCTTTGATGTCGACCTGGTCCACGGGCACGTCCGCGGCGAGGTCCCCGCTGGTGGCCATCGGCACCAATTCGAACGGCTCACCGGTGCGGCGTTGCAGTAATCGGGCCGTCTGGAATGCCTGCGCCTTCGCCAGTGCCGACCGCCGCGTGGCGATGCGGATCATGGATTACTCAGCTTTATTCGGGGAGGTCGAACAGTTCGCGCACGGCAGCGGCGTGCGTGTCGTCGCCACGGGCATCCGCGATGGCCTTCAGCCGCACGGAGGGCTCGTGCAGCAGCGTGTTGATGATGCCTTTGGTCAGGGAGTCGAGCGCCTCGCGCTGCCGGTCGTCCAGGTCGGACAGTCGCCCGCCGAGACGTTCGATCTCGGCGGCACGGACCTCCTCGGCGCGGGCGCGCAGCGCAGCGATGGTGGGCCCCACCTGCACCGAGCGGCGCCACGCCGCGAACCGGGACGCAGCGTCGTTCACCAGTTCACGGGCCTTGGCGACCTCATCTCCGGTTTGTCCCGTGTCGGTGACCGTCCGGATGGCGTCGACGTCGAGCACCGTCACGCCGGGCACGAAGGAGCATCCCGGGTCGACATCGCGCGGCACCGCCAGGTCGACAAGGACCAGCGGGCGATCGGGCCTGCGCATCATCGCGGCTGCGACGATGTCCTGGTCGATGACCGGCGCCGGCGCTCCCGTGGATGTCAGGACGAGGTCGGCGGTTGCGAGACCGTCCGTGAGCTGCCCGAGGTCGAGAATCGAGCCGTCGACCCGCTCGGCGAGACGCCGTGCCTTCTCGGCGCTGCGGTTGGCGATCAGAATCGTGTCGGCGGCCCCGCGGACACGGCCCGCGGCCATGCCGCCCATTTTTCCCGCGCCGACGATCAGAACGGTACGCCCGCGCAGGTCTTCGAGCACCTGCGTCGCAGCGTCGAGCCCCGCGTCCACCATCGACGCGGCTCCCTCCGAGATACCCGTCTCTGCGCGCGCGCGGCGGGCGACATGCAGCGCCTGGCGGAACAGGTTCTGCAGCAGCCGTCCGCACGAGTGCTCGGTCTCGGCCACCTGGAACGCCTGCTTGACCTGGAGGTGGATCTGCCGCTCCCCGACGACCATCGACTCCAGGCCGCTGGCGACGGCGAACAGGTGCGCAGCCGCCCGCTCGTCGAAATGGTCGTACGTCGCGTCGACGAAGTCCTCCGGCGGTAGACCGCTCCACTCCGAGAAGAAGTTGCGAACGTCGGCGACCGCCCCGTGGAAACGGGTGGCGTGGACATACACCTCGACGCGGTTGCAGGTGGACAGGACCACCGCTTCCAGCACGTGGTCGCGCTTGCACAGCGAGTGCAGCGCCTTCGGAAGCTGCTCGGTGGGAACCGCCACCCGCTCCAGAAGGCCGACGGGCGCGGTTTTGTAGTTCAGTCCGAGTACGAGGACAGACAAGCGGCGGCAACTTCCTTCGCGGAATCGACGGAGCCGGAGCGCAGCAAGTCGAGGATATCCAGCAGCGGAATGGACCGCCACGCGAGTCGCCGCTGGTCGTCGCTCAGCGGTGCCAGCGCGGCACGAGTATCCGGGTCTCGCCGCAGCTCGCCGAGCAGGAGCACGAGCGCGCCGTACTCGGGCCCGTACGTGTGCTCGAGCTGTGTCCGAAGCCAGCGAGCGACGGTGGGTGAGCGCCCGTCCGTTCCCACCGAGATCGTCAGCGGTCCGTGCCGAATGGTGGCGGGGAAGGACGCCGTACCGTCGCCGTCGGCGTCGCTGCGCACGCACGGGATGCTCGCGGCGACGGCGTCCGCGGTGACTTGTTCGTTGACAGCGGGATCGTCGGTGGCCGCGACGACCAGCGCCGCGCCGTGGAGGTCGTCCGCGCCGCCGTACGCCCCCTCATGCCACGTGACGAGGCCCACCAGGCGGTCATCCAGACGCGGCGCGACGACCACGATCTCGGCGTCGTAGTCCGTTGCCAGCGGCAGCAACTTGTCCGCGGCAACCCGGCCACCGCCCACGCCGACGATGCGGCGTCCGGCGATGTGCAGCAGCAACGGGACGGCCGTAGCCGTCCTCGTCATCTCCGGCTCGTTCCGCTACCGCCTCCGGCTGCTTGAGCGGGCCGGCTCGTTCCGCTACCGCCTCCGGCTGCTTGAGCGGGCCGGCTCGTTCCGCTACCACCTCCGGCTGCTTGAG
>WHTG01000251.1 GCA_009377835.1 Nitriliruptorales bacterium
ACAGGGGGTCGCGCCGTTCATCTACTTCCAGTTCTGATGAGCCGTCGCGACCGCTCCCCCAGGCCCATGGCCGCCGGCCACGTGATCGTGGTCATCGTCGTCGCGCTGCTGGGGGGCGGGATCCTCAACGCCGCTGCGCTCACCGACACAGCCGCCCGGCAGCCGTTCGGGTGGAAGCGCAACCTCGCAGTCGTGGCGGCCACGCCGTTCCGGGGCGTGGCCGGTCTGCTCGGTCTCGACCGCGCCCACTCCACGCTGACGCGCGCGGCGGCGCAGGCGACACAGCCGCGTCCCGAGCTTCCGGTTGTGCAAACGCCTACCCCCGTCACCGACGAACCGACCCCCGCGCCGTCAGCGGCGTCCGAGCAGGCGACCGGCGCACCATCGGAGAAACCCACCGGGCCGCGGACACCCAGCCGCCGTGACCCGTTGCGGGTGTGGGTGGGGGGCGACTCGCTCAGCAGCGAGTTCGGTCCGGCGCTCGCAGACCGCCTGGCGCGCACCGGCCGCGCCGGGGCCGAGGTCGAGTACCGCTTCTCCACCGGCCTGTCCAGACCCGACTACTTCAACTGGCCCGCACGCCTTCGCGCCGTGGTCAAGGAGCAGGATCCCGAGGTGTTCGTGGTGATGTTCGGCGCGAACGACGGGCAGAACATCGCTGTGGACGACACCGTGTTGCCGTTCGGTTCTGAGGAATGGATGCAGGAGTACGCAGCCCGCGTCGACGCGGTCATGAACACGATGACGCGAAACGGCGCCACCCTGTTGTGGGTCGGCCAGCCAATCATGCGGGCGCCGGACTTCGACCAGAAGATGCAGCTGCTCACCGGCATCTACCGTGCCCGGTCGCGCGGCCGCTCCGATGTGCGCTACCTGGACTCACGCGACTTGTTCAGCGCCGACGGCGCCTTCTCACCGTACCTGGAGGACGACGACGGGCAGAGCGTCCTGATGCGCCAGCAGGACGGCGTGCACTTCACCCGTGCCGGTGGTGAACGGCTCACCGATGTGGTCTTCGCCGAAATCGCCGGCCGCTTCGAGATCGCGCCCGACGACGGCTGAGAGCATCGGGCTGAGAATCCCCGGGGGCGGGTGCGGAGATCGCCGGGTCCAATCGTCGTTGCCGGCGTCGTCGACGATCGTGGGCGCTGAGGGACTCGAACCCCCGACCTCCGCGGTGTAAACGCGGCGCTCTCGCCAACTGAGCTAAGCGCCCCGGCGCCGGCAGTCTACCGGCGGCATGCCCGCTTCCCCGTCCTAGGATGGCGGCTCCCCAGCTGAGGAGTGCAGCGTGAGCGACCCCTTGAGCCCCCCGCCCGACGGCGGCCAGCAGATCCAGATCTCGATCAACGACACGTTGAAGCACGGCACCTACGCGAACTTCCTGGTGGTGAGCCACTCTGCGCACGAGTTCACACTCGACTTCTGCCAGGTGCTTCCCGGCGGTGACACCGACTCTGTCCAGGCCGACGTCGTGAACCGCATAAAGGTCGCGCCGACCATGGTGGGAAAAGTCATCCAGGCGCTCAACACGAACATGACCGCGTACGAAGACAAGTTCGGGATGGTCCGCGAAATCGGCTGACGGACGGACGGCCGGACCCACAGCGCAAGGAGCGGTGGCCGCATGTGGCGACGTCTGCCGTTCGAGGAGCACACGGCCACCGAACTGCTCGAGGGCGGGCTCACGCTCCTGGATGCGCTGGCGGAGGATCCCCGGCCGGCGCTGCGGTGGTACCGGTCAACCGACACCGCGCTGGTCCTCGGGCGGGGGCAGCGCCGGGAACTGCTGCACGGCGGCACCCTGCCGGTGGTCGGGCGCTACTCCGGCGGTGGTGCGGTGCTGATGGATCCCGGCCTGCTCTGCCTCGACGTTCTGCTGCCGGCGGGCCACCTATGGCTCGACGGCGACCTGGGCCGGCCCTTCCAGCTCGTCGGGCAGGGATGGTGCGCCGCGCTTGACCACCTCGGCGTGCCGGACGTGTCGGTCCACCAGGAACCCACGCGCTCCCGAACGCGCGGCAGCGAGCGCGAGCGCCTGCTCGCAGCTGTGTGTTACGCCACCCTCGGCCGGGGCGAGGTCACCGCGGGCGGGCGCAAACTCGTCGGGCTGGCGCAGCGCCGTCGGCGGCCCGGCGCGCTGATCCAATGCGGGCTGCTGCGCCGCTGGCAACCGGCGCCCCTCCTGCGGGCACTGGGGGCGCGTCACGACGATCCTGAGGTGCTGCGCGCCGCCACCGGACTGGATGACCTGCTGACGACCCCCCCGACGGACAGCGAGGTGATTGCAACGGTGCAGCACGCGCTGGAGCGGGTAGAGGCAGCGGCATGACGGATGCACTGGTCGTGGCGAGCAACCGCGGCCCCGTGTCGTGGCGGCGCGACCATGACGGTTCGCTTGTCGCCCGTCGTGGTTTCGGAGGGCTGGTGACAGCGCTGGGCGGGGCGCTGCAGCGCGAGCCTGGGACCTGGGTGTCCGTCGCGCTGACCGGCGACGACCGGCAGGTCGCACAGCAGCACGTGGGTACGCCGTTCGAGGTCGAGGCCGGCGAGGCGACCTACCGTCTGAGGCTCGTGGACGCCGGGGACAGGTACGACGCGTACTACAACGAGGTCTCCAACCGGCTGCTCTGGTTCAGCGTTCACCAGTTGTGGGGTGAGCCGTACGCGCCCTCCGGGATCGGCTGGCACGACGCGTGGGAGGACTACCGCAGCGTCAACGCGGCGGTCGCCGAGGAGGCCGTGGCTGCGGACGCCCGCGAGGTCCACCTGCAGGACTACCACCTGACGACCTGTGCGCCCCTGGTGCGGCGCGAGCAGCCCGACGCGGCGATCTTGCAGTACCTGCACACACCGTGGTGCCACCCGGAGTACCTGCGCCATCTGCCCGACGTCGTCGCCAGCGACGTGATGCGTGGGCTGCTGGCGGCGGACGTCGTCGCGTTCTCGTCGCAGGCGTGGTGCGAGGCCTTTCGCCGCTGTGCCGCCCGCATCTGCGACGCAGCCGTCGACGGCGAGGACGTGGTGTACGACGGCCGCCGCACACGCGTGACAGCCTTCGTGCTCGGTGTGGACGGTGACGATCTGGCGGCCTCCGCCGCGTCGGACGCCGTGGCGAAGGCCGGGCGGGACCTTGACGAAGAGCGTGGCGACCGGGCGCTGCTGCTGCGTGTCGACCGCACTGACTTGTCCAAGAACATTCTGCGGGGACTGCTCGCGTACGAACTCCTCCTCGAGCGTCACCCCCAGCACCGCGGCCGCGTATGGCACTACGCCCACCTCAACCCGTCGCGCCAGTCGGTGCCCGAGTACCGGGAGTACCTCCAGCGGTGCCGCTCGGCCGCGGACCGCATTCGCGAGCGGTTCGGCGGGGACTGCCTGACCGTCTTCGTCGGCGACGACTACCCGCGTGCAGTCGCGGCGCAGCAGCGCAGCGACGTGCTGATCGCGAATCCCGTCATGGACGGCACGAACCTGGTGGCGAAGGAGGGACCGGCCCTCAACAGGGTGGACGGAGTGCTCGTCCTCTCCCCGAACGCCGGTGCCGCTGATGTCATGGGCGACGGGGCGCTGATGGTCAACCCGTACGACGTCGAGGAGCAGGCCGCAGCGCTGCACCGTGCGCTGACGATGGACCTCGCGGAACGCTCCGCACGCGCGCAGAAGCTGCGGGCCGCGGCTGGCCGGGGAACGCCCACAGAATGGTTCCGCGCACAACGCGACGTGCTCCGACAGGTGACCGCCGGCCGCCCGTCTTCGGCGTCGTCTTGAACGGTCACGGCGCCGCGAACGGGCGGGGCAACCCCCACGACGGCTCGTCGGTTCGTCAGGTGTCGAGGGCTGCGACGACGTGGCGCAGCCACGCCGCCATTGCGTCGGGCCCGTCGAGCACCACGTCGGCGGCGGCGCGCACCTCCTGCGGGGTCTCCGCACCGTGGTCGACGGCGATGAC
>WHTG01000212.1 GCA_009377835.1 Nitriliruptorales bacterium
GACGTCATCGATCGTGAACGAACGACCCGGGTAGGGGTGGTGATCGCGGTCGTCCCAGGCGAGGCCGATGCACAGCCCGAGGGCCACGAGTGCCGAGTCGGGCAGTGTAGCTGGGACGACGTCGAGGTCGGTCGCCGATGGCGCGTTGCTGTGACGGGCGAGGACGATCAGTTTGCCGGCGCGTCGCGGCATGCGCCCGACCTGGACAGCGGGACTCTCGAGAGTCGTCGGGTCGGCGACCAGGGTCGCTGCGAGGGCCCGCAGGCGGGCCAAGTCGGTGGCGCTCATCGCGACGAGCGCTCCTCGTGGGCGTCGCCGGTGCCTGCTGGAGTGATGGTCGGTCGCTCGACGGTGAGGCGGGCATCGGACGTCCACGTCGTGTGCGCGTCGGTGTCGATGACGAGGCTGTCGGCTAAGTGCAGGCGGTAGGCCGAAAGCTGGTCGGCCTCGAGGGTCGCCAGCTCGACGATGACCCGTAGGGCGCCAGGCCAAGGTGTGGCCCGGAGGTGAGCAGATAGCTCAATCGACGCTTCGCCTTGGAGGAGGAGCTCGGCGGTGTGCTCGCGGTGACGACGGAGTATTTCGAGACGTTCGTCGAGACCTTCGAGCGGATCCGCTGCCCCGTTGCCGGCGGACGACTCGACTGGTGGGCGTCGCTGCTTGTGATGATGAGGCCGGTAGGCGCGCAGTGCCGCGACGACGTCGGCCGGTAAGACCTGGGGTCGCGGTGGGTCCCATACCACGTCTTCGAAAACCGCGGCGAGCACCTCGATGCTGCCTGTCGTCGCAAGCCGGGCGTAGTCGGCGGGGTCGAGGAGCGAGAAGTCACGGGTCGACGCTCCTTCGTCGATGATCCGCTCAAGCAGCCGCTGCGTCGCCACCAGGTATGCCTGCGCAGCTGTCAGCAGCGCCGCGGCTGCGATCCGCAGCGTTCGGTGGTGCCTGGTGACGACATCGACCACGCGCTCTACCTGGGCGAGCATGCGGTCGCCGTCGTGCTGCGAGCGCTCAGCGACCAGCTCAGAGAGGGTGGCAGTATCCGTGAGGCGGTTGACCGCGGCCGTCCACATCTCAACGTAGCCACGCTGCTCGACCAAGGCCTCGGCGACCTTCCCGGCATCGTGGCGGCCGGCCTCGATCGCATCGGCGGTCGAGCCAAGGAGTTGCAGCAGCTCCGCGATGCCACCTTCGGTCAGCCCCTTGCGAAAGAATAGGCTCCCAGCGACGGCGTCGGTGCTGACGACATAGCGCTGCTGGTGGGCCTTGTCCCGGTATGGCAGGAGCATTGCGAGCTCGACGAACGTGTCAATGCGGCGATCGAGCTCGTTGCGGTCGACGCCGTCAGCTCGGTTCACCCGCTCGACGATCTGCGCTCGTGTGAGGCCGTGCTCGATGTCGCCTTGGCTGAACGCCCCGATCACGAGTTCCGCGTACCGGACCAGTGAAGGATCTTCGACGACGGCGCCGCCGTGCGACGCGACCGGCGCTGCCATGGCACCGAGCCGGCGGGCGGCACCACCGCGCCGATGACGCTTCCCCACGAAGTCGAGCCGATCCCCGTCCACGTCTCAGACGATACGCAGTGGGTGTGACAGCTACTCCAGACGCGGCGAGGCGGGAACCGCCGATAAGGTGCACGCGGGAGCCCGGCGCTCGCTCGCCGGCGACAGTACCGATCGGCACGTCGGCGCCGCGGCCGGAACGAACCTCGACACCAACCTTCATGAAGAGAGGATACTTCACTCCTGAAGTGAAGTATGGCATACTCGTGAAGTATGAAACCGGGCGAAGGGCTTCGAGGCCG
This sequence comes from Nitriliruptorales bacterium, assembly GCA_009377835.1. Classification (GTDB taxonomy): domain Bacteria; phylum Actinomycetota; class Nitriliruptoria; order Euzebyales; family Egibacteraceae; genus WHTG01. Next base: position 1,805 of record WHTG01000212.1, read on the forward strand.
CGTACAGGATGCCACTCTCGCCTTGCTCCCGGAGGGTCTCAGGGTCGAGGTTATTCCCCGTTCCGTGGCCGGCGTGCCCTCCTTCGACGTCAGGGTGCAGGCTGGGCGCGCAACACACCGCTTTGTCGCCGGATGGGCTGGGCCCGGCTGGCCAGCTGACGTCCGGACCCTCGTCAAGGTCGCTTCTGACCTCGATGTCGTATATGCGAAGAAACTGTCAGACGGCGCCAGGTCCCTGCTCTCCGAGCGTCACATCGGATGGGTGGATGAGACAGGACGGGCCAACGTCTTGCTCGAGTCGGGGCTCGTGATTGTTCGGGAACCCAGGGCAACCGAAAGCAACCAGGTCGTCAGGGACCACTGGACAAGGACGATGCTCGCGGCGGTGGAGGCTGTGCTCGCCGGAGTGGCTCCGACCGTCGAAGCGATCGAAGGCGCGACCGGCATGTCCCGCGGCGCGTCGGCGAACGCCTTGTCACGGCTGGAGCGGCACGGTCTGCTCGAACGGCCGGCGCGAAAACGCGGGCCGAACGCGGCGCGCCAGGTAGCCGACGTGGATTCTCTCATCGATCAGTACACCGAGGCGGCCGCCGAATTCCGGAACAAACAGAAGGTGGTCCGGGTCCACCGGCTTTGGGCGGACCCGCTCGACGTGCTCGACATCGGGATCGGGCCGGGACTCACCGCAACGGGGGTCACGTGGGCCGTCACCGGGGCGGCCGCGTCGACACTGCTCGCCCCCTACCTCAGCGACGTCACCATCGTTGAGCTGTACGTCGACCGCTCGTTACTCAACACGCCCGATCGACTCGCCAGCATTCTTGGCGGTCGAGTGGTCGAGAGGGGCCACCGCATCGAGGTACGCGAGCTGCCCACCGCCATGAGCGCCAGGGGACCGAGGATCGGAGGCGTCCAAGTCGCCCTGCCCGCTCGCGTCTACGCCGACCTCATGGGGTCGGGGGGCCGGGCGGCTGAGGCCGCTCACCATCTGAGGGAGGTGCGTGGTGTCGGACCCGGTTCGTAGTCGCCAGGCACGTGAACTCGCCGAGCGTGCGCTCGTGCGGTTGGTCGCGACGTACGGCGAGATTCCCGAGTTCGTCCTCCTCGGCGGTCTGGTCCCGGATCTCCTCTGCAGTGAAGCGGCCGACCGCCATGTCGGAACAACCGACGTGGACGTCCAGGTCGACCAAGAGATCCAGGGCGGCTCCGTCAACGCCGTCCGATTGGAGGGTGCCCTACGGGAGGCGGGCTTCGTTCCCGACAGCGAGCGGGTTTGGCGGTGGAGGGACCAAGTGGCGCCCGCGATGGTCGTGAAGATCGAGTTTCTCGCTGACCTCGATGACGTGCCCGACCAGAAGGCAATCTCGTTCGACGACTGCCAAACCCTCGGAGCGGTCAACCTCCGTGGCACCGGGTTCGCTTCCCAGGACTGGGACGTCCGCCCGGTCACAGCCGACCTTGGGTACGGAGCCATGAGGGTCGAGCTTCGTGTCGCAACGTTGCCGGCGTACCTGCTCGCCAAGGTTCATGCGGCGCGCGGCCGCGGCTTGGAGAAGGACTGGTACGACGTCGCGTACGTCCTGCTCCACAACGACGACGGCGGACCGGTCGCGGCCGCGCGGAGAGTTCTGGATCGTTTCGAGGCGGCCCTCATCGGTCCGACACAGACGGCCCTTCGTGAGCTCGCAGCCAACTTCACGAATGTCGAGGCTCAGGGGAGCGTTGCCTACGCAGCCACGATGTTGGGCCTCCATCCGGAACTTGACTACGACGTCCTTGGGAATGACGCAGTCGCGGCGGTCGCCGACTTCATCGCTGCCCTGGAGATCGACGGGTGACGAGCCCGCGACCAGCACCCAGGCGACCGCAGGGCCGGGTCAGGCCGCGGATAGGCCGCGAGAGGCCGCGTACCGCCGCGCAGAGGCGCGTAATAACACGTATGTTTTTCCGCAGGTCAAAGGTTCTTTCGCGCTAAAACCGCAGGTCGCCAAAACCCGGCGATTAGTACGAGGAGTACTGGTAGATCCGGAGCATTTGCGCAGGTCAGGGCCTATAAACGGGACTCCCCGGGGGCCTTCAGTCCTCAGAAAGTCCTCAGCCGAAACGCCGAAGTGCTCGTCGACGACCGCGCGGACCCTGTCGTCGTCGGCGCGGATCACGTGGGCGTAGGTGCGCATCAACGTCTGGACGTCGTGGCCCAAACGCTCGGCCACCAGCGCCGGACTCACCCCCGCTGACAGCAGCGTCGAGGCGTGGTAGTGCCGAAGGCTGTGCCATGTGATGCCGGACAGGCCGGCCCGCTTTACGGCGCTGCGGATGTAGTCGCCGCCGAGGACGCGCGACACCGGCGTCCGTCGCATGGTGTGGAACACGACGCCGTCGTTGCCCGCCCCGAACGCCGCAAGGTGCGCGGCCAGGGCTTCGACGACGACGGGGCTCAAGGCGACGGTGCGGCGGCTCGCCTTCGACTTCGGTGGGGCGAAGACCGGTAACCCTGTTCGTGGCGACCACAGCTACCGGTCGACGCGCAGCTCCCGGCGCAGGCAGTCCACTCGGTCCACGGTGAGCCCGAACAACTCCCCCTGGCGGAGGCCGGTCCCGGCGGCGACGACGACCGCGGTCCGGATGTGCTCCACCATCGCGCCGGCAACGGCTTGCACCTCCTGTGCGGTCATCGGCACGACATCGTCGCCGTCGACCTTGGGCAGGCGCGCGCCGGACGCCGGGTTGCGGGGGATGCGTTCGTCCTCAACGGCGGAGGCCAGCAGCGACGACAGCGTGCGGTGCAGTGTCCGGATAGTTGACGGCGCGAGCGTCAGACCCGCCGCCCACTGTTCGATGTGAGCCCGGCGCAGCCCGGGCAGCGGCCACCAGCCGAGCTCCGGGAGGATGTGGAGCCGCAGCATCCGCTCGACGCCTTCGGCGGTGGACGCGGCCCAGTGGCGACGCCGCAGCCATTCCTCGGCGTAGGCGGCGAGCGTGATCTTCCCCGCTTCGGGCGGGGTGTACGTCCCGGCAAGCAGCCGGTGTTGCACGTCGGCGAGGAGCGTCTCCGCGTCCCGTTTGCGGGCGAAGGTCCGCGTCCGCTGCGGACCGTTCGGGTACTCCCGCCACCGGGCTCGGTACCGCCCGTCCGAGCGCTTGTCGATACTCGCCACTCAGCCTGCCCTCCCAGCCCGGCCGCGGCCGGCGCCGCTGGCCAGCAACCAGATC
>WHTG01000239.1 GCA_009377835.1 Nitriliruptorales bacterium
CCGGGACGTGCCATCAGCCACAGAAACCCGACAGCGGTGACGGCCGCAGTCGCGAGGATGGCGAGCGCGACGGCGTCAGCTGGTGAGCAGCCCAGCCGCCGGGCAGCGGCGGCAAGCGTGGAGAACCGGTCGGACACCGGCCGACGCTACGGCCCGTGGACCGCCGCCCGCGGCGTCCGCGTCGCGATGCTGTGGAGAATCGCCGACGGCGGTCGGCCAGGGTGCTACGGACGCCGCCGGGCGAACATGAACACCAGTGCCGCGAAGACGCCGCCGAGGACGAGAGTGCCGCTGAGGTCGATCATCATGAACCCCCGGAGATTGACAGGCCGCCGCAATACCCGCCGCAACCGGCCGATAACACCCGGTCCCTGACCGTCCGGACGACCCTGGGGCCGCTGTGCCCGGTCACCGTCTCGCAATGACCCGCGGCGCGCATCCTCAAATGTGAGGAAGTCCAGACGTCATGCTGCGCCCTGGTCGCGGACCACGAAGTTCAAAAGCCGGTCGGGAACCCACACGACCTTCACAACCTCGACACCCTCGAGGTGTCGGGCGACCTTGTCGGATGCACGCGCGGCTGCCTGGGCCTCGCCTTGTGAGATGCCGGCCGGCAGCTCGACCGCGTCCCTCAGCTTCCCGTTGACCTGGACGACGATGCGTTTGGTCTTGTCGACCAGCATGGCGACGTCGTACGTCGGCCATGGCGCCATGACCACAAAGTCGACATGGCCCAACCGGTGCCACAGCTCTTCGGCGACGTGCGGTGCGATCGGCGACAGCATCACGAGGATCGCCTCCAGCGCGCCGGTCACGGAAGGACCGCGCTCGCCCTGGTTCACCGCGGCCGTTGTCGTGTTGGTCAGCGACATCAGCTTTGCCAGTGCGGTGTTGTACTTGAACCTGGCGTAGTCCTCCGTGACGTCGGCAATGGTGCGGTGCGTCGACCGCCGCAGCTGCTCCCCCGCCGCGCCGTCATCGTCGCTGCGCGCGGCGACGTGCTCGTCCACCAGCCGCGCCAGCCGTGCCAGGTACTTGAACATGCCGGCCGTCGACACGTCGTCCCAGTCGACATCCTCCTCGATGGGGCCGGCGAACAGCATCGTCGCGCGCAGGGTGTCCGCCCCGAACTCGGCGACGACGTCGCGCGGCTCGATCACGTTGCCGCGGGACTTGCTCATCTTCCGCCCACCTGAGACCACCATGCCCTGCGACTTCAGGCGGGTGAAGGGCTCGGTGAAATCGAGGTAGCCGAGGTCGTGCAGCGCCTTGGTGAAGAACCGGGCGTACAGCAGATGCAGGATCGCGTGTTCGACACCGCCGGTGTACTGGTCCACCGGCATCCAGTGCCGCACCGCGTCGGCGTCGAACGCGACGTCGTCGCGGTCGGGGGAGCAGTAGCGCAGGAAGTACCACGACGAGTCGACGAACGTGTCGAGGGTGTCTGTGTCGCGCTCGGCCTGCCCTCCGCACTGGGGGCAGCTGGTCTTGCTGAACGAGGGATGGCGCGCCAGGGGCGACCCCCCGCCGGGGCTGAAGTCCACCTCCTCGGCCTCGGGGAGAATGACCGGAAGGTCCTCGTCGGGCACGGGAACCGTGCCGCACTGCTCGCAGTGGATGATCGGGATCGGCGGGCCCCAGAAGCGCTGTCGCGACACCAGCCAGTCGCGGATCCGGAAGTTCACGGCGGGCTTGCCCAGCCCCTTGGCCGCCAGGTCCTGTGTGATCCTGCGCTTCGCCTCCTGCCACGCCAGTCCGTCGTAGGGGCCCGAGTTCACGACAGGCCCCTCGCCGATCGCGGCCTTTGTCATCGTGGACTCGTCCAGGTCGGCGCCCTCGACGTCGACGACGACGCGCACCGGCAGGTCATACGTGCGTGCGAAGTCGAGGTCACGCTGGTCGTGCGCGGGCACGCACATGATCGCTCCGGTGCCGTAGTCCATGAGGACGTAGTCGGCGGTGTAGACGGGCATGCGCTCCCCGTTGACCGGGTTGACGGCGTGGACGCCGAGGAACAGCCCCCTCTTGTCCTCCTCGGTCTGACGCTCGACGTCGGTCATGCGCTGCACGTCGGACAGGAAGGTGTCGAACTCGTCGGCGAACCCGCCGAGTTCAGCCCACCTGCGGGCGCTGGGATGCTCCGGCGCGACGACGAAGAATGTCGCGCCGTACAGCGTGTCGGGCCGCGTGGTGTAGACGACGACGTCCTCGTCCGCCTCGTCGATGCGGAAGGTCACCTCGGCACCCTCGGATCGCCCGATCCAGTTGCGCTGCAGCGTCAATACGCGGTCCGGCCAGGTCGGCTCCAGCTGTTGCATGTCGTCGAGCAGCCGCTGCGCGAACGCGGTGATCTTGAGGAACCACTGCGTGAGGGCCTTCTTGGTGACAGGTGTGTCGCAACGCTCGCACAGGCCGTTGATGACCTGCTCGTTCGCGAGCACCGTCTGGTCCTTCGGGCACCAGTTGACCTGCGCGTCCTTGCGGTACGCCCACCCCGCTTTGAACAGCTGGACGAACAACCACTGCGTCCACTTGTAGTACTCCGGATCGGAGGTGTGCAGCCGGCGCGACCAGTCCCAGCTGAACCCCAGGCGGAACATCGTCTGGCGGTGCGTCTCGATGTTGCGGTACGTCCACTCCTTGGGATCGGCCCCCCGCTGGATGGCGGCGTTCTCGGCGGGCAGTCCGAACGAGTCCCATCCGATCGGGTTCATCACCTCGAATCCGCGCAGGCGCTGGTACCGGGCCACGGCGTCGGCGAGGGAGAACGCCTCGACGTGGCCCATGTGGATGTCGCCGGACGGGTATGGGAACATGTGCAGCGCGTAGAACGGCGGCTTGTCGCTGCGGTCGTCGGCGATGAACAGACCGGCTTGGTCCCACGCCTGTTGCCAGCGCGGTTCGATCTCCTGCGGGTCGTAGCCGGTCGCCACGAGGCGGCTCCTGTAGGTGCGGGGTGGACCGGGCGAGTCTATCGGCGGGGCCGTTGGGTCCCGCGCGGCGCGCTGCTACGCTTTCCGCTTCCGGGGCTATAGCTCAGTTGGTAGAGCGTCTGACTGGCAGTCAGAAGGTCAGGGGTTCGATTCCCCTTAGCTCCACGTTCATCCGTGGCGTGGAGCACCCGTGTACGTCCCGACCTGCGAGGTCGGGTGAGCCGTGCCCAGGCAGGTCGCGGCTGTGCCCAACACCAGACAGCGCAGGGGGCCGGGCAGCTGATGCCGGCGCTGCTAGCCACCCACTCCGGCGAGGTGGTCGTGCAGGTTGTAGGACGCGAGAGACGGGCCGTCGGGCCCGAGCACGATCTCCGTGACGGAGCAATTGTGCACGGGTGCCAGCGTGCGTTCGCCCATCGGCGGGAGGCCCAGCGCCGCCGCCACGGCGAATCGCACCGACCCCCCGTGGGTGAAGACGAGCACCGTGCCGTCCGTGTCGCGCAGCGTCTCCATCGCGGCCGCCGTGCGTACCCGGAACTCGGCGAAGGTCTCGCCACCGCCGCGCCGCACGTCCTCACCGTCGCGCCACGCGGCGTACCGCTGGGGATCCTGGTCCTGCACCTCGGCCCACGTCAGCCCCGACCAGGTGCCGACGTCGACTTCCCGCCACCGCGTGTCGACCCGCACCGGCATGGGCACACGCGACAGCCACGGCTGCGCCGTCTGGACAGCGCGTTGCAGATCGCTTGTGACCACCAGGTGGAAGTGGACGAAACGCCGCTCGAGGTACGCCGCCAGCGCCTCGGACTGACGGCGTCCCAGGGCGCTCAGAGCGGTGCCTCCCTGTCCCTGCAGGCGGCCCTGCGCGTTCCATTCGGATTCGCCGTGGCGCACCAGGACGAGCCGGGTCGTCACGATGGCGCCGAGTGCCGACTACTCGTTGACGGCGACGGGGTCGGCGGCCGACCGAGCGCTGTCGAACGCCAGGACGGGGGCGTCCCGCCACAGCCGTTCCAGCCCGTAGTACTCGCGCTGCTCGGTCGTGAACGCATGCACGACGACGTCGCCGTAGTCCAGGAGCATCCACCCGGTGTCGGTGGTCCCCTCACGCCGGCGTGGCTTGCGACCGGTCGCGGCGGCCTTGTCCTGGACCTCGTCCACAACCGTGCCCAGCTGGCGGTCGTTGGTGGCTGACACGAGCACGAAGTAGTCGGTGATACCGAGGAGTTCGCCCAGGTCCAGTATGCGGATGTCGCTGGCTTTCTTGCCGGCCGCCGCTGCGGCCGCCGTCACGGCAAGGGCTCTGCTCTCGGTGGTGTCGACGGTACTCAGGTGGTCTGCTCCTTGGATGGCTCGCCCGGTGCTTCGCCGCTCTACGGCTGGAAGTCGGCGCCAACGACGATGGTCAGATCGACCACGCTTTGCGGCTGCCGACTGACCTGAATGGTACCGACGCCCAGCCGCTCGCGCACC
>WHTG01000103.1 GCA_009377835.1 Nitriliruptorales bacterium
AATCGGCGCGTTGACCCCCACTCTTGATCGCCACTGTCGACCGGCACCCCACGGTGCGGCGGTTGTCCCTGGACATGGTCCATGGCAGACTCGGTGGCAGGGCCGTCATCTGACGGCCGCACGTCATGCCCGGATTCGGGTGACACGGCGGCGCCGCCGCCCAAGGAGCACCGACGAGGCCTCGGCCGCGCCCCAGGTGCCCGACAACCCCCAGGGATGTCCATCCGCCGGGACTGCACAACCACAGGAGAGCATGTGACCAAGGCCGTCATCCCCGGCAAAGAACAGATCATCTCGGAGTACGCGACCGCCGACAGCGACACCGGCTCGCCTGAAGTCCAGGTGGCGCTGCTGACCGCGAGGATCAACCATCTGACCGAACACCTGCGGACCCACGCCAAGGACCACCACTCCCGCCGGGGTCTGTTGCAGCTCGTCGGACGCCGCCGCCGGCTCCTGGCCTACCTGCAAAAAACCGATGTGGAGCGCTACCGTTCGCTGATTTCACGACTCGGACTGCGCCGCTGACCATGAACGCCGAGCCCTGAAGGGCTCGGCGTTTTGACAAATCGCTTTCGCGAACATCAAGCAACCGCCCACGGGACCGCCGGTGGACGAGGGTCAGTTGTCAGTGGAGACCGCCGGAGCACCCGCTCCGACCGCCCCTACTGGGAACTGGCGCCCGAGCCGTCGCCCAGGGCATGACGCCGGTCCAGTGGATCGGCAGGAGGAGACCCAGGCAATGGGCAAGCTCGGAACACATGAATCATCCGCCAAGATCGGCGACGTCGAGATCCGCTTCGAAACGGGCAAGCTCGCCGGCCAGGCCGGCGGCGCGGTCGTCGCGTACGTCGGCGAGACCACGCTGCTGGTGACATCGACGGCGTCCAGTCGGCCCAAGGAGCACCTCGACTTCTTCCCGTTGACCGTCGACTACGAGGAGAAGATGTATGCCGCGGGGAAGATCCCCGGCGGCTTCTTCAAGCGGGAGGGGCGGGCCAGCGAGAACGCGATCCTCGTCTGCCGTCTCGTCGACCGCCCGATGCGCCCGACGTTCGACAACGGCCTGCGCAACGAGATCCAGATCCTGATCACCACGTTGTCGGCGGACCAGGTCAACCCCCCGGACGTGCTGGCGATCAACGGCGCCTCGATGGCGACCCTGCTGTCAGGCATCCCCTACGACGGCCCCGTCGCCGGTGTGCGCATGGCGATGGACCGCGACGGGAGATGGGTCCCGTTCCCGACCTTTGAGTTCCTCGACACTCAGGCCGTGTTCGACCTTGTCGTGGCAGGCCGCCTCAACAAGGAGTCGGGCGAGATCGACATCCTCATGGTCGAGGCCGAGGCCACCGCCAACGCGGTGCTGCACATCGACATGGGCGCGACCGCTCCCACCGAGGAGGTCGTCGGCGAGGCGCTGCAGGAGTGCCGCTCCTACCTCAAGGCGCTGTGCGACCTGCAGCTGGAGGTACTCGACAAGGCCGGACAGCGTGAGGCGTCGCAGTACCCCCTGTTCCCTCCCTATGACCAGAAGGTCCACGACGAGGTGACCAACGCCGTCGGCGACGAGCTGCAGGCGGTGTTCAGCGACTCGTCCATTGACAAGGCGACCCGCAACGAGCGCGTCGCTGGGCTGCGTGAGAAGGCCATCGACGCGGTGTTCGAGAACGCCGGCGATGTCCAGGTCTCCGACGAGCAGCTCGAGTCCCAGGCAAAGAATGCCTTCCGTTCCGTCGAGAAGACGACCATCCGTCGCCGCGTCGTCAACGACGGGGTTCGCATCGACGGGCGTGGTCCGGAGGACATCCGTGAGCTGTCGGCCGAGGTCGGCGTGCTGCCGCGGGCGCATGGCTCCGGGCTGTTCAGACGCGGCGAGACGCAGGTCCTCAACGTGCTCACCCTGGGCATGACACGCGAGGCGCAGCGAATCGACACGATCGACCCGACGACCGAGAAGCGCTACATCCACCACTACAACTTCCCGCCGTTCTCCACCGGAGAGACCGGCTTCATGCGCGGCCCGAAGCGTCGCGAGATCGGCCACGGCGCTCTCGCCGAGCGCGCTTTGATCCCGGTCGTCCCCAGCGTCGAGGACTTCCCGTACACGCTGCGCCTGGTCAGCGAGGTGCTGTCGTCCAACGGCTCCACCTCGATGGGATCGGTCTGTGCGTCCACCCTCGCCCTGATGGATGCCGGCGTTCCGATCAGCGCCCCCGTCGGCGGTATCGCGATGGGCCTGATTGCCGAAGACGGCAAGTACACGACTCTCACCGACATCCTCGGCGCCGAAGACGCCTTCGGCGACATGGACTTCAAGGTCGCCGGTACCGGCGACTTCATCACCGCACTCCAGCTCGACACGAAGCTGTCCGGCATCCCGTCGGACGTCCTGGCCGCAGCCCTGAATCAGGCCAAGGAAGCGCGCACCGAGATCCTGCGCGCAATCACCGACTGCATCGCCAAGCCGCGGGCAGAGATGAACCCGATGGCGCCACGCGTGCTGGTCGAGTACATCCCCGGCGACAAGATCGGCGAGGTGATCGGGCCCAAGGGCAAGATCATCCGCGAGATCACCGAGGAGACCGGCGCCGAGGTCAACATCGACGACGTGGAGGGCCGCGGGGTGGTGCACATCTACTCCAACGACGCCCACAAGGCGCAGATGGCCCTCGATCGAATCCGTGCCATCGCGAACCCGGTCGTCCCGCAGCCAGGCGAGCGCTACTACGGTACCGTCGTGAAGACCGCCGACTTCGGGGCGTTCGTGTCGCTGACACCCGGCTCCGATGGACTGTTGCACATCTCGAAGCTGCCCAAGACGGACGGCCGGCGCCTCAACCACGCCGACGAGGCTGTGAGTGTCGGCGACAAGATGTGGGTGGAGGTCGTCGAGGTCAAGGACGGCCGCAAGTTCAGCCTGGCGCTCGTCGAGGGGCCCGACAGCGGCGGCGGCGGGGAAGGCTCTGCGCACACGGCGCCGGCGACTCCCGCCGGCGGCAGGACCGTGGACATCGCACCCCCACCGCCGCGAGAGGACGGCACCAGCCGCGAGCGCACCCGCGAGCGCAGCGACCGTCGCGGCGACCGAGGCGACCGCGCACCGCGTTCGGGGGCCCCTGAGTCCGAGGGTGACGGCGAGGGCATCCGCCGGCGCCGCCGGCGCCGCTAGTGCGTCGCGGCGCATCCACCACGCCCTCGGCGACGGTGCTCTCCGAGGGCGTCGAGCTGACCACGCTGGAGTCCGGGTTGCGCATCGTCACCGAAGCGATGCCCGACGTGCGTTCCGTTGCCGTCGGCTTCTGGATCGGCGTCGGGTCGCGTGACGAGCGCGAACCCGTCGCCGGCGCCAGTCACTTTCTCGAGCACCTGCTGTTCAAGGGAACGAAGCGGCGGGCGGCGCTGGAGATCTCGTCGATCATCGACGCGGTCGGCGGCGACATGAACGCCTTCACGTCAAAGGAGTACACGTGTTTCTACGTGCGCTGCCTCGATCGCGACATGCCGCTGGCGGTGGACGTCCTGGGCGACATGATGACCAGTTCCCTGGTGCGGTCCGCCGATGTCGACGCCGAACGTGACGTCGTGCTGGAAGAGATCCACATGCACGTCGACACCCCCGACGACCTCGTCCACAGCGTGTTCACCGACGCGTTCTACCGCGGCCACCCTCTGGGCCGTGAGGTGCTGGGCGACGAGCAGACGATCACCGGGATGACCCGGGAGCAGGTCAACCGCTATTACCGGCGGCACTACGTGCCGTCGAACGTGACTGTCGCAGTGGCCGGAAATGTGCGCCATGATCAGGTCGTCGAGCAGGTTGCGCGTGCCGTGGGGGAATGGGCAGGTCCGCACGACCGCACCGTCAAGCGCGTCGCGCCGCAAGTGACTCGAGCCGGGGGGACGGTCCTGCGGGCGCGTCCGACCGAGCAGACGCACATCGTCTTCGGCGGTCAGGGCGTGGCGCGGGGTGACGACCGCCGGTGGGCGGCGGGCGTCCTCAACCAGGCGCTCGGCGGCGGGATGGCCAGCCGGCTGTTCCAGGAGGTCCGTGAGCAGCGTGGACTGGTGTACTCCGTGTACAGCTACAACGGCATGTACGCCGACTCCGGGACGTTCGCCGTCTACGCCGGCACGACGCCGCACAAGGCGGACGAGGTTCTCGCGGTGACGCGGGCAGAGCTGGACCGTGCGCTCGGCGGAGGGCTGGTGGACGAGGAGTTGGAGCGCGCCAAGGGACACCTGGCGGGCTCCACGATCCTCGCGCTGGAGGACACCGGCAGCCGCATGAGCAGGCTCGGCAAGGCATTCACAACCGACGTCCCGCTGTTGACGCTCGACGAGACACTCCGCGCGATCGAGGCGGTGACCGCGGACGACGTGCTGGAGATCGCGCGCCATATGCTGTCCGGCCCGTGGACGCTGGCCATGGTGGGTCCCGTCGGGGATCTGGATCCCTCGGCGTACGACCGGTACGTGGCGGCGTGATCATGATCCGGGTTGCGGTGGTCGGCGCAGCCGGACGCATGGGGTCGACGGTGTGCCAGGCGGTTCGCGACGACCCGGACACCGAACTGGTCGCCGAGGTGGACGCGCACGACAGTCTCGAGGCGGTGCTCGACGCCGGTGCGGACGTCGCGGTCGAATTCACGCTGCCCGACAGCGTCAAGCGCAACACCACGTGGCTGCTGGAACGGGGTGTGCACACCGTCGTCGGCGCGACCGGACTGACCGACGAGGATCTCAAGCAGCTGGACGATCTCACCGGCCCGGCGAATCTCTTCGTGGCGCCGAATTTCGCCGTCGGGGCCGTGCTGATGATGCGCTTCGCCGAGCAGGCAGCGCGACACTTTCCGGACGTCGAGATCACGGAGCTGCACCATCCCGGGAAGGTCGATGCCCCGAGCGGGACGGCGCAGCGGACCGCGAGCCTGATCGCCCAGGCCCGCCGCGGCGAGCCGTTGCGCAGCGACGAACACGCAGCGCGGGGACAGCTGGTGGACGGCGTGCCCGTGCACAGCGTCCGGTTGCCGGGTCTCGTCGCATGTCAGGAGGTGGTCTTCGGCGGCACCGGGCAGACGCTGACCCTTCGTCACGACTCCATCGACCGCAGCTCGTTCATGCCGGGCGTGCTGCTGGCGGTGAAACGCGTGGCGACGCTGCCAGGCCTCACCGTCGGCCTCGAGCATCTCCTCTGACCACAGCCCATCAGGGCAGATGCACCTGCGCGCGATCGCCCCTCGGCCCCCTAGACTCGCCGGTCCGAATCCTCACCCGCGGAGCATCAGGTGCACCCCTACGTCGTCGAGTTGTTCACCGAGGAGGAGCAGAGTGTCCTCCGGCGGTACGTCACGAACATCGACGATCCCGTCTTCGCCCTTGTCGACCTGCCGGAGGTCGTCAAGGGCGCGCTGTACGCGCGTTACTCGCGGTCGGCGAAAAGCCTCAGGCGCCTGCTGCTCGACGAGTTCGCCGGCGACCTCGCCAACCTGCAGCCCGGGACCGGCGCGACGACCAGCGACGGCGAGGCGGCCACACGTGCGGGGCGCCTCTACGAGCGGGTGTTCTCGGAGTACGGCGACGACTCCGTGGCGCAGCTGGGAGGTGCGCACGTCGCGGTCGAGCAGGCGTCGAACCTGCTCACGAAGCAGCTGGAGTGGGGACGGCTGGGCGCCTATCTGGAGCAGTCGACGCGGTACATCGCCTATGACGACCGGCCTGGTGGACGGTACCGCTACTACCGCGATCCCGACATCATGGCGTCGGAACATGGCGCCGCCTTCGTGGAGACGCTCGACGCGGTCTTCGACACCTACGCGACGCTGCTGCCGCGCGTGCAGCGCTGGATCACCGAGCGGTACCCGCGGGAGAACGGCACGTCCGAGGCGGTCCACCGCAACGCCGTGAAGGCGAAGGCCTGCGACATCCTGCGAGGACTGCTTCCTGCGGCCACGGTCTCCAACGTCGGGGTCTTCGCGTCGGGGCAGTCCTACGAGCAGTTGCTGCTGCGACTGCGCGCGTCGGAGTTCGCCGAGGCGCGGTGGGTGGCCGCCCGCATGTTGACCGAACTGCGGCAGGTCATCCCGTCGTTTCTGACGCGCGTGGATCGCCAGGACCGCGGGGTCGTATGGTCGCAGTATCTGTCCTCGACGCGTGCCGATACGCGTGCCGTCGCCGAGGCCCTGCTCACCGGCGTCAAGCCCGCGGACGCCCCAGAGGTTGCGCTGGTGGGCTGGTCCGACGACGCCGAGGTCGAGGTCGTCACGGGGATGCTGTATCCGCACAGCCGCCTTCCCGAGCCGCAGTTGCGTGAGTTCGTGCGCGGCATGTCCACGACGGACCGGCTGCGGGTGCTGCGCGCCTACGTGGGGCAGCGGACGAACCGGCGCCACAAACCGGGGCGCGCGCTGGAGCGTGTGTGGTACCGCTTCGACGTCTGCGGCGACTACGGCGGCTTCCGGGACCTTCAGCGCCACCGGATGCTCACGATCGAGTGGCAGGAGCTGTCGCCGCGCCACGGGTACGACACGCCATCGGAGGTCGCCGACGCCGGTATCGCCGACGAGTGGCACCGCACGCTCGAGCGCCAGGCGGACCTGTACGACCGGCTGTTCGTCGACTTGCCCCGCCAGGCTCAGTACGCCGTCGGGTTCGCGTACCGGTTGCGGTGGTCGATGCAGCTCAACGCGAGGGCTGCCATGCAGATGCTCGAGCTGCGCACGACCCCGCAGGGCCACCCGTCGTACCGGAGGATCTGCCAGCAGATGCACCGGCTGATCGCCGAGGAGGCGGGACACACCGCGATCGCAGCCATGATGAGCCACGTCGACCACGGCGGAGGCGAGCTCGAGCGACTGGAGGCGGAACGCAGCGCGGAAGCCCGCCGGGTTCAGCGCGAGCGCACTCAGTAGCATCGCGGCGATGAACCACCTGCTCGCGCCCGACGAGGTCCTGCTCCGCCGGTTCGGCCTCGTGCGAGCCGTCGGCGGGGCCGCCTACTTCGTCGCGGTTGGTGTGCTGTGGGCGATTTTCGATCGCAGCGTGTGGCCACTGGCCATCGGGGTGCCGGTCCTGGCGGTCGTGACCACGCTGTACTTCACACGATCCAGGCACTATCCGCGCACGGCGGTGGTGGTCTCGCTGGCGGCCGACGCGTTGGTCCTCGGGGGCGCAGTGGCGTTTCTCGGGGGCAGCGGCTCGGGCCTGGTGATGCTGTACACCATCGTCGTCGTCAGCGCAGGCATCATGCTCGGGCCTGTCGCCGCGGCCGGATTCACCGTCTTCACGCTGGTGCTGGGACTCTTCCAGCTGTTCCTCGAAGAGCTGGGATACCCACCCGTCCTGCTCCACCGTCCCGAGCTGGAGGACCGGATTCCCATCCTGACCGTCGGCCTGGCGGGTCTGATCAGCGTCGGATACCTGTCCGCGACCTACGCCAGCCGGTTGCACGACTTGATAGCCGAAGCCGGGGAGCGATTCGAGGCGGTGCAGCGACGGGGGAGCCGCCGCCGGTCATTCCTCGCACGTGCGGCGGTCGACGTGCGTGGTCCGCTGCAGCACCTCGAGGAACTGGCCGACGACATCGAGTCCGGCTCGGGTGACGGCACCGCCATTGACCTGCGGCGCGTGGCGGGGCAGATCCGGATGGCCGTGACGGGTGTTGACGCCGAACTCGCGCAGCTGACGGATGTGTCCGTTATGGAGGACGCGTCGCAGACGCGTCCCGAGCCGATCCTGTTCCGCCGTGTCGTCGAGGACTGCATCTTCGCGCTCGGCGACCGGCTGTCGGCCTACGCCGTCGACCTGGACGTCCCGCCCGTGAAGGTGCTGGGGGACCGCCGCGCCACCCGCAGAGTCGTTCTCAACCTCTTGGAGAACGTGGTCGAGCACACGCCGCCGGGCACCCGGGTCCACATCACGGCCGTGACGACGGCCGGATATGGCGTGCTCGTCGTCACCGACGACGGACCGGGCGTTGCACCAGAGGTTGCACCGCGGCTGTTCACCGGTCCGATCCAGGGGCGGCGGGATGCGCGCGAGGCACTGCCCAAGGTCGGTCTGCCACTGGTCGCCGAGCTGTGTGCCGCGATGAACGCGGAGGTCCGCTACGAGCCTGGACCGGCCCGCGGTTCACGCTTCATGGTCAAGATGCGTACGGCACCACCGGGTGCGCCCAGCACTGACGATCCGTCTCCCGCGGAGCGGTCGGACCAACGTCACGCTGCCGGCGACGTCGACATCTGACGGCCGCTTCGGGTCCACGGCCTCGGGCGCACGGTCGTTACACTGCACGATGCCGGTTTTGGCCCGCGTTTGACAGGATTTGTTGTGCCTTCCCTCGGTCGTGTGCTGACTGCCATGGCCACGCCCATGCAGCCTGATCGCAGTATCGACTTCGACGGCGTGCAGCGTCTCGCCACGCATCTCGTCGACCGAGGCAACGACGGCCTTGTCGTGTGTGGGACGACCGGCGAATCGCCGACCCTGTCCCACGCCGAGACGCTGGACATGTTCCGGGCGGTGGTGGACGCCGTCGGTGACCGTGCCACCGTCGTCGCGGGGTGCGGCAAGAACGACACCGCAGCGACGGTCGCGTTGACCAGCGAGGCGAGCGCGCTCGGGGTCGACGCCGTCATGCTGGTGACGCCGTACTACAACAAGCCGTCGCAGCGCGGTTTGGCCAACCACTTCACACAGGCGGCGGCCGCGACCCAGCTGCCGGTCATGCTCTACAACATCCCGTCGCGCTCGGCCTGCGAGATCGCGCCCGAGACGCTGCTGGACCTGGCGGAGACGGTTCCGAACATCACTGCGGTCAAGGACGCGGTCGGGGATTTCACGAAGACCGCCTGGCTCGCGGCGCGCAAACCGGGCGACTTCGACATCTACTCGGGGGACGACGCCACGTTCCTGCCACTGCTCGCTGTGGGCGGCATCGGCGTGGTCAGCGTGGCCGCACACCTCGTCGGCGACGACATCGCGCAGATGGTGGACGCCTTCCCCACCGACGCCCGCAAGGCGCAGGAGATCCATCTGCGTCTCCTGCCGTTGTTCACGGGGTTGTTCGTGGACACCAGCCCAGGGCCCCTGAAGGCAGCACTGCGGATGGTCGGGCTGCCGGCGGGGCCGGTGCGCCCGCCATTGGCCGACGCCGACGAGCGGGTCGAGGCGGTCGTGCGCGACGCGTTGCACGCCGCAGGGGTTTCCCTCTGAGCGGCGCCACCACTGCCCCGGTCGAGATCTCCTTCTACGGCGGTCTCGGTGAAATCGGCGCCAACATGGCGTCGATCGAGGTCGACGGCCGGATCGCCTTGATCGACGTCGGCCTGACTTTTCCCGACGCCGAGCACTTCGGGATCGACCTGATCCTTCCGGACTGGCGGCGCCTGCGCGAGCGCCCCGACGGCGTCCACTGCGCCGTCATCACGCACGGCCACGAAGACCACATGGGCGCGCTGCCGTTCTTCCTACGCGAATTCCCCTCCGTCCCGGTCTACGGGACGAAGCTGACGCTGGCCCTGATCGCCGCCAAACTCGAGGAGCATCCGGACATCACTCCTGATCTGCGAGAGGTCGAGGCGGGGGAACGGCTGCAGACCGGTCCGTTCGACATCGAGTTCGTGGGAGTCACCCACTCGATCCCCGACGGGATGGCGGTGGCATTCCACACGCCGCACGGTGTGGTGTTGCATTCCGGCGATTTCAAGCTGGACCAGACGCCGATCGACGGGCGCCCGACAGACCTGCCGCACCTGGCGCAACTGGGTGACGCCGGGGTGACGCTGCTGCTCGCCGACAGCACCAACGCCGAAACCCCCGGTCACGTCCCCAGTGAGAGCCGCATCGGCAGGACCCTGCGAGAGGTGTTCGAAGGGGCGCAAGGACGCCTCATCGTCACGACGTTCGCCAGCCACGTTCACCGCGTGCAGCAGGTCATCGACGCCTCGGTCGAAGCTGGACGCAAGGTGTGCTTCGTAGGCCGCTCCATGGCCCGGAACATGCCGATCGCGCGAGACATCGGGTACCTGCACTACGACGACGGCGACGTCGTGGAACTCGAGGAGGTGACGGGCACCGACCGCGAGCGCGTGGTCATCATCTGCACCGGCTCGCAGGGTGAGCCGTACGCTGCGCTGTCACTCATGGCAGCGGGGCAGCACCGCCAGATCTCCCTGCAGGAGGGTGACACGGTGGTGATGGCGTCGTCGGTCATCCCCGGCAACGAGTCGGCCATCTACCGCACGATCAACGGCCTGTACCGGCAGGGTGCGCAGGTCGTGCACCGGGGTATTGCCGATGTTCACGTCTCCGGCCACGCCGCCGCCGACGAGTTGAAGTTCTTCCACAACATCGTGCGCGCGTCAGCGTTCGTCCCGGTGCACGGTGAGTACCGGCACCTGTTGGCCCACGCGCGGATCGCGCGGGAGACGGGCACCCCGCCGGATCAGGTGCTGGTGTGCGAGGACGGCGACACCGTCATCCTTGCCAACGGGCGCGTCCGGAAGGGGGAGCGGTTCGAGCCCGGGCGTGTCTACGTCGACGGGTTGGGTGTCGGGGACGTCGGCAACGCCGTCCTGCGCGAGCGCGGAAAGCTCTCTGAGGAGGGCATCTGCGTGGCCGTCGTGCAGACGGACCAGCACAGCCGCATCATCGACGAGCCACGTGTGTTCCAGCAGGGTGTCATCTACGAGCGCGAACAGGGCGACCTGCTTGACGAGGCGGCGAAAGTCCTGCGGGAGGCGCTGGACGCCGCCGGTCATGGTGACGGCGATCCCGCCGCAGTTCGTCGTACCGTTTCGTCTGCCCTTGGCAGGTATTGGCACGACCGAACAGGCCGACGCCCGGTCATCTTGCCGATCCTGGTGGAGGTGTAGATGTCCCGCCAGACCACGAAGCGCCACCCGTCGTCTCAGCGCACGACCAAGTCGTCCTCGCGTACCCCCGTCTCGTCGAGGCCGGGGACGACCCGCTCTGCGTCGCGCACCTCGTCGCGGGCGCCGGCCAGGCGGCGCCCGCCACCGCCGCCTCCCGAGAGTCACGCCCGTGAGTTCTGGGCGATCGGGCTGTTGGTCCTCGCCGTTCTGACGGCGCTGGGGGTCTGGTTCGAGTCCGCGGGGACACTCGGCGTCTACCTCCTGCTGCTGTTCCGCGGACTGTTCGGCGTGCTCGGACTGTTCG
>WHTG01000019.1 GCA_009377835.1 Nitriliruptorales bacterium
CGCGCGCACGCTCTTCAGTCACGGGCCAAGTGTGTCCCAGCGCGGCCCGAGCCTCTACCGGCAAACCCACGCCGCACCGCGGACGGCCGTCGCCGGCGCGATCCGCGGCGTCCGCCCGAGGGACCGGACGGAGCCATCGCGGGTCCGCGTTACATGCCCGGCGGGGGTGTGAGGTTGAAGCGGCTGATCACATCCGGCAGCCAGTCCGGCTGCGCGAACGGCAGGCCGTAGCGCTCGCCGAGCGTCGCAACCTGTTCCATGTCGGGAGCCCCGGCGTCCGTCATGTCGACGAACTCCCGGAAGAACTCCTCGAAGCCGGCAGGCGAGATGACCTCGATCATCCGCGCCGGCGTCCGTCCCGCGTTCCACATCGCGTGGACTTCGCCGCGCGGCTTGACGATGTAGCCGCCGGGTCCGAGCACGACCTCCTGGTCCTCGGAGCGGAACCCGATCTCCCCTTCGACGACGATGGAGAATTCGTCTTCCAACGTGTGCACATGGGGTGGCACCAGCGCGCCCACCTCGAATGGATGCTCGACGATCGACAGGGCACCTCCGGCGTCAGCACCGTCGATCTTGAAGACGACGCCGACCCCCGGCGCCAGCTGGCCTTGACGGCCCTCTCCCGGCTGCACCACCTTCACCTTCGTCGCCGCAGCCACCGGCCCGCCCTCGCCCATCTCCCACCTCCGCTATTGGATGAACATGTCTGTACACTGAAGCAGCTGAGGAAGCCGGTGTCAATTTTGAGTGAACAATACCGTTCAGTGGAATCCCGCCCCTACCGCATGGGCAGACGTGCTGAGCAGGTCGACCAGACGCGGCAGCGCATCACCGAGGCGGCCGTCCGCCTGCACACGACCGTCGGGCCGGCGAACACCTCGATCAGCTCGTTGGCGGAGGCCGCCGGTGTCACCCGGCTGACCGTATACCGCCACTTTCCCGAGGAGGAGGAACTTTTCGCGCAGTGCCGCGGCCACTGGATGATGCTGCATCCGCCTCCCGACCCCAGCGCATGGGCCGCACTGCAACCGGTCGAGGAGCGGGCGCGGCATGCGCTCGGTGAGCTCTACACGTGGTACCGCGAGAACGCCGACGACCTGTACCCCATCCGGCGCGACGTGTCGGCGATGCCGTCGGGTACCCAGGCGGCGGTGCGCGCCGACGACGCCCGCCTCGCCGACGCGCTGGTGGACGGGTCCGGCCGGCGTGGCGCGCGGCGGCGGCGGCTGCGGGCAGCGGCCGGCCACGTCGTCAGCTTCTGGACGTGGCGCTCGCTCACCGTCGAGCAGGGTCAGCCGCACGACGACACCGTCGAACTCGCCGTTGGGTTCCTCCAGGCCACCCAGACGGAGTGACCCAAGCGGGACGCCACGCCCGGGCCAGGTTGGTTGATATCCGGCGCGCACAGCAAGCCGGATATCAACCACCCCCGAGAATCAGCGAGTTATCAACCACCCCGCCTGAGGGGCTGCCGGTAGCCGGGGGTTGTCAGCAGCTGAACAATCGTTCATGATGCTGAACATGCGTTCAACGGACCCTCCAACCACGATGACCGACGACCGAACTGCGCGCGCTCGCATCCGCGATGCTGCTCTTCAGCGGTTCGCCGACGACGGCCCCGGCGCGAGCGTCCGTGGGATCGCGGCGGAGGCCGGCGTGTCGCCCGCCCTGGTCATGCATCACTTCGGCTCGAAGGAGACGCTGCGCCACGCCTGCGACGAGTACATCGCGGCGACCATCCGCGACCGCAAGCGCGCGGCCATGGCGGCGGGCCCGGGATTCGACCCCGTCGCGGCGCTACGAGAGGCAGGGGACGGCCCACCACTCATGCGCTACCTCGCCAGGACCCTGGTCGAAGGCTCACAACGCTCCGCCGCCCTGGTCGACGAGATGGTCGACGACGCCGTCAGGTACATGGCCGAAGGCGTTCAGACCGGAGTGTTGCGCCCCACCGCGTATCCGCGCGAACGCGCCGCCCTGCTGACGCTGTGGTCGCTCGGGGCACTCGTCCTGCACGAGCACGCCGAGCGGCTCCTGGGTGTCGAACTCACAGGCCCGCCCGAGAAGCTCGCCGAGGCCGCGTCCTACTTCGCCCCCGCACTCGAGATCTTCAGTGACGGTCTGCTCAGCGATGAGGCGGCCTCGACCTTCCGGAGCACCTTCGGCCACCACGGCGACGTGACCGGACCACACAACCGAGACAAGGAGACGGGATCGTGACCGAAGTCGTGATCCGCACCGACGGACTCGTCAAGGACTACGGCGACGTTCGCGCGTTGGCCGGACTGGATCTCGCGGTTCACCGCGGCGAGATCTTCGGCTTCCTGGGACCCAACGGTGCGGGCAAGTCGACCACAATCCGTGTGCTGCTCGACCTGCTGCGGCCGACAGCGGGCCGCGCCGAGGTGCTCGGCGTGGCCCCGCGTGACGGCGGCGCCGAGCTGCGCGCGCGCATCGGATATCTGCCGGGCGAACTGGCCATGACAGGACGCAAGACGTCCGGCGAACTCCTCGCCCATATGGCGCGGCTGCGGGGTGGCCAAGGAGGCGATCGCATCGCCACCCTCGCCGGCCGTTTCGGCCTCGACCTCGATCGGCCCATCCGCGGCCTCTCCAAAGGCAACAAGCAGAAGGTGGGTGTCGTGCAGGCCTTCATGCACGATCCCGAGTTGCTGATCCTCGACGAGCCCAGCAGCGGCCTGGATCCGCTGCTCCAGCGCGAGTTCCTCGACCTCGTCACCGAGGCACGCGACCGTGGCGCGACTGTGTTCATGTCCTCCCATGTCCTCAGCGAGGTACAGGAGATCGCCAGCCGTGTCGCGATCATCCGGTCCGGTGAGATTGTCGATGTCAACGACGTCCGCACGCTGCGGAATCGCGCGGGGCAAATCGTCGAGATGCGCTTCGCGGAACGCGTGACGTCCGAGCGGTTCACGAGCCTGCCCAACGTGGAGGACGTCACCGTCGAGTCGTGGTCGGAGAACGGCACCGACGGTGCCAGCCTGTCCTGCCTGCTGCACGGCGAGCCTGACGCGTTGCTCAAGGCCGCGGCCGATTACCGCGTCGTTCACTGGTCGGCACAGGACCGCGAACTGGAGGACTTGTTCCTGGACTTCTACCGGGTTCCCGCCGCGGAACTCGTCACCGAGGAGGTGGCCGACGGTGGCCGCTGACACCCTTCCCGTCCTGTCCGGCGTTCTTCGCGACCAGCGCCGCTCCCTGGCGATGTGGGGACTGGCACTGGCCGCCGTGAGTGCGATGTACATCGGCTTCTATCCCGCGATGGGAGAGACATCGGACATCGACGCCTTCGTCCGCAACATGCCTGAGGGCCTCGTCGAGGCGATGGGATACGACGAGATGGCCACGCCCGCGGGCTACCTGCGGTCGACGGTGTACGGGCTCCTGGCCCCGGCGCTGCTGCTGGTGTTCGCCATCGGCGCCGGTGCGCGCCTCATCGCAGGGCAGGAGGAGGACGGAACACTCGAGCTGGAGCTGACGTCGCCCGTTGCGCGTACTCGGCTGGTGTTCGGCAGGATCCTGGCGCTGTGGGTGGACGTCGTGATCCTCGTGGCGGTGGTCGCGCTGGCGACGCTGGCGCTGGTGACCGCGCTCGACATGGAACTCGGCGCGGACAAGATCCTCGCCGCCGCCACCGGGCTGCTGCTGCTCGTGCTCGGCTTCGGCACGATCGCCCTGGCCGTCGGCGCGGCCACGGGAAGGCGCGCCTACGGACTGGCAGTGGCCGCGGGTCTGGCGGTGGTCGCGTTCATGTTCGACGCGATCGGGCCCGCCATCGGAGTGGACTGGATGACGACCGTCTCGCCGTTCTCCTGGTACATCGAGCCGAATCCGCTCGCGGAGGGGGTCGACCCCGGTGGCTTCGCACTGCTGGCCGCCGTGCCCGTCGTCGCCGCAGTCCTCGGGCTCCTGACGTTCGACCGGCGGGACCTGATGGTGTGACGCCGCCACGGATCGCGGCACAGTCGTCTGGTTCCGGCTGACGCCGCGCCGGTTGTGTCGACCCTGAAACGGGGTGTGTCCATCTCAGGCCAGTCACGCCACTCGGCATCCGTGCCGTCCGGCGCATCATGCGCATCGAACCATAGCCGGCCATCGTGCGTACACCTGACACAGGAACCACTGGGAGGCTCGCGATGCGTTTCCGTCAGACCATGCTGTTGCTCGTCGCCGTCCTCGCGGCGGCGTGCGGGGTTACCGACGAATCGGCCGGCGGCGCAGCCGGAACCGAACCGCCGGCCACAGAACCCGCCGCCACAGAACCCGCCGCGACCGAGCCGGCCGGCGGCGAGAACGGTGCGACCGTCGCTGTCGAGTCGTCCGACCTCGGAGACATCCTCGTGGATGGCGAGGGCCGGACGCTTTACCTGCTGACGGCCGACGAGCAGGGCGCGTCGACCTGCTATGACGACTGCGAGAGCAATTGGCCTCCGCTGGAGGGAACGGCCCAGGCGGGTGCCGGGGCTGACGACTCACTGCTCGCCGTGGTCGACCGTGACGACGGCACGCAGCAGGCGACCTACAACGACTGGCCCCTGTACTACTTTGCCGGCGACGCGCAGGCTGGGGACGTCAACGGGCAGGGCGTCGGCGGCGTGTGGTTCGTGGTCACCGCCGACGGGGAGCCGGTCGAGGAAGGTGGCGACGACGATAAGGAAGATCCGGAGTACTGATCCCGCCGGCGTCCCCCCGCAGGAGGCCGCGGACGTCGGGGCGCTGTACGCCGCGCATGCTGCGCCGATCCACGGATTCGTGCTGCGGGCGACGGGTGACCGCGAGGCCGCCGAAGAGATCGTCCAGGACACGTTCGTCCGCGCGTGGCGCGCAATGGACCGGTTCGACGCCGAGCGAGGGGACCTGCGCGCCTGGCTGTTCGCCATCGCCCGCAACCTCGTCGTCGACCACCACCGACGTCGCGGCGCGCGCCCCTCGACACCCGTACCAGACGAGCGCCTCGAGCGGCATCCCGACCCGGTCTCGGACATCGACCGTGCAGTCGAGGTCTGGCAGGTCGACGAGGCGCTGCGGCAGCTGACGCCCGCACACCGCGAGGTCCTTGTCGAGATCCACCTGCGCGGCGCGAGCGTGGCCGAGACGGCGCAGCGACTGGGTGTGCCACCCGGAACCGTCAAGAGCCGCGTGTACTACGGGCTCCGGGCGCTGCGCCTGGCACTCGAGGAGACGGGAGCTGTCAGGTGAACGCCGCCGACCACGAAGAGCTCCGGCGCGATCTCGGCGCGTACGTCCTCGGTGCGCTGGATCCCGCGGAACGCGATCGTCTCGAGCAGCATCTAGCAGAGTGCGGTCCGTGCCGCGACGAGATTGCGTCGCTCGCCTTGCTGCCCAGCCTCCTCACCCGCCTGGGACCGCAGGCCGTCTCGGCGCAGGAACTGCACCACCCTCCCGTCGCGACAGTCGTGGAGCGCGTCGCCGCGCACCGTCGTCGCGCACGGCGACGAGAGCGCCTGTTCGCCGCGGTGGCCGCACTGGGCATGATCGTGGCCCTGGTCACCGTAGGCGTGACGGCGCTGCCCATCGACGGCACCCCGGTCCTTACGTTCGTCGGTGACCACGCCGCCGTGGCCGCCACTGTCGAGGAACGGGCGTGGGGCATGGCGGTGCTCATCTCGGCGGAGCAGCTTCCAAGCCGCCCCGGATACGTCGCCGTCGCGGTCGCTGAAGACGGCCACAGCGCACAGGTCGCCTCGTGGACGGGCACGGGCGGTCCGGTCAAGGTCGAAGGTTCCTGTTACCTGGCGCCGGGCGACGTGGAGCGCATGGAGATCCACGCGGCTGGCGACGACGAGGTCCTCACGCAGCTGCAGCCGTCCCCCTAGCAGCGTCCGCGACGACGCGAACTGAACCGTGCGCCGTCGCCGTGCGTATTCGTGCCCGCAAGGGATCCGCACGCGGAAAGGAACCCTCATGAAGCGTGTTCTTGTCATCGCCGTGGCAATGGCGTTCGTCTTGGTCGGTTTCGCCCCGGCCGGCATGGCTGCGGAGAACCAGCCGGGTCAGGGCGTCACCTCCACAGGACGAAACGAGGCCGGATTCGGTGGAGGCCCGCACTGCCACCTGCTGCTCTCCCCTGGGGCGCAGACGCAGTTCGAGTTCATTCGGGTATTCCCGTCGCACACCGGCCACGACAGCAGTGGTGTGGGTCACGTCTTCGCCGCGGATGGCGACTGCGACGGCCTGCCGTAAGCCGTAGCAGCAGGCGACGCCGATCGGACGTCGAGCGGTGCTGATCCGGGGTGGTCAGATGCGCCGCGACGACGCAGACTGGGGGGACAGCCGCAAACCGGGAGGCGCTCATGTCGACCCACGACGTTTCCGTACCGGACCGACTGCCGATCCTGTCCAGGGGCAAACACCGCACCCCGCGTAAGGGCGCGTGCTTCATGGAACTGGCGTCGTACCTGGCCGGCGAACGGTGGAGCGACCATCCTTCTTGCACCCATCCGCTCCTGGCGGCCGTTGCGCGCGGCGTCAACGACTACACGTCCGACGACGCCCGGTCACGACTGGCGATTCTCATCCCGTCCGTCGTCGGGCTGGCGGGCAAGGATCCACGCCTGGATGCACGGATCGCGCTGCTGTGCGCGCAGGCTGCGCTTCCGGTGGCGTCGGAAGAGCGCCAGCGCGTGCTGGCCGTCGGTGTGCTGACAGCGGAACGGGTTCTGGCGCACCTGGACGGTCGTCCGGTCGAACTCGACGCGCGCAGCGTGGCTGCGCTGGGGAAGGCGCCGCACGCCGCCACGTGGGCGCGCCGGTTCAGTGCTGACAAGCAGACGTCCGCCAAGCAGTTCCGCCGGCGGGCGGCACCCACGATCGTGACCTGCGCCATCAAGGGCATCGCCCAGGGTTGCGCTCCGGATCCCGATGCGCAGTTGTACGACCTGCTGCGCGCGGCGATAAGCGAGTGCGCCGAGCTCGTCGGTCGCGGTCGGCGCTACGACGGGCCCCCGCCGACGCGACGCCTCCCCGCGGACAGGTCCGCCACCCCAGCGGGGGTGTGACCCGCAGCGGGCACCGTTCGCCAACGCTGCTCGACGGTTCTGCGGCAGCGGGAAGGCGCCTTAGGAGCCCAGCACATGGACAGACTGGCGCATCTGGTCGGCAGCATCCCGCTGAACTCGGCGGAAGAAGCCATGACTGCTGCCCTTGACCGCCTCGGTCCGCGGCTGCGGTGGGTTCCGGACGGCGAAACCGGCGAGCGCCGCGACTGGATCATCCACATCATCGAGTCCTTCCGCGCGCACCCCGACCTGGAGCTGAAGCGCGACGGGAGCTGGTCCGACTACGACGACACGCCCGTGTTCCGCGTCCGCCGCGGTCACTCGTTGACGGGCGACTCGCTGGACTTCGGCCACGTTGCCGCGTTCGAGCGGAACTACGCGATCTTCCGACAGCTCCGGGAGCAGCGCCGTCGAGATGATCTCGCCTACCAGGTGGGCCTACCCGGCGACTTCGACCTCGCGCTGTTCACGTTGGGACCGGTCGGCGCGTTGCGCCACCGGCGGGCGTTCACCGAAGCCACGCTCGCGACCATCCGCCGCATCCACGAGCGGGCGGGTGACGACGTCGTGTTCCAGATCGAGGTACCGGCGGAACTCGTCTTCGTGGCGAGGATGCCGCCCCCTGCACAGGGGCCGATGGCGGCGCTTCTCGCCCGCGGCATCACTGGCCTTGTGGCGGACGCTCCGGCAGGAGCGCACTTCGGTGTCCACCTGTGCCTCGGTGACATGAACCACCGCGCACTCGGACGTATGCGCGACGTCACGCCGCTGGTGCTCCTGTGCAACGCGATCGTCTCCGCGTGGCCGGCGCGGCGGCCTCTCGAGTTCGTCCACGCCCCGTTTGCCGCCGCCATCGAGCCGCCTCCCAACAGCCGCCGCTTCTACGCGCCGCTGCGCCGGCTGGAGCTGCCGCCGGATGTCGAGTTCGTTGCCGGCTTCGTCCACGAAGACCAGTCGCTGGACGCGCAGCGGGCACTGCGCGACCATCTCGACGGTCTGCTCGGCCGGAGGGTGGCCGTCGCGACCGCCTGCGGCTTGGGCCGACGTGAGCCGGCGCCGGCGTTGGCAACGATGGAGCGCGCCGCTGCCCTCTGCGCCGAGGAATAGGAGTCCCCTTTTCCGTCGCCGACATCGGTGCTACGACTACGTCGCGGGGACGGGACCTGGAGTCTGAAGATGAACGTGCAGCCGCTGACTCGCCGCAGCGACGACACTGCGAGTGCGGAAGGCCGTGTGCGCCGCGTCCACGAGATCCTCCGGCGACACGGCGCGGCGATCCCGATCCGCCTGTGGAACGGCGTCGAGCTCGGCCCGCCCGACCAGCCCTACCGGGTCGTGCTGAACCAACCCTGGTCGCTGCGGCAGTTGCTCGTCCCCCCGACGGATCTGTCGGCCGGTGAGGCCTACGTGTTCGGTGCCGTCGACGTGGACGGGTCGATGGTCGAGGCGCTGCGTTCCGTCGCGCGGCTGCGCACGACCATCCGCCTGGGGTGGAGCGAACGGGTGGAACTGGGGACAACCCTCCTGTCACTGGCCACGCCACCGAAACGACGCGAACGCCGTGGTCCCGAGTTGAGCGGCCGCACTCACAGCAAGCAGCGCGACGCGCAGGCGGTCCGCTTTCACTACGACGTCGGCAACGACTTCTACCGGCTGTTCCTCGACGCACAGCTGGTGTACTCGTGCGGGTACTTCAGCGATGAGGATCCCTCCGATCCTGCAAGCGATCCGCAGGCGCTGGACAGGGCGCAACTCCGGAAGCTGGACATGGTGTGCCGCAAGCTGCGCCTGCGTGAGGGCGACCGCCTGCTCGACATCGGCTGTGGTTGGGGCTCGCTGGTGGTGCATGCCGCGGTCAACTACGGCGCAAGGGCCGTGGGCATCACCCTCTCGACACAACAGGCGGAACTGGCTCGTGAGCGGGCCCGTCGCGCGGGCGTCGCCGACCGAGTCGAGATCCGCGTCGAGGACTACCGCGACACCAGCGGCACCTTCGACGCCGTGGCGTCCATAGGCATGTTCGAACACGTCGGCGAGAACATGTTCACCACGTACTTCGCGCGCGCCTACGAGCTGACTGCACCGGGCGGGCGGTTTCTCAACCACGCGATCACAACAGGACGGCGGGACACAATTCGTGCGCTGTCCCACGGCCGCAGCTTCGTCGGCCGGTACGTCTTCCCCGACGGCACACTCGCCCCGGCGCACGTCGCGGTGCGGATGATGGAACAGGCGGGGTTCGAGCTGCTCGACGTGCACCAGCTGCGCCGCCACTATGCGAGGACGTTGCGGCACTGGGTCCACAATCTGGAGGAGAACGTCGACAGCGCCCGGGAGGTCGCTGGCGAGGCCACCTACCGAACGTGGCGCGCGTACATGTCCGGGTCTGTCGTCGGGTTCGAGGACAACGACCTCGGGGTCACCCAGGTCCTGGGCGTCAAGGGTGACCACGACCTGCCGCTCGGGCGCCAGTGGATGGAGCCGATCAGCCTGGGGACGTCAAGCGGTGGTCCGCGATGACGAACCCGTCGAGGTCCCCCGGGTTGTGCTTGGTCCCAAATGAACTCTGCCTGGGCTGCGCCGGCGTGCTGAGGTACCTCGTGGGGCCCAGCCACGTCAGCGCGGCTTGACGGTCACCGTCACCTCGCCGCTGCGGCCCGTCGTGTCCAAGAGCACTCGGGCACCGGCGACCCTCCATGTGCCGGCGCTGGTGGCGACGTCGAAGCCGTCCGGATACTGCACCGCGGGCACGTAGATCTCCGTCGGCGCCGCGACGTCCGCAGCGGCAGTGAAGAGATACCGCAGCACCCGAGCCTCGGCGTCGAACTCCAGCGCCAGCGGGGTGCCGGCGGTCGCCAGGGGATACGGGCGGCAGAATCCCAACAACGCGCGCGCTCCCGAATCCGGACCTTCGCCGAACCACCCCTGGTCGCGGCTGAAGATCGACAGGTCCTCCCCGTTCCATCCGTCGCCGTGTTCATTGGTGTTGTCCGCGGTGTAGTTCCACAGGGTGAAACTGAGCAGGTTGGCATCGAGCGCGTCGATGTACGCGCGCAACGCAGCGGTCTGCGCCGAGAAGTCGCCCGACTGATAGGCGACACCGTCGTCGAGATCGAACGGCACCCCGATCTCCCCGACGAGTGTCGGGACGCCTCCGAGCAGTTCCTCGGATTCGGAAACCAAACGGGCCATCTGGGCTCGGACGCTGCGGCGCACCGCGTCCTCGCCGGTCACGAGTTCGTGCGTGCGATCGTCGACGGCGAGGCCAGGATCGTAGTGCTTCGTTAAGAGCGTCAGCCCGTCGTACCAGTGGCCGGCATGGACGATCCGGTCGGGATCCGCGGGACCCTGGAGAGCCGGCGGCGCCGCACCGGGGACGCCCTCGACGAAGATCGCAGCCTCAGCATGAACCGACCGGATCCGCTCGGCGTAGCGACGCACGAACGGTACCAGGTACCGGTCGTAGAAGCGCCGACCCGCGCAGTGGTGGGGCCGCAGCAACCTCACACCGTCCGGTCCTTCCTCTTCCCAGACGCCCTCCGCCAGCCAAGGACACTGGAATCCCTCGCGCCACAGCCGCACACCGTCGGGGTTGAGCACCGTCGTGGCGTGCGGCTGGTCCGCGAGCAGGTCGTAGACACCGACCTCGACGGGGCGGCCGGACGCCGCGACCATCGACTGCAACGGCGTCGGTGACGGTCCAATCCGCAGCCGGCCGGCGTGTTCGCCGAGATCTTCGACGTCGATCCATCCGCAGCCCGGCTCGTTCATCGTGTCGTACCCGACGACGTTCGGCAGGTCGGCAACAGTTCGCGCGACCTCCGTCATGGCCGCGATGTACGACTCCTGCAGGATGTCCTGCGCGCCGTCACCCGCGATCGTCGTCGACGGCAACAGGTCGTTGCCGGCGAAGAACAGCGTGAACATCGTCGCTGCGCCGAGCTTGGTGTGGTTCGTCGGCCAGATCATTCGCGGGAACGGCTCCCCGGTGGTCTGGTGTGAGACCGCCGCGCCCGTCGCGGCGAGTCCGGTCAGGTCGATGCCGACGGCATCAAGCGACCAGCCAGGTGCACCGTCGCCGCCCGTCCAACGGCTCCAGACGTCCTGGTGGGGGTCGATGAACACGTTGATGCCGTGTGTGGCCGCGCTCTCCACGACTGCGCGCAGATACCCCAGGTAGTCGTGGTCGTAATGGCCGGGGCCATCGTGCTCCACTGCCTCCCAGGTCGTCAGCAGACGGACGAACGTCAGCCCCCAGCGCGCCAGCCTCGCGAAGTGCTCGTCCGTCTCGTCCAGCGGGAACGGCCGCCCCACGAAGCTCACGTCGCGGTGGTCGTAGAACCCGTGCGTGACGTGCGTGCGACCATCGGGCCGTGTCGGCACCTTGGAGCTGCCGCCCGCGTTCACACCCCGCAGGGACAGGGTCCGGCCGTGGCCGTCGACGAACCGTCGGCCCACGATCCTCACGTTGGGGGTTGTCACGGCCGCGGAGGATCTCAGATCATTGCGTGCTCAGCACCCTCGTCATCGCGCCGCGCGAACGGGGACCGACGATTCCCAACCCCGCGGGACCCAGGCCGGCCCGGCGCTGGAATATGACCGTCGACCTGTGGGTGGCGGGACCGAAGCTCCCGTCGACCGTCACGCGCGGTGCCATTCGGCTGCGATTCAACGACTGCTGCCAGGCCGCGACGGCAGGACCGCTGTGGCCCATCCTGAGCAACGTCGTGGGCGCTGCGACCGACGAGCCGGGCGAGCGTGGCCGTGCCGCCGAACGCCGAGAGGTCACGGCACGCATCGCCGCGCGCGTCCGCGGCCCCACGATTCCCAGACCTGTCGGACCCAGTCCCGACGCCCGTTGGAAGGCGATCGTCACCCGGTGGGTCTGCGTCCCGAAGATCCCGTCGACCGCGACCGCGGCGACCCTGCCGGACCTGTTCAGGGCCTGTTGCCACCGCAGCACCGCACGTCCGCGCGACCCGATGTGCAGCATCGAGTCGGAGCCACCGGTCCAGCGGTCGCCTGTCGGGCCGGAGTGCACCACCGTCAGCCCCTGCGCCCGGCGCAACGAGTTGTAGGGGTTGCGCCTGAGCAACCCCCCGGGGTCCTTCACCGACGCATCGTGGATCTCGAAGTGCAGGTGCGGCGCGCCACCACGCGCGTTCCCGGAGTCGCCGACCCAGCCGATCACCTGCCCGCGGCGTACGTACGCGCCGGGCGCGACCCGCCCCGCAACCGCCTTGCGCAGGGGTCCGGCCGCCGGCCCGAGGTGGTAGTAGGCGTAGGTGCGCCGGTCGTCCCCGCGGATCTGGACGGCGTACCCCGCGCTGCCGGATGGGCGCCACGGCCGCCACACGACGTAGCCCCCGCGCGCGGCGTAGACACGGCTCCCGGCCGGCGCGAACAGGTCGGTCGCGGCGTGGACGCGGCCGCCGCTGCGGTAGCTGGCGTAGTCGTCGGTGTAGCGGGCGGTCCGCACCGTGGGGAACCGGATGTCGACCGGGCGAACGTAGCCGGGTGCGGCGGCCGCCGGAGCGCCGAGATCGCCAACGCCGACCACTGCGGCCAAGAGGGCCGCACCACCAAATCGCAGCAACCGCATGATCTGCCTCTATGTGTGGTGTGACTGCTGGTGCAGCGTTGCCGGGCGGCGCCGACGCCGCCGGGGGACTGCGGCTCACCACGTGGTGCTGGTGTGATGAGAAGCGACGAATGTACCCAATTGTGTCTGTAGTGAAAACCTGATTTGTGGTGATTTGTGTTGTAGGTCAGAGTGCCGGTGACGCGGCACGTGCCGGCGTGATCAAGGTCGACGGATGCGAGTCCTCGAACAGTCCGGTCCCGCGCAGCGGCGGCTGCGACCCGGGCTCGGCACGCCGCGCGGCCCGCTCCTCCAGGTACCGCTCCACCAACCGCTCGGAGTGCTCGTTGGCCTGTTTGCGCAGCCGCGGCTCCGGCAACCCGGCTGGGTCGAGGTCCACCCCCAGATACCGCACGACCTGCCCGACCGTCCCCCGATAGTCGTCGACCAGTTGTTCGTACGTCACGGTCAGCGGCTCGGTGCCCCACGCCCTGAACAGCTCGGTCCATCCCTGCTCCGCGGCGTTGATCCGGCGGCGGCAATCGTCGATCGTGTCGTAGTCGTACGGCACAGCAGGCGGCGTGCCCGTGTTGCCCAGGTCCGTCCACAGCCCCGTCTGCTCGGCGATGGCCCACGACACCGCCTGCCGGTCGCGGTCGCGGCGCACGACGAACACGAACTGTGGTGCGGGAAACAGCGCCTTGAGCGCTCCGCGTTCACGGCCGTGGACCCCGGGCAGCGGGTCCTGGCCGAGAATCAGCGCAACCTCCTGCAGCTGGTACCAGTGCACCTTCGCACCCAGAACCCCCTCACACGTAGCCCGGCGTCGATGCAGGCAGTCGACGTAGCACCGCAGGTCACGACAACCCCACCGCTCGACCATGGCGCACATTGCATCGGTGCCGTCGAAGTACTCGATCGGCGAGCCGAGCCTGCCGGTGGCGTGTAACCCCTCCGACAGCAACGTGCTGCCGGACCGCGCGTTGGAGCACAGAACGTACGAACGCCGTGCCGGTGACGGCCCAGGCGCATGATGGATGTCGTACTCCGCCGCGGTGAGGTCGTAGTACATGGTCGCGCAGTCTGCACCGGACCTGCCGTGCCGGCTACGCCGCCTCCGCCGGCAGGTCCTCGACCACGCTCCCGGGATCCGTCAGGGCAACACGATGGTGCGGTCGCCGCCGAAGCCCGGGACCGTGTGTTCAGGGGGTA
Organism: Nitriliruptorales bacterium; assembly: GCA_009377835.1. Taxonomy (GTDB): domain Bacteria; phylum Actinomycetota; class Nitriliruptoria; order Euzebyales; family Egibacteraceae; genus WHTG01. The sequence continues at coordinate 13,837 of WHTG01000019.1, forward strand.
CGACCTCGTCGTCCTTCGGCGGCCCAGGGGGCGTGCCGTCCCCGAAGGGGCGGCCGCCGAGCTGCTCGCGATGGTGCGCCTCCAGCCAGTTCGACAGATCCGGGCCGGAGGGGACGATCCCGGTGGGGTTGATGTCGCTGTGAACCTCGTAGTAGTGCCGCTTGATGTGGTCGAAGTCGATCGTGTCGCCGAACCCCGGCGTGGCGAACAGGTCTCGCGCGTAGGCCCACAGCACCGGCATCTCGGACAGCTTGTTTCGATTGCACTTGAAATGGCCGTGATACACGGGGTCGAACCGCACCAGCGTGGTGAACAGCCTGATGTCTGCTTCGGTGATCGTGTCGCCGACGAGGTAGCGCTGTCGTGCCAACCGTTCTTCGAGCCAGTCCATCCGGGCGAAGAGCCGGCGGTAGGCGTTGGCGTACGCCTCCTGCGAGCCGGCAAACCCGCAGCGGTACACGCCGTCGTTGACGTCGTGAAAGACCTTCTCCATGACGTCGTCGATCTCGTCTCGCCGGTTCTCCGGATACAGGTCGGGCGCGCCCTCGCGGTGGCGGCCACCCCACTGTGTCGACAGATCCAACGTGATCTGCGGGTAGTCATTCGTCACGACCTGACCGCTGGCGATGTCGACGATCGCGGGAACAGTGATGCCGCGGTCGTAGTCCGGGAAGCGGGCGAGGAACGCCTCCTGCAGCCGCTCGATGCCGAGCACGGGATCGCGCCCACCGGGATCCAGGTCGAACGTCCAGCTGCGCGCATCGTGTGTCGGGCCGGCGATTCCCATCGACAGCGCGTCCTCCAGGCCGAGCAGACGCCGCACGATGATGGAGCGGTTCGCCCACGGGCACGCACGGCTGACGATCAGCCGATAGCGGCCAGGCGCAACCGGGTGGCCGTCACGACCGTCCGCGGTGATCCGCGTCGCGATGTAGTTGGCGTCCCGCGTGAACTCGCCGTCCGTGACGTATGCAGTCTGCCCGGCATCTTTTGACATGTCCTCCAACTACCCATCGCCGACCGCGACAATGCTCCGCGCGACCATGGCAGGCATACCGAGGAATCTCGCGGCGGAAGGCGGCAGGATGGCGGGGTGAGCACGCTTCACGATGCGGTCGCCGATGCCCGACGGCGATACGTCGCCGCCAATCCCCGCAGCCTCCAGCGCTGGGAGGACGCATGCCGGGCAATGCCCGGCGGGAACACGCGCACCGTCCTGTTCCACGACCCGTTCCCGCTAGGGATCGCCGCCGGCGAGGGATGCCGGATCACGGATGCCGACGGGCACACGTACATCGACCTGCTCGGCGAGTACACGGCCGGGTTGCTCGGCCACTCGGACCCCGTCATCCTCGAGGTCCTGCACGACGCCCTCGACGGCGGCATCAATCTGTCCGGCCATACCATGGTCGAGGCGCAGTTCGCCACCGCGGTGTGCGACCGCTTCGGATCGATGGACCTCGTTCGGTTCACCAACTCCGGTACAGAGGCGAACCTGCTCGCCATCGCAACGGCTACGATCGCGACCGGGCGACGTACGGTCCTGGTATTCGACGGCGCCTACCACGGCGGACTGCTGGTCTTCAGCGGCGGCGGCAAGCCAGTCAACGCGCCGCACCCTTATGTCGTCGGGACCTACAACGACCTGGAGGGCACGGCCCGCCTTCTGGCCGACCAGGGCGACGATCTTGCCGCCGTCCTCGTCGAACCGATGCTGGGCGCGGGCGGGTGCGTGCCAGGCGACCCGGCATTCCTCGAGCTGCTCGCCGATCAGGCACCAGGTCACGGCGCGCTGCTCATCTTCGATGAGGTCATGACGTCACGACTGCATCCGGGCGGGCGACAGGGCGCCCTCGGGATCACGCCCGATCTGACCACGCTCGGCAAGTACATGGGCGGCGGGATGTCGTTCGGCGCTTTCGGCGGGCGGCGCGACCTGATGGCGTTGTTCGACCCCCGCAATCCGCGCGGGCAGCCACACGCCGGCACGTTCAACAACAACATCCTGACCATGAGGGCCGGCCTGACCGCCCTGACCGAGCGGCTCACCCCGCACGCGCTCGTCGAACTCAATGACCGCGGCGACGCCCTGCGGGAACGGCTCAACAGCGTCTGCGCCGATGTCGCGATGCAGTTCACCGGGATCGGCTCACTGCTGTCGGTCCACTTCACCGACCGGCCGATCCGCTGCGCGGCCGATGTCGCCACCGGCGACGACGCTGCCAGGGAGCTGTTCTTCTTCGACATGCTCGAGCGCGGTATCCACCTGGCGAGCCGAGGCTTCATCGCCTTGTCCCTTCCGGTGGGTGATGCGGAGACCCACGCCTTCGTGGCTGCCGTGCAGGACTTCGTCGCACAGCGCGGGGCCTTCCTCCGGCAACGGTAGGTCTAAGGCCACCCAGCCCAACGAGGACGACCCAGAGCCCGGCTCTGCGCGCGGTCGCCCGGGAGTAGCCTGAGGAGCAGCCACCGGCGATCGGCACAGCAGTGACCGCGACCCACTTCCGAACCTGTCCCCTCTGCGAGGCCACCTGCGGGCTCGCGATCACGATGGACGACGGTCAGATCGCCCACATCCGCGGCGACGATGCCGACGTGTTCAGTCGCGGATTCATCTGTCCCAAGGGCACCGCCGTCAAGCACCTGCAGGAAGACCCTGACATACTCCACGCACCGCTGGTCCGCGGCGCTGACGGAGAACTGCACCAGGCGACGTGGCACGATGCGTTCCGGGCGGTCGAGCACGGGCTGGCGCCGATCATCGAGCAGTACGGTCGCAACGCCACCGCGCTGTACGTCGGCAACCCGTCGGTGCACAGTCTCTCCGCGACCGTAATGTTGCCGGCTCTGGTCAAGTCGCTGGCGACGCAGAACTACTACACCGCCGCGTCGGTGGACCAGATCCCGAAGCATGTCTCGTGTGGGCTGATGTTCGGGAAGCCGGAACTCATCCCGGTGCCCGACATCGACCGCACCGACTACCTCCTGGTCCTGGGGGCCAACCCCTGGGTTTCCAACGGCAGTCTGGCCACGGCACCCGACTGGCCCGGCCGGATCAGGGCGATTCGCGCCCGCGGCGGCAAGGTCGTCGTCGTCGACCCTCGGCGCACCGAGACCGCACGCAAGGCCGACGAGCACCTGTTCATCCGACCCGGCACCGACGTGTTCCTGGTGCTCGCGATGGCTCACGCCCTGGTTGACGAGGGTCGTGTAGACCTCAAGGGTTTGCTGCCACACGTGGCCGGCCTCGAGGACCTGTCCCACCTCGTCGCCCCGTTCTCCCCGGAGGCGGTCGCGCCGGCGACCGGCATCGCCGCGGCCGACATCCGCCGTATCACACGGGAACTGGCCAACGCCCCGAGCGGCAGCGTCTACGACCGCGTCGGGGTGCACCAGCACCGGTTCGGCACGGTGGCCTCGTGGGCCTGTGACATCGTCAACATCCTGACGGGCAACCTCGACAGGCCGGGCGGGCGCATGTTTCCCCTGCCTGCCCACGGCTTTCCCGACCCGGATGCACCGTCGGGGCGGGGTTGGCGAACAGGACGCTTCAGCAGCCGCGTCAAAGGCCATCGGGAAGCCTACGGCCAACTGCCCGTCGCGACCCTGGCCGACGAGATCATCACCCCGGGCGAGGGCCGGGTCCGCGCGCTCGTCACGATCGCGGGGAACCCGGTTCTGTCGACCCCCAACGGTCGGCGCCTGTCGGACGCGTTGGAGCAACTCGACTTCATGGTGGCCGTCGACCCGTACGTCAACGAGACCACGCGCCACGCCGACGTCATTCTCCCGCCGCCTCCGATCCTGACCCGGCACCACTACGACTTTGCGTTCTACGGACTGTCGGTGCGCAACGTCGCGAACTACAGTCCTCCCCTTACGGCGGCGGACGGCCCGGACGAGTGGGAGATCCTGTCGCGGCTTGCGCTGGTCGCCAACGGCCAGCCAGTCGACGGCGACGCCTCCGTGGTGCCGTCGCTGGCGCTGCACTCGGTCGTGCAGAAAGCCACGGCGCCAGGCGGCTCGTTGGCGGGCAAGTCCGTCGACGAGATCGTCGCCGCAGTGGAACACCGGGGCCCGGTGGAGAGGATCCTGGACGTCCGGCTTCGCGCGGGGCCCTTTGGTGACCGGTTCGGGGACAACCCCGGCGGGCTGTCGCTGGCCGTGCTGGAGGACAACCCCCACGGTGTCGACCTGGGTCCCCTGACGCCGCGCCTGCCGAACGCGCTGAAGACCGCGTCCGGAAAGGTGGAGCTGACACCCGCTGAGATCGTCGAGGACCTCCCCAACGTCGAACGCGCCGTCGACGATGTGCCCGAGGACCTCGTCCTGATCGGCCGCCGACAGTTGCGCTCGAACAACTCGTGGATGCACAACGTCCCGACGATGGTCAAGGGCAGCAACCGCTGCACGCTGCTGGTCAGTCCGGCCGACGCGACACGACTGGATCTCGTCGACGGGAGGTCGGCGTGCGTGCGGTCGCGTGTCGGCGAGGTGGAAGCGGTCGTCGAGATCTGCGACGACATGATGCCTGGCGTCGTGAGTCTTCCCCACGGGTGGGGCCACGATCTTCCGGGGGTGCGGATGGATGTCGCCCGCGCCGCCGGCGGCGTGTCCGCCAACGACGTGACCGACGAGGGCTTGGTCGACCCGCTCTCGGGAAATGCGGTGCTCAACGCGGTGCCCGTGAGGGTCCACGCGGCGGCCGTAGCGGTCCCGTAACGCACGCCCGGGAGGTGAGCGCGCGGGTGCCGGGAAGGCCGCTGGGGCCGGACGGTGCAGCTAGCGTGGCGGCGTGACTGAGACTGCCGAACCCGCCCCCTCCGAATACCGCCAGCATCGCTTCCGGCTGCCGCCCGGAGCCACTGACATCCTCCTCGTCCGCCACGGCGAGTCGCAGCCGGCACGGCCTGGCGTCACGTTCCCGGTCAAGGACGGGCACGCCGATCCGCCGCTGGACGCCCACGGCCACCACGAGGCGCAACGAGTCGCTGAGCGCCTCGACAGCGAGGACGTCGACGCGATCTACGTCACCCCACTGCAACGCACCGCGCAGACCGCCTCGCCGCTGGCGCAGCGCCTCGGCGTCGAACCGCGCGTCGAACCTGATCTGCGCGAAGTGCACCTTGGCGAGTGGGAGGGGGCGGTGTTCCGCATCAAGGTGCGGCAACGCCACCCGCTCGCAGTGCGAATGTGGGAAGAGGAGCGGTGGGATGTCATCCCCGGCGCCGAGTCCATGGAGGCGCTTGCCGAGCGCGCCCGCCGCGGATTGAACCGCATCGCCGCCGCGCACCAGAACCGCCGCGTTGTCGTCTTCGCGCATGGCGGCATCATCGGCATGATCGTCAGCCTCGCCACCGGCGGGCGCACCTTCGCATTCGTCGGCGCCGACAACGCGTCCATCACACACCTGGTCGTGTCAGGCGACCAGTGGATCCTGCGGCGTTTCAACGACACCGGCCACCTCGGGACGGACCTCGACCGACCGTCGGACCCGCTGACCTGATCCCGAAGACGACGACTTCGTACGGTACGCCGGCGTCCACGCGGTCACGTGGTGGGCCCCCAGCGCCGCGGGTTCTGGTCAGTGACCACCAGCCGGCCGCGAACCTCCAGCGCGCGCAGGTGTGCCAGGGCCTCGAACAGCGCCATGCGCCGCATGAACCCGCTGATCCGTTCCCACGGGCGTGACCATTCCATGTGCGCCGCCACCTGCCACGCGGTGCACGACCCGTCGGCGACGATGCGCTCCACCTGAGCGAACCGGTCCTCGTGGTGGGAGACCAGCTCGTCGGCGCGCTCCCGCAGTCCCACGAACCGGTGCTCGTGCGCCGGGAGGACTTCCTCGGCCTCGTAGGAACCGACCTTTCTCAGGGACTGAAGGAAATCACCGAGCGGGTCGATGTCGTCCTCGTCGAGCAGTGACACGTTCGGCGTGATCCGTGGCAGAACGTGATCCCCACTGAACAGGAGGTGGTTGCGCTCGTCGTAGAAGCACAGGTGGCCGGGAGTGTGGCCGGGTGTCCAGATCGCGCGCAGGTCCCAGCCCGGGACATCTGGGAGAAAGCCGTCCTCCATCACCACGTCCGGATCCGTCGCCCCCACCAGCGGGAGGACCGGCATCGACGCCTGCTGCAAAGCCTCCATCTCGTCGGGCGGTGCACCCGCCATCTGCAGCGTGTCCCACACGGCCCGCAGCAGCGGGCCGGGCTCGACATAGCGGCCCTGGATCAGCTCGATATCGGCGGGATGCATCCCGACCCAGGCACCCGACTCCTGTTGGATCCTGCCGGCGAGGCCGAAGTGGTCCGGGTGGATGTGCGATACCAGCACCCCCTGCACGGCCCTGGTGGTCGTGCCCATCCGCTCCAGACCGGTCCGCAGGGAGTCGTAGGACTCGTCGGTATTCCAGCCCGCGTCGATGAGATATGGGCCACGGTCGGTGTCCAGCGCGTACACCAGCACGTACCGCAGCGGGTTGTTGGGAATCGGGACCGGGATGCTCCACAGGCCGGGACGGACCTGTTCCACCGGCGGGAGGGGGCGGCGTGGCGAGGATGACATGGGGCGGAACCTAGCGCCGTTTCAGCAGCTCCCGCGGCAGCCTGGTCAGCCGGCCTGGAGTTGCAACTCCGACGCGAAGCGGTCGGCCATCTCGATGGTCCTGCCGAGGTCGTGGTGGCGCACGATGATCATGCCGTCCGAGACGATCACCGCACGCCAGTCGCGCCGCGGCGCGCCCATCGGGAGCAGGTCGACCAGCGCGATGTGCTCGCCGTACTCGGCCATGAGGTGTTCCAGGCCGCTGATGCCCGTGATGTTTCCGACGCCGGAGGCGCGTTTGAAGATGCTGGCCGCGTTGAAGCGGTGGTCGACCGGCTCGCTGAACCGGCCGTGAACGACCGCCTCCGCCCACCGGACGTACAGGTCGTTGTCCGTCGCGTAGTTCATGACGTCGACCGTCCGCGCTCCGGGCGGGCGTGCGCCGATCTCTCCGAAGACCACTTCACCGTCGGCACCGCGGTACCACTCCATGTGTGTGAACCCGTCGCGGAATCCGAGCGCGTCGAGCACCTTGCGTCCCATCGCACGGCCGCCCTGCAGGTGATCGGCGTCGATGTCCCGCAGGGCCATGGTGATTGGGCTGACCCACTCGTGCTCCTTCGTCACCAGCGGCCGCGGCCGGTACCAGCAGATGTTCTCGAACAGGATCCGCCCGCCGGCGCAGACGGTGTCGTACGTGAACTCCTCGCCGTCGACGAACTCCTCGACGCTCACGCGCGGAACGTGGCGCAGCAACGGGAGCACCTGTGACAGCTCCTCGGCGCTCTGCACTCGGAAGGTGTCCATCGAGCCCGCACCGTCGATCGGTTTCACGATGATCGGGAACCCGATGTGCTCCGCCGCCCGCCACACCTCGGCGACGGTGGTCGCCGCGTAGTGATGCGGCGTGCGGATCCCCGCCGCGTCCAGCACCTGCTTCATCCGCTCCTTGTCGCGGAAGGGGAGGGTCTGCTGCACTCCCAGCCCCGGGGCGCCGAGCATCTCGCGCAGCCGTGCGGCGAGCACCATGTACGGCTCCCACAGACACTCGACCCGGTCGACGCGCACCTGCTGCGACAACGTCCGGACCCGGGCAACGACCTCCCGCTCGTCCGCCAGCGAGACCTGCTCGTAGTGACGCAAACCCTTCCTGGCCGGCCGGGGCAGGTCATGCGCCGGCTGGTCGCCGACGCCGATCACCTCGGCGCCCACGGCCCCCAGCGCCTGCGTGAACAGCGCCATCTCCGCGGGATAACCCGGCGACAACATGACGACGCGGGTCATCCCAGCTCCACCCGAAGACGCGTCAGCAGCTCCTGCATCGCGTGCACCACCACGTCCGTCTCCTCATGGCGAACGATGACGTAGCCCTCCCCCTCGTACGTGCCCGACGGCGCCTGACCGATCTGCGGCAGCTTCGCCTCGACGACCAGGTCGCCCAGCTCCCGGTGCAGTTCACCGGCCCCGCGGACCGCGGTGACACGACCGGCGCCGTGCCCGCGCAGGTACACCACGCCGACCGCCCACAGACGCTGCGGTGCCGCAAACTCGTGCAGCAGCATCAGGCGGGGCCACTCGACGTACAGGTCGATGCAATGTGCGTACGACAGCGCCGAGGTGAGCTGCGCACCAGGGGGTCGCGCCCCGACCTCGGAGACGGCGATGGTCCCGTCGGCGCGGCGGAACCACTCCATGTGCGAGAGCCCGGTCTGCAGCCCCAGCGCGCTCAACGCCGCCGGAGCAATCGCGCGAATGTCGTCAAAGTCGTCGCCCCCGATGTCGCGAGGCAGCAGGACCGCCCATTGCATCCACGGGTGGTGCAGGACCTCCAGCGGCGCCGGCAGGTACCGCGCGATCGAATACCACTCGACCCGACCGTCGACCATGACGCTGTCGAAGGTGAACTCCTGGCCCGCCAGGAACTCCTCGACCAGGGTCGGGTTGGAGGCGGATGGCGGCGACGCCTCGATCCAGCGCCGCAGCGCCACAGCGTCGTCCAGGCGAAATGTCGAACGCGCTCCCGCGCCCGCAGGCGGCTTGACGACCAGCGGGAACCCCACCTCGGCGGCGAAGTCGATCGCGGCCTCCGGCCCGCCGACCAGACGGTGCGCCGCGACCGGCACACCCGCGGCTCGCAGCACATCCTTCATCTGGTTCTTGTCGCGGAAGTTCGTGGCGACCCGCACGTCCATCCCGGACAGTCCCAGCACCTCGCGCGCCCGGGCGATCGGCACCTGCGCCTGCTCGAGGACGCCGAGCAGCCCGTCGACCGGACGGCGCTGCCTGGACAGCCCCCGCACCGCGTCAACCAGCTGCGCCGGGTCCAGGGCATCGTCCACCTGCCAGTGCGCGACGAGCGACTCCCGCAGCCGCGCGGGCAGATGCTCTGCCGGCTCGTGTGTGATCACCGCGAGGTCGACGCCGGGCAGCCGTGCGGCGGAGTCCGCGAAGCGGACGGTCGCCTCGAGCAGGAAGGGAGCGACGAAGGCGGCGAACACCACGGGGACGAAGCCTAGACCGGCGTTACGATCCCGCACTGTGAACATCATCTTCGTGGAGCCGCATTTCCCGTCCAACCAGCGCGAGTTCGTCCGCGGGCTTGCATCCGTCGGCGCGACCGTGATCGGCATCGGTGAGTACCCGGTCGACTCATTCGACGACGACTCGCGCGGCTGGCTGCACCACTACGAGCAGGTGCCGTCGGTCACCGATGTCGCACGCATGACCGAGGTCGTGCGACGGGTCCAGGACAAGCTGTGGGTCGACCGCCTCGAGGCAACAATCGAAGCGCACACCCTCGCAGCGGCCCAGGTGCGGGAGGCGACCGGCATCCCCGGCACCTCCGTGCGCACCGCGTGGCTGTGCCGCGACAAGCCGTCGATGAAGCAGGCGCTACGCGAGGCGGGGGTGCCCACGGCCGCGTCGACCGCAGCGGACAGCGTGGCCGACGTCCACTCCTTCGCCGAGCAGGTCGGCTATCCGCTGATCCTCAAGCCACGTGCAGGCGCCGGCGCCTCGGGTACGGTCCGCGTCGACGACGCAGGGGGACTCGACTCTGCACTCGGACAATTCGGCGCGGAAGGCGTGCAGTCGATCGCCGTCGAGGAGTTCGTGGAGGGCCATGAGGGCTTCTACGACACCATCGCAGTCGTCGGTCACGTCGCGCACGACTTCGTGTCGCATTACTTCCCGAACGTGCTGGAGGCGATGCGCACGCGCTGGATTTCACCGCAGTTCATCGCCACCAACCGCGTCGACAGCGAGCCCGACTATGAGCAGCTCAAGGACATGGGCCGACGCGTCCTCTCCGCGCTGGGTATCGGGACGTCGGCGACGCACATGGAGTGGTTCTTCGGGCCCAAGGGGCTGCGCTTCTCCGAGATCGGCTGCCGCCCGCCCGGCGTCGGCGCGTGGGACCTGTACTCGGCGGGGAACGACATGGACCTGTACCGCGAATGGGCCAACGCCGTCGTCCACGGGCAACCGGACACCACGCCTTCCCGCCGCTACGCCGCGGGGATGCTCGCGCTGCGTCCCGAGCGCGACGGCAGCATCACCGCGTACTCGGGTGTCGACGAGGCCCAGCGTCGCTACGGCGAATGGGTCATCGACGCCCACTTCCCCGACCCCGGCACGCCGACTCAGCCGGTCGAGGCCGGCTACATGGCAAACGCCTACGTGCGCATGCGCCATCCGGACTACGACGTGCTGCGGGGGATGCTCGACGATGTCGGGCGCACCGTCGTCGTGCACGCCGGTTAGGAAATGACGGTCATCCTCCTCGGGCCACAGCGCTTCCGGCCGTCGGTGCGGAACACCGTGCGCTCGCTGGAGGTCGACGGTCCCGTCGCGACGGTGACCGCGGGCTGGCGTGAACGCGAGCCCGACGACGCCGAACTCGACGAGATGCTCGACGGCCGCAGTGTCAACCTCCGGCTGTACCGGCGCCGGCAGGACGTCATGCAACGTGACGCCGAGTTCGCCGCCGCCGCCCGCGAACGCTCCGACACCCTCAAGGAACTGCACACCGTCTACGTCCTGCGGCTGGACCATGCGATCGCCGCGGTGTCGGAGCTGGTCCTCCGCGACATTCACGCCCCGGTCGCGGCCAGCGCCCTCGACGACGCCATCGACGCCGTTCGCACGCTGGACGCCCGACATCTGGAACTGGTCGGTGAGGTGCACGCCGAGTTCTACGACCGCACCTTGCCGCACGAGCGCGACGCGATCGTCGAGCACCGGACCGCCGTCGCCTCCGCGCTGCAGCGGTGCGCCGCCGTGACCATCGCCGGCGGCCACATCGGCGCGCTGCTGTGGTGCCTGAACCTGTTCAACGTCGCGCCCGCGTTGACGGACAAGGCAGTCGTGGCGTGGTCCGCCGGCGCGATGGTGTTGTGCGACCGGATCGTCCTGTTCAACGACCATGCCCCCGACGGCCGCAGCTATGCGGAGGTGTACGACAGCGGCCTGGGTTTGTGCCACGGCATCGTCGCCCTGCCGCACGCCCGGCGCCGCCTGCGCCTGGAGGACCCCGTCAACGTGCTGGTGTTCGCGCGGCGTTTCACCCCGGCCCACTGCGTCGTGCTCGACGACGGCGTGCGTGTCGACTGCCCCGATCGCCACTGCTGTGCGCCCGGTACGCGCGTGCTCACCAGGGACGGACGGGTCGAGGAGTTGGAGAGGGTGGTGTGACAACCGCCCGGGCGCGCCCACGCGGGCGCAAGCTCGCGATCAACCGGCTCCGGGAACGCCGCCCGGTGGACGCCCAGGCTGTCGACCGGTTCATCGAGCGGCACGTGTTCCCGATCGTGGAGGGTGACCGCGCCACCTTCGTGTACCGCGGTGACGCCGACGAGGTGCTGCTACGCCACTGGATCGTCGGGCTTCCCAGCGCGATCCCTCTGCGCCGGGTGCACGACAGCGACCTGTGGTACCTGGTCCTCGAACTGCCGGAGCGCTCGCGGATCGAGTACAAGCTGGAGGTAAGGCGCGGCGAGCACCGCGAGTGGACCGACGATCCGCTCAACCCGCGGATCTCGCACAATCCGATGGGGCAGAACTCGGTCGTCCACGCGGCGGGGTATGAGGTCCCGGACTGGACGCAGCCGGACCCCGAGACGCGGCCGGGCGCAGTGACCGACCTCGTGGTGCCCAGCCGCGCGCTGCGTCGCGACTGCGACGTGGCGCTGTACCTGCCGGCGCGCTTCCGGCCGTCCCGGCGCTACCCCCTGCTCGTCGTCCACGACGGTGGTGACTACCTGCGGTACGCCGCCGCCAAGACCGTGCTGGACAACCTGATTCACCGTCTCGACGTCGCCGAGGTCGTCGTCGCGTTCACCCACCCGGGCGACCGGCTGATCGAATACCCCGACGACGCGGCCCATGCCCGCTACCTGACCAAGGAACTGGTCCCTCGGCTGGAGGCGGAATTCCCGCTGGTGCAACGTCCGTCAGGCCGCTGCCTGATGGGGTCCAGCTTCGGCGCCGTGGCGGCGCTCTCGACGGCCAACCGTTTTCCGGGCTTCTACGGGTCGCTGCTGCTCGAGTCGGGCTCGTTCGTCTTCACCGACATCGGCAACGACCACGGCGGCGGCCCCGCGTTCGATCCTGTGGTGAAGTTCATCAACCGTTTCCGGGCGCGGCCGCGGCGCGTCGTCGACCGCGCGTTCGTCACCTGCGGCGTGTACGAGCCGCTGATCGTGCGCAACCGGTCAATGGTGCCGGTGCTGCGCGAGACGGGGATGGACGTGCGATACACCGAAGCCCGCGACGGGCACACCTGGGAGAACTGGCGCGATCAACTCCGGGACGGGTTGTCATGGATCTACCCGGGCCCACACAAGCTGTACTACGAGTAGAAGGGACGCCGCGGTGAAGGGCTGGGAGCGGTGGCATTCCGAACGCGTCGGGCAGGACATGACTCTCGCACGGTGGGGCGATGTCGGCCGGCCGGTACTGGTGTTCCCCACGGCCGGCGGCGACGCCGAGGAGATCGAGCGGGAGGGGCTGGTCGACGCGTGCTCCGACCTGCTGAGTGCCGGACGGGTGAAGTTGTACTCCTGCGACAGCGTGGCCGGCCGCGTCATGCTCCACGAGATCGGCACCCCGGAGTACCGGCTGTGGATTCTCAACGCGTTCCACCAGGCCGTGTACCACGAGGCGATCCCGGCCATCCGTGCCGACTCCGGCGGCACCGACCAGCTGATCGTGACCGCCGGCGCCTCGATCGGCGCGTTCAACGCGGTCGCGACGCTGTGCCGCTATCCCGACGCGATCGGTGCCGCGATCGGCATGAGCGGCACCTATGACGTCCAGCGGTTCTACGACGGGCACTCCAGCGACGACCTGTACTTCTCCTCACCCCACCACTTCCTGCCGGACCTCGAGGGGTGGCAGCTGGATGTGCTCCGCCAGCGCTACGCGGTGCTCGCCACCGGCGAGGGGCGTTGGGAGACGGCGGATCACTCGTGGCGGATGGGAGACGCGCTTGGGGCGAAAGGGATTCCCAATCGCGTCGACGCGTGGGGCCCGGAGTGGGATCACCTGTGGCCGACGTGGCAGCGGATGCTCCCGCACTACCTGGACGAGTTGACCTGAGGACTGCGTACGCTGCCGCGCATGGCTGACTGTGTCTTCTGCCGCGTCGTCGAGAACGGCGACGAGCTGATCATCCGCAACGACGAGGTGGCGGCGTTCTTGGACCACAGGCCCGTGTTCGCCGGACATGCCCTCATCGTGCCGGTGATACATGTGGCGACGCTGGCCGAGCTGCCGCCCGCGTTGATGGCGCCGCTGTTGCAGATGGCACAGCGCCTGATGGCAGCCCTGCATGAGGTGGTCGGTGCCGAGGGAACCTTCGTGGCGATCAACAACATCGTCAGCCAGAGCGTGCCGCACCTGCATCTGCACGTGGTGCCACGCCGGCGCAAGGACGGGCTGCGTGGGTTCTTCTGGCCGCGCCATCCCTACGCCGACGACGACGAGCGGCGCACCATGCGCGACCGGCTGGCGCAGGCGCTGCAGACGGATCAGCGGCCGCGCTGACGGTACGGGTAGCGGCGAGTCGGCGGTCCCCTGAGTTGACAGGCGCACCGGACCCCATCGGACCCAGCCCGACGGCGTCCCCGACA
>WHTG01000215.1 GCA_009377835.1 Nitriliruptorales bacterium
CGGATGCGGGGGCGAGTGTCCATACTGCTTGGCCGGCGTTGCCGGGCAGGTAGGGCGTGATGGTTTGTTGCCAGTTGGACGGCAGAGGGAGGACGAGCACGGGGGCGATCAGCAGCAGCGCGACGAGGGTGGTGATGGCGCCAGCCGTGCTTCGCAGGATTGCCCCGAGGCCGAGACCGAGCAGACCGGTGACGGAGAGGTACAGCCCGGCGCCGATGATGGCGCGCGCGACGCCGGGGTCGGCGAGGCCTGCTTGCAGCGTCGTGCCGCGCAGTATCCACTGGCTGAGGCCGAAAGCAGCGAAGGCGGCCGGGATGGTCAGCGTGACGGTGACCAAGGTGAGCAGCGCGGCCTTGGACCACAGCACCGGCAGTCGGCGCGGCACGGCCATCAGCGTCGACCGGATCATTCCGGTGGAGTGCTCACCACTGATGAGCAGCACGCCGAGAACGCCGACGGCGAGCTGGGCGAGCGAGACACCGTTGAGGCTGACGGCGATCGCATTCATCATGTCGGGCCCGCCCCGGCGACCTGAGTCTTCCAGCCCTTGCGGCCCCGCGGAGGCGACCGCAGCGGAGAACGCGGCACCCAGCCCAACGATGATGACGACCGCGGCCAGCATCGTGTAGTACGTCGAGCGCAACGAGATGAACTTGGTCCATTCGGAGCGCAGCACCCGCAGCGGCGTGACGCGCACGCCCGCAAACTCCTTTGCGCCTGCGGCTGGCGGCGTCATCGCTGGTCCTCGGTTACGTCCGCGTCGCGGTGAAGGTCGGCGGTGCCGTGATATTCGACGACGTCACCGGTCAGCTTCATGAACGCCTCCTCGAGTGATGCGCGCTCGTCGGACAGGGCGTGCAGGATCACTCCATGCCTGGCGGCGAGCTCGCCGACCTCGTGGGCGTGGGCGCCGGTGATGGCGAGCGTGTCGCCGTCACCGGTGACGTTCCAGCGCTGTTGCTGTGCCAATCCTTGCAACTGCTGCGCCTGGGGCGACCGTACCCGCACGAAGTTGCTGGCGGCCTGATCGACGAAGGCGTGCACGCTGGTGTCGGCGATCAGCCGTCCGCGGCCGATGACGATCAGGTGCGTCGCGACCAGTGCCATCTCGCTCATCAGGTGACTGGAGACGAAGACGGTGCGGCCCTCCGCGGCAAGTCGTTGCAGCAGGCTTCGGATCCACAACACCCCGTCGGGATCCAACCCGTTGACGGGTTCGTCGAGGATGACGGTGGCGGGGTCGCCCAGCAGCGCGGCCGCAAGTCCGAGGCGTTGACCCATGCCAAGCGAGAACCCCCCGGCGCGTTTGCGTGCGACCGCGCCGATGCCGGCCAGCTCGATGGCCTCGTTGACGCGACGTTTGGGGATCCCGTGGGTGTGGGCGAGGGCGAGCAGGTGGTTGTAGGCGGAACGCCCGGTGTGCACCGACCGGGCTTCCAGCAGGGCGCCGACCTCACGCAAGGGTGCGGCGTGCTGCCGGTAAGGGCGACCATTGACGGTCGCCGATCCGGCGTTGGGCCGATCCAGCCCCAGGATCATCCTCATGGTGGT
The DNA here is from genome assembly GCA_009377835.1 of Nitriliruptorales bacterium. Lineage (GTDB taxonomy): Bacteria > Actinomycetota > Nitriliruptoria > Euzebyales > Egibacteraceae > WHTG01. The sequence continues at coordinate 1,552 of WHTG01000215.1, forward strand.
CGACTTGCCGGCCCCATTCGGGCCGAGGAAGCCGGTCACATGTCCGGGTGTGACGGTGAAGCTGAGGTCGTTAACGGCGGTCGTGGCTCCGTAGACCTTGGTCAGTCCGTGCGCTTCGATCACTTGACAACGCCCTCTGGGTCGCCGTCATCCTCGCGATGGCAGCCCGCGTTCGGATCTCGTTGGGTCATGCCGGGTCCGCCGGCGGTGATGCGCTCGCCACGGACATCGTTGTCGCGCCGGGGGCGACCGCAGCCTCCGTTTCGCGTGCCAGCTCCTCGCTCACGCCGGTGCTGCGCAGCTGCAGGTTGGGCAGCATCCACGCGATGGCGAACCCGATCGCCACGACCGGCACCGCCAGCAGAAACACCGTCGTGAGCGCCTCCGCGACGCCCGTGACGTAGTCAAGACGCAGCGCGGCCGGCAGACGGCCGAGTACCGCGGAGATGTTCGCCCCCGCTTGCGTCACCTGTGCCGCCACGTCGGCCGGCAGGCGTGCAGCCAGCTCGCCGCTCAGTTGTGCGTTGAATACCGCCCCGAACACGGCGACGCCGATGGAGCCGCCGACGGACCGGAAGAAGTTGACGTTCGCCGTCGCAGCACCCATGTCACGCGCCGCAACCGACGACTGCACGGCCAACACGATGACCTGCATCACGAGCCCCAGCCCGCCACCGATCACCGCCATATACACCGAGACGGTCGCGGCGGACGTGTCCGGGCTCATCGTGGACAGCAGGAACATGCCGATCATGGCGATACCCGTGCCGAGGATCGGGAACACGCGGTAATGACCGGTGCGGGCGATGACCTGCCCGGAGGCGATCGAGGTCACCAGCAAACCGCCCATCAGGGGCAGCAACTGCAGCCCGGAGCCGGTCGCGGAAGATCCTGTCACGATCTGCAGGAACAGGGGCAGGAAGCTGATCACTCCGAACATGCCGAACCCGACGACGAAGCCGATGCCAGAGGCCACGGCGAACGTCCGGTCGCGGAAAAGGCGCAGCGGCAGCACGGGTTCGGCGGCGCGACGCTCCACAAAGGTGAGAGCAACAAGCAGCACGGTCGCCGCAGCGGCAAGGCTGAGGATCATCGGCGAGCCCCACGCGTACTGGCCGCCTGCCCACGTCGTGAGCAGAACCAAACAGGTGACGCCCGCGCTGAGCAGCGCGAATCCGAGGTAGTCGATCGAGTGCGACACGCGGCGGCGAACCGACGGAATGGTGGCTGCGGCGACTGCGAGGGCAATGATGCCCAGCGGCAGGTTGACGTAGAAGACGTACCGCCACGACAGATGGTCGGTAAAGAACCCCCCGATCAGCGGACCGGCTACCGACGCGCCTCCGAAGACCGCACCGAAGTAGCCCTGATAGCGCGCACGCTGCCGCGGGCTGACGACGTCGGCGATGATCGCCTGCGCCAGCACCATCAGGCCGCCGCCGCCGACACCCTGCACGGCCCTCCAGGCGATCAGTTGCGCCATCGAGTTCGACGTGCCTGACAGCAGTGACCCGACGAGGAAGATCCCGATGGCGGCCAGAAAGATCGGCTTGCGTCCGAACTGGTCACCGATCTTGCCGTACAACGGCGTGGTGACGGTCACACCGAGCAAGTAGGCCGTTACCACCCAGGACAGGTGGTTGAGTCCGCCAAGGTCAGTGACAATCGTGGGCAGCGCCGTGGCGACGATCGTCTGGTCGAGCACGGCCAGCAGCATGGCCAAGATCAGGCCCGTAAAGATCAGGCCGACCCGCTGAGGTGGGGCGTCGGCAGCCGCGGCCTGACCCGTTGGCGCTGGTGATGGCATCGATGCAGCCTTTCGTACGGCGGTGGACAGCGCCGTGGCGGGCGCCGACGGCATGGGCGACGGTCAACCGGTAGGCGCGTGCGGCTTGCTGGTGGGATCCGCGGCTCCGGCTACCAACGACAGCGCCTGGTCGACACGGTCCGCCAGGCCGACGTCGGATGAAACGTCGATCCAGTGGTTGATCGCGACGCGCACCGCCGCGACGGCTATTGCGACGAGCACGTGGCACGAAAGTGCGTCGGCGTCTTGTCCCGTGCGCCGCGCCACCTCGGTCACCAGCCGCGTCTCCATCTCGGCGTAGGTCGCACGCTGCTGGCCCATCAGCGACGGGTTCGACCTCACCAGCCGAGCGCGGGCCAGCCAGTCGCGCTGTGGCTCGCCATGATCCGCCAGCAGTTGGGCCCAGGCGCCGCGCACAGCATCCCACACAGGTTCATCATCGGGCCGGGCCGCCAACAGCTCCGCAAGACGCTGCGCGCGAGCCGCGTCCCCACCCAACACCGCCTCTTCCTTGCTGGAGAAATAGTTGAAGAACGTCCGCCTCGATACCCCGGCACGGTCCGCGATGGCGGCCACCGTCACCGCCTCGACGCCCGACTCGACACACAGTTCCAGCGCGCAACGGGCCAGTGCATCGCGCGTCTGGCGCTTCTTCGACTCTCGAAGCCCATGCATATCGTGATCGTAGCGTAATATTGCACATGATGCAATTTTTCTCGGCGTGCAAATAAACGATCGCTGCCGTCGTCGCGGTCGTCCAGCAATCGGGCCTCGCTCAGAACTTGGTCGCGCAGACGCTCGTGCAAGCCGCGTCACGACACCAGGTCAACGAGTCGTCCAAGCAGCGCCGACAGCTCGTCGGCGAGATCCTCGATCTCCTACCCAAGGCGTGCGCCGGGGGCCAACTCGTACAAGACGTCGACGTCACTGTCAGGCCTCGCCTGGTCGCGAGCGGCTGAGCCGAAGACATCCAGGCGCGCAACGCCGTAGCGGTCGCAAATGTCCCGCAGCATGTTGAAGCGCCCCAGGTTTCGTGCCGCATCTTTCTGAGTTGCAAGGATGCGCACCATGCCCAAGAAGATCGATCCCAATGTCAAGCAACGCTGCGTGCGTCTGATGCTCGACCATCTGCAGGAGTGTCCGTCGTTGACCGCGGCCGCTGAGGCTGGCGCGCGTCGTGAGGGTGTCGATCCGTTTCGACGAGCCGACCGGCCGCTACCTGTCGTTTGCCGAGCGGGAGGAGATCGCGCTGTTGCGTGCTCAGAACGTCTCGGTTCGGGAGGTCGCACGACGGCTGGGGCGGTCGCCGTCGACGATCGCGCGCGAGTTGCGTCGCAATGCCGCCACCCGGGGTGGCAAGCTCGAGTACCGCGCGGGCGTCGCGCAGTGGCACCGTGACCACCGGGCCAGCCGTCCCAAGTCGGCGAAGCTGGCGACCAACGACCGGCTGCGTGAGTACGTGCAGGAGCGGTTGGGCGGCAAGATCGCTCGTCCGGACGGCACACTGCTGGACGGGCCCCAGGTGGCGTACAAGAAGCGACGCCACGGCCGTCGTCAGGACCGCCGCTGGGCTCGATCGTGGAGCCCCGAACAGATCGCGAACAGGTTGCCCATCGACTTCCCCGACGAG
>WHTG01000202.1 GCA_009377835.1 Nitriliruptorales bacterium
GCGCCGGCGGTCCGTTGCGCCGAGGTAGCCGGCGGCGACCAGTGGATCCAGCCCCACCTCCCCGACCATCCACCCGGCGACCCAGCGCAGGCTGTGGATGTCACGAAGTCCTCCGGCGCCGCCCTTCAGGTCCGGTTCGAGCATCCCCGGATGTGTGTCGTCCTGCTGGTGTCGCAGCGCGTCCGCCGCTGCCAGCTGCACGGCGAGCGCCGCTCCCCGCCGCCGGACCCACCGCTGGACCCGTGACGTGAGGGCGTCTGCGAGACCACCGTCGCCGGCGACCAAACGCCGGTCGAGCACCGCCGTCGCCGAGTCGATTCGCTCCCCGGCGTCCTTGACAGCCTCGGCAGGGGTACGCACCGCGTGCCCGACCGACAGCCGTGCGTCCCACAGCGGGTAGCACAGGCGTTCGACCAGCGCCTCCAGGCCGGTCTGGTGCCAGCCGTCGTGCAGAAGCAGCACATCGACGTCCGACGCCGGACACAGCTCGCGCCGCGCGTACCCACCCAGCGCGATCACGGCGACGCCACGCTGGTGGCCGAGCAACTCGGTGAGGGTGGCGTCGACGCGGTCGGTCCAGGCCCTGCACCACGCGACCCCGGGTGGCCTCTCGACCGCCGCCGTGTCCAGGCGTGCGGCCGCGCCGCCGGGGCTCAGAGCGCCTCCGGCCCCTGCTCACCCGTGCGGATGCGGACAACCTCTTCCAGCGGCACGACGAAGACCTTGCCGTCGCCGATCTTGCCCGTCCGCGACGACTTCACGATGGCGTCGATCACGCCGTCGAGCTGGCTGTCGTCGACCATGATCTCCAGGCGCGTCTTGGGCAGGAAGTCGACCTGGTACTCGGCGCCGCGGTAGACCTCCGTATGTCCCCGCTGACGCCCGAATCCCCGAGCCTCCGAGACAGTCAGGCCATTGACGCCGACGTCCCGCAACGCGTCCTTGACGTCCTCGACCTTGAACGGCTTGATGATGGCAACAACCAGCTTCATGGGTCCCTCCTGGGTTCCTTCGGCGAGACTATTGCGCGCAGGGGTTTCCCGACCGTCGCCGGATCGTTTCTGCTGCGTTACGTCTTCGCAGAGGTCTGCACCGCCGTCAGGACGTAGTCGTCAGCCGCCTCGTCCCAACGCATGTCGACCAGACCCCTGGTCCGCGCCGCCTTGCAGAACTGCAGGAAACCGCCGAAGCCGAAGCTCTTCTCGCTGAACTCCGGCTGGCGCTTGCGCAGCTGGTCCTTCAGCCCGGACAGCGGCGGCGGTCCCCCCCGGGCCTCCAGGTCGGCGACGACCCCTTGCAGGAGTTCGAACGCGTCCTCCTCGTTGCTGCCCTGCTCCGGAAATCCGACCTCGGGATCACCCTTGGCGGATCCCGTCGACAGCTCGATGACATTGCGGTCCGCGAGGTGGCGCAGCAGTTCGCCGAAGGCGCGGAACCCGTAGTCGGCCTCGGAGAATGTCGGATCCTTGCGCAGCAGCGCCCGCTTGAGCGTGGACGCCAGCACCGCACCGCCGGAACTGCGCTGCAGCCCGGACAGGGTCTGGGTCACCAGCCGGCCCAGATCCGGGGGCTCGGTGGCGGCAGGCGTGTCGGTGTCGTCCGCCCCGTCGTCCACGGGCGCCGGCTCCGGCACTGCGGCGACTTCGGTTGGTTGCTGGCCCCGCCCCCCACCACCGCCACGACCGCGTCGACCGGTGTCCTTCGCGCCGCGCTTCTTGGTGTGCGGCGGGATGTTCACGCCCTCCAGCCGCTCGTAGAACAGGAACTCGTCACACGCCGGCGGCAGCATCCGCGACGTCGAAGCTTCCAACCCGACGCCGATCACCCGGCGGTTCAGCTCCCGCAGCTTGCCGACCAGCGGCGTGAAGTCACTGTCGCCCGTGCAGATCACGAACGTCGTGATGTAGTCGCGCACGAAGCACAGCTCGATGGCGTCGACGGCCATCTTGATGTCGGCGGCGTTCTTTCGCACCGCGCCGAGGCGCTGTGGAATCTCGATGAGCTCGACATGGTGCAGCGTGAGGTTGCGGCGGTCCGGTTCGAAGTACGACCAGTCCGCGTACGCACGCCGAACGACGACGCGGCCGCGTTCGGCGAGGGCATCGGCGAGCGGCCGGAGGTCGAACTCCATGCCGCCCAGATCGTCGCGCGCACCGATCGCCAGGTTCTCGTAGTCCATGAACAGCGCGATGCGTTCTTCTTCGGCCACCTTACGGTCCTACCTTTTCGCTTCTTGGGCACATGAGGGCGAGCCTAGCCGGTGCGTCAGGGTTGACCCGGGCATATGTGAACCTGCACGCTTGCGCCACCTCGCCCGAGGAGCCCGAATGCCCTTCTTCCAATCGCCGCCCGTGCTGCCCGACACCTGGGTTTCCGACGTGCCGCTGCAGGAGCATCTCGAGCGGTTGCTCCCCGTCGACATGCTGGCCGGCGTTCGGCCGCAGCTTGCCGAACTCGGCCGTCTGGCGGCGACCACACTGCACGACCTCGCCGCGGAGGCGGAGCGCGACCAGCCGCGCCACATTCCCTTCGACGCATGGGGCCGGCGCAGCGACCAGATCGCCGTCAGCCCCGCCTGGGAGGAACTGCACACATGGCAGGTCCGGTTGGGGCTTTGCGCCGTGCCGTACGACACCGAGGCCACCGGGTACAAAGAGCATGCGCGTGTTGTGCAGATGGCACTGCACCACCTCTACGGCCCCTCGTCGGCGACCTACACCTGCCCGGTGGCCATGACGGACGCGGCCGCACGGGTGCTGCTGGACCACGCCGACGTCCCGCTTCGGGACCGGGTCGTCGCGCGGCTGACCTCACGCGACCCCGACGCGGCGTGGACCAGCGGTCAGTGGATGACCGAACGGGAGGGCGGCTCAGATGTCAGCCGCACCGCGACGATCGCCCGCCAGGGGGCGAATGGAAGCTGGACGCTGCACGGCACGAAGTGGTTCACGTCGGCGACGACCGCCAACTGCGCGCTCGCGCTGGCGCGACCGGAAGGCGCCGAGAGCGGGAGCCGCGGACTGGCACTGTTCCTGGTCGAGCGAATCGATCCGCGGACCGGCGAATCGCAGATTGGCGACACGATCCGCATCAACCGCCTGAAGGACAAGTTGGGTACGAAGTCGATGCCCACGGCCGAACTGACGCTCGACGGCGCATTCGCAACGCCCGTCGGCCCCGTCGAGCACGGCGTCCGCAAGATCAGCGGGATGCTCAACATCACCCGCTTCCACAACGCGATGGGCGCGAGCGGCGGGATGCGACGGGGTGTCGAACTGGCCGTCGCGTACAGCCGCGTGCGGGAAGCCACGGGCAGCCGGCTGATCGACCTGCCGCTGCACACCGAAACCCTGGCCGCGATGAGTGTCGACGCCGAGGCCGCGTTCGCGCTGACGGTGCGCGTCGCCCATCTCATCGGCCGCGCCGAGCACGGCACGGCGACCGACGCCGAGCAGCAGTCCCTGCGCGCGTTGATCCCCGTCACCAAGCTGCTGACCGGCAAGGACGCGGTCGCCCTGGCCAGTGAGGCCCTGGAGGCGTTCGGCGGCGCAGGCTACATCGAGGACACGGGACTGCCGCTGTTGCTGCGCAACGCCCAGGTCCTTCCGATCTGGGAGGGCACGACGAACGTGCTCAGCCTGGACCTGCTCCGGGCCGCGACGCGCAACGCCGTCCTGCCGGCGCTGTTCGAGGACCTTGCTGCCCGGCTGGGCGACGCCGACGTGGTGGCCCTGGCGGAGTCCGTGCGACTGGTCGCAGCCGAGCGCGACCGGCTGATGTCGGATGCCCAGGGATGGCACGCAGCCGATACCGCCGTCGTGCAGGCGGGGATGCGCCAGTTCGCCATCCGCCTGGGGCGCGCCTACACCGCGGCGCTGCTGTGCGAACACGCGGCGTACCGGCTGGCCAAACACGACGACGATCGGGCCGCGCTCGTTGCACGCCGCTACGTGCGCAGCCGGCTTGCGGGGGCCGCGGAGTGGTCGCGTCCCGATCCAGCCGAATCCGCAGCGATCCTCATGCGTGGCCACGCACAGCCTCAGGGGAGCTGAAGGTTGGACCTGGAACCACTGTGGCGGGTGCTCATCGCGGCCGGGTTGTCCGTTCCGGTCGGGCTGGAGCGGGAACTGCGGGGGAAGGCGGCGGGGCTTCGGACACACGTCGTGGTCGCCGTCGCTTCCGCCGCGCTGGGGTGGGTCTCGACCAGCGCGGCAACGGCCGGCGGCAGCGACCCCACGCGCATCGCCGCGCAGGTGGTTACCGGCATCGGTTTCATGGGCGCCGGGGTCATCTTCGCGTCCGGCGGCCGCGTCCACGGGCTCACGACCGCGGCGGCGCTGTGGTCCGCGATGGCGGTCGGCCTGTGCGTCGGCCTCGGCGACTACGGCATCGCGGTCGCGCTGGTCGTCGTGACTCTGGTCTTCCTCGCGCCCGTCGACTCGCTGTCGACCCGGCTGACCCGCCGGTTCGGATACGACGAGCGGACGTTCCAGTTCGTCGCCGACGACCTGCCGGCGCTGCAGCAGGGCGAGCAGGCGCTGCGGGCGGTCGGCGCGCAGGTCCGGCAGATGGATCTCGCTCTGCTCGGCGACCACTTCACCGCCACCATGCTGGTGCGCTGCCGCGGCTCCGACGTCCCAGCCATCTACTCCAACCTCAACAGCGTCGACGGCGTCCGATTCGTGTCGGGGCAGGCGCTGGAGCGCGGCGAATCCTGACATCTCACGCCGCCGGAATCACCTTGTGCCCCCGCTGGGACTCGAACCCAGACTGAAGCGATTTTAAGTCGCCTTCCTCTGCCGGTTGGGATACGGGGGCCCTGTCGGAGGCTACTCGCGCCATGTCGGCGCGTCGGGTGCACCGACCACACGGACCAGCGGCGCGCGAGCACCGTCCAGCGACGCCAGGTACAGGTCGCCGATGAACGGCGCCAGGCCAGGCAACAGCAGGCCCGGGTGCACCGCGCCGATGGCCACCGTCACGTCTGCGGACACGGTGTCGCCGATCATCCCGGTGCCGGGATCGAGGCCGCTGGGGACATCGACGCTGACGATTGGAACAGCGCGCAGCCGCATCGCGTTCAGCAGCGCCAGCGCCGCACCGCGCAGTGGGCCGGTGATGCCGGACCCCACCAATGCGTCGACGACCAGGCCGACGCGCGGTGGCGGCGCGCCGGTGAAGGCCTCCATGTCGAGCACGAGCACCTCGGCGCCGGCGGCCTGCAGGACGGCGGCGGCGGCGCTCCGACGGCGCCCGTCCCGCCGGCGCCGGCCA
>WHTG01000227.1 GCA_009377835.1 Nitriliruptorales bacterium
CAGGACAGCCAGATGGCCCTGTCCCTGGCAGATCGCACGTACGCGCTGGACCAGGGTGTCATCGTGGCCGAGGGCACGACCGAGGAGCTCCGGGCGCACCCGGAGCGGCTCGAACAGTACCTCAGGCTGTGACGGCCCTCACCGCGTGGCGGGCGCCACCACGTCGGCGAGCCACTGCGACGTCCGCTCGGCGGCGATCTCCAGGTGCGACGCGCTCGAGTACAGCGTCATGTGGCTCGTGTCGGGCAGCACCACCAGCTGCTTGTTCGGTGTCGGCAGCCGGTTGAACGCGTCGATCTCCAGGTCCCACAGCGTGATGTCGTCGCCTTCGGCCACGACCATCATCACGGGCAGGTTCGTCACGCGCGGAAGGTAAGGGAAGACGGTGTAGCTCAGCAGCAGCTCCGTCGACTCGGTCGTCGACTCGTGGACATGCCGGGGCGCCTCCGTCTCGGCGATCTTGCTGAAGACCTCCTTGATGGTGGAGAACGGCCACGTCGACAGCGTGGTGTCCGGATCGTCGGCGGACATGGGCAGGTACCCGCGCGCGTCGGGATCGTCGAACCGCGCGCGCCGGTCGGCCAACAGCGCACGTGTGAGCTCGGCGAACCGCCGCTCGCCATGGACGCGTCGCATGTTGACGTACCCGTCGACGACCGGGATGTTGGAGACGACGAAAGCCAGCCGCGGCTCGATCGCGGCGAGGATGAGCACGTGACCGCCGCTGTAGGAGATCCCCCACGCGCCCAGACGCGACTCGTCGACCTCGTCGAGCTTCTCTGCGCAGCTGATCGCGTTGCGGTAGTCCTCGATCTGCTCCCACGGGTCGATGTGCTGTCGAGGCTCGCCGCCGCTGGCGCCCAGGGTCCGGTAGTCGAACGCGAGGCACGTCAGACCGGTGTCGGTGAACGCCGCCGCGTAGTGCGGCATCACGATCTCCTTGACGTAGCACCAGCCGCCGCCCATCACCACCGTCGGGTAGGGACCGGCGCCGGAGTCCGGCAGGTACAGGGTGGCGGCGCACTCGACCCCCCGGCTGTGAAACGTCACGTCACGTTGCATCGCAAAGCCCCTCGCTCGGCTGCCGGCACACAACCCTCGCCCAACAACAGGCCCGGGTCGTTGAGAGTTGCCACAACGCGGTGACGTTGGAGTTGTCCCGGCGGCCATGTCCGCATGTCTGGTGGCTCCATAGCCTAGCGGTGGCACCGCATCGGTGCCCGTCCGGCGAAGGAGCCCACGCGTTGCCTGATCTGGGAGTCGCGCTGCTGACGTTCGCCGACGCCCGACTCGACGAGATCGTGGACCTCGGACGCACCGCCGACGAGCTCGGCTACGACGCGTGCTACACGACCGAGTCGCTGACTGACGCGTTAGCGATCGACCTCGCCATCGCCCTGGCCACGCGGACCATCCGCGTCGCAAGCTTCGTGTCGATCTCGTACCTGCGACATCCGCTGATCGCCGCGCAGGCGGCCGTGACGATCAGCGACCTGTCGGGCGGGCGGTTCGTCCTGGGTCTGGGACTGGGCCACCGGCCGCGCGTGGAGGCGGTCGGCGTCGATGTCGGCCGGCCATTGCAGGACCTTCCCCGATACATCACCGATGTCAAGGAGATCCTCGGCGGCCGTATCCACGACCGCTATCCCGACCTGCCGGTGCAGACGTACCAGGGCAAGCGCCTGGACGTCAGGACACCGAGGCACCCGCTTCCCGTCTATGCCGCGGCTGTGGGACCGAAGATGGCGGCCGCGGGCGCGACGTGCGCCGACGGTCTCATGGTGTACCTCGTACCGCGGACCGGGATCGCCGCACTGGCCGACGCCGTGGCGAAAGGTGCTGCCGAAGCGGGGCGCAGCGCGCACGTGCCGATCGACTTCGCGCTGCACGCCTTCGTCGACGACGACCTCGCCGCTGCACGCGACTCGGCGCGGCGGTCGCTGACGTACTGGGTCGGTCTGCCCGCCTACAACGCGGCGCTGGCGCGCGCCGGCTTCGTCGACGAGGCCGCACGGGCGCGTGAGGCGTTCCTCGAAGGCGACCAGGACGCACTCCGGGCCACGATATCCGACCGGCTCATCGACGAGTACTGCCTGGTCGGACCGCCCGAGCGCTGCCGCGAGCAGCTGGCGGCATGGCAGTCCACGGGTGTCGCGACGGTCGCCGTCATGCCGGACCCGGTGTCACCGGACGAGCCGTACTCCGACGCCGTCAAGCGCACGCTGGCCGCCCTGGCCCCCCGTTGACGAAGGAAGGATCCGCCGTGACCGACGTCGCGCAGCCGCTGCGGCTGGAAGTCGACGACCTGCTGGAGATGCAGCGCCGCATGATCCGGGTGCGCCTGTTCGACGAGGCCGTGAAGCGCTTCGCGAAGCGCGGCGAGATCGCCGGCAGCGCCCATCTGTCCCTGGGGCAGGAGGCGGAGGTGGTCGGCGCCTGCTACGCGCTGCGCGACGACGACTGGATGACGGGCAACCACCGCTCCCACGGTCACCCGATCGGGAAGGGGTCGCCGCTGGGCCCGCTGATGGCCGAGATCTTCGGCAAGCGCACCGGAGTCTGCAAAGGCAAGGGCGGGTCGATGCACCTCGCCGACTTCCGCGTCGGCAGCCTCGGCGAGTCCGGCGTCGTCGGCTCGGCGGTGCCGATCGCAACCGGAGCGGCGTTCACCGCGAAGGTGCTCGGCACCGACCAGGTGTCGCTGTGCTTCTTCGGCGACGGCGGCGCGAACCAGGGCGTGCTGCACGAGTCGATGAACCTGGCGTCGATCTGGAAGCTGCCTGTCATCTACCTGTGCGAGAACAACCACTACGCCGTGACGACACCCGCGTCGGAGGCGACGTCGGTGGCAAACATCGCCGACCGGGCGGTCGCCTACAGCATGCCGGGAGTCACCGTGGAGGACGGCCAGGACGTGCTCGCGGTGCACCGGGCGGTCGACGACGCCGTCGAGCATGCGCGCGCGGGTGGCGGGCCCTCGCTGGTGGAGGTCAAAACCTACCGCTACTCGGAGCACTCGGAGGGTCTACGCCACGCCGGGGTCTACCGGCCCGACGACGAGCACGCGTACTGGCTGTCGCGCGACCCGATCGTGCGGTTCCGCGGTGTGCTGTCGCAGGAGCACGACGTGGACGGCGAGACCCTCGACGCGCTGGAGGCGGAGGTGAAGGCCGAGGTCGACGAGGCGGTGAAGTTCGCCCGCGACAGCGAGTTCCCCGAGCCCGCCGAGGCGTACGAAGACCTGTACTCGACCCGCGTCGTCACGCCGGCGCCGACCGCGTGAGGAGCACACCATGACGACGATGACGTACCTGTCCGCCATCGGCCAGGCCCAGCTCGAGGCGATGGAGGAGGACGAGCGGGTCGTGGTCCTGGGTGAGGACATCCGCAGCAACCTGTACGGCACGGCGCCCGGGTTCGTCGAGAAGTTCGGCCGTGAGCGCGTGTGGGACACGCCCATCTCGGAGGAGGGGTTCGCGGGCCTCGGGGCGGGCGCTGCGATGACAGGGCTGCGACCGATCGTGGACCTGACCTACGCCAGCTTCATGTACATGGCGATGGACCAGTTCGTGAACCAGGTCGCGAAGAACCGGTACATGTTCGGCGGGCAGGCGACGATCCCGATCGTGTACAGGGCGAGCATGTTCTACGGCTCGTCGATGGCGGCGCACCATTCCGACCGCCCGTATCCCATGTTCATGAACGTGCCGGGTCTGACGATCCTTGCGCCGGCAACGCCGTACGACGCGAGGGGCCTGCTGAAGTCGGCGGTGCGCATGGACGATCCCGTGGTCATCTTCGAGGACGCGACGCTGTGGTTCGCCAAGCAGGATCTCCCCGACGAGCCGTACGACGTGCCGATCGGCGTGGCGAACGTCGTCCGTGAAGGCGACGACGTGACACTGGTCGCGATCTCGGGATCCGTGCCGCACGCCGTGAAGGCCTGCGAGCAACTCGCCGAGGAGGGCATCGCCGTGGAACTGATCGACCCGCGCACGCTGGTGCCCATGGACACGGAGGCGATCCTGGCGTCGGTGCGCCGCACGGGTCGCCTGGTGATCGCCGATCCGGCGCACCGCACGTGCGGCGCAGCCGCGGAGATCTCGGCGGTCGTCGCGGAGGAGGCGTTCGACGCGCTGCGCGGTCCGATCCGCCGGGTGACGACACCGGACATCCAGATCCCGTACAGCCCGGCGCTGGAGAAGGGCCTGTACCCCACTCCGGAGCGGATCGCCGCCGCCCTCCGTCAGTCTGTGGGTGCCGTCGGCGCGGGAACGTCCGCATGAGGCGCGAGGTCCGCCTGCCGCAGTACGGCATGGGCATGAGCGAGGGCACGATCCTGGAGTGGCTCAAGGGCCCGGGTGACGAGGTCACCGAGGACGAGCCGATCGCGACGGTCGAGGCCGCCAAGGTCGAGACGGAGCTCGAGGCGCCCTACACGGGGACCATGCTGGAGATCGTCGTCGGCAACGACGAGACGATCGACGTCGGCACCGTGGTGGCCTGGATGGAAACCGACGACACCAGCTGATGCTCGGGGAGGGCGCGACATGACGGAGGCAGCGCCGGCGGACGATCGCCTCCCG
>WHTG01000303.1 GCA_009377835.1 Nitriliruptorales bacterium
GCGCCGAACCTCGCTGAGCGCGACCATCAGATGCGCCAAGCTGCCCGACTCAACCAGATGCTGCGCCAACAGCAATGACCGCGGCGGTCGCAGGGACGCGGCCGTTGCTCGGCGGTGCTGGACCACGGCGTTCGCGGGTGGGTGCAACAGGACTCGAACCTGTGGCCTCTTCGCCGCGTGTCAGCGGTGACGATCCGAACCGGCGCAGCGTGTGCACTGACAGGCCGCTGATGCGCAGGCCGGCTGCGCCGTCAGGCTGAGTGGCCGTACCCGTAGGTGGCCCGGCGACGGCGCTTCGCCTGGTACATCGCGGTGTCGGCCGCCCGTACCAGAGTGTGGTACTCATCGGCCACGTCGGGGAACATGGCGATCCCGATGCTGCCGGAGATGGCGACCGTCTCGTCACCGATGGAGTACGGCAGCTGCAGGCTGGCGGACAGCTTGTCCGCGACCGCGTCGGCGTCCTGGCTCGTGGCGAGACCCGGGAGGACGATGACGAACTCGTCGCCAGCGAGGCGCGCGACGGTGTCGCCGCTCCGCAGCACGGCGCGCATGCGCCCGGCAGCCTCGATGAGCACCTTGTCGCCGGCCGCGTGGCCGTACACGTCGTTCACCGGCTTGAACTCGTCGAAGTCGATGAACAGCAAGGCGAGCTTGCTGCCGTCCCGCCGCGCGTGTGCCAGAGCCGAGGTGACCCGGTCTTCGAGGAAGCGAGCGTTCGGCAGCCCGGTCAACGAGTCGTGCAGCGACTGGGCATGGACGCGCTCGAGCAGGTAGCTGTTCTGCAGTGCGGTGGCGGCATGGTCGGCGAGGCCGGCGAGCCGCTCGATGAGATCGACATCGCCGCCCCGCAGTGCTTCCGAGTCGACGAAGCCGGCCGTGATGACGCCGAAGAACTCCGAGCCCGCGGTGATGGGGACTACGGCGACGCTTTCGACGCCGGCGCGCTCGAACAGCGGTGCCAGGAAGTCGTCGACCGTCTCGCGGGTGAGGAACATCGGCGCCCGGGTGCGAAGGATCGTCTCGAGGGCGGCGGTGTCGACGGGCGAGATGGCGAGCGCCTCCATGAACCGCTGCGTCTCCTCCGACATGCCGGCGGACGCTGCCAACTCGAGGACGCCCTGTTCCGCGTCCCACAGCAGCACCGACTTCTGGTCGCAGTCGACGACCGCCGACATCGCGGTGATGACACGCGCCGCGACGTCCTCAGGCCTCCCGAGGCCGGAGAGCTCGCGGGCCAGGTGGAGCAGGGCGCGAGCCGTCATGTTCTCGCGCCTGGCCTGTTCGAGTGCAGCGGCCGTCTCGAGCGCGGCGGCGACGTGGCCGGCGTAGGCCTCGAGGAGGCGGCGCTCCTGGGTGAAGAAGCGGGCGCCGTCGTCGTGAAGGGCGGCGATCCGCCCGAACGACGACCGGGGCGTGGCGACGTCGACGACCAACCGGGAACCGGAGTCGTCAGCCGCGCTGTCGGCGAGCAGGTGCTCGGCGGCTGCCTGTGCTGCGTCGTCCGACGGGAAGCCGTTGTAGTGGACCCGGATCGGCTCGGTCGGCGACAGTCGTACCGCGAGGAGGTGGCGCGGGGCGCGCACGGCAAGCCCGACTCGACGGGCAACCGTCCTTAGGAGGTCGTCGACGGTGCTGGCAGTCACGAGCTCGGAGGCGTTCGCCTGGAGCGCCTCGAACCGGTTGGTCAGCGCCTGAAGCTCTGACTCCAGGTGCGCGCACTTGCGGGCCACGTCGTCGTCGGCCGCCGCGTCGGGGTCCCACGTGACCTCGTACAGGCAGTACTCGTTCCCTCGGGTCTGGCACTCGACTTCGGTGACCGATGCCGGCGGCAACCCGAACAGGGGCGTTGCCTGGGACAGGACGCCCGCGGTGTAGGCGCAGAACCGCGGATCGCGGGTGAAGCCCGGCTTCGAGCGCGCTGCGATCACGACACGGCCGTCGGCCACGTCGACCGCGTCCATCTCCGTGACGGTCGAGTACTTCCCTCCCGTCGCCGTGACGTTGCGGAGCACCTCGACGGGCGAACCGAGCGAGCGCAGCAGCGCCGCGACCTCGGTGTCGGCGTACTGGCGCAGCAGTTCCTCGCCGGCACTCCGGGCGACGTCTACTTCACCGGTCACGTCGGCCGCTGCCTTGAGGAGCGCGACGGCTCGGGGGTACGAGCTCCACGTGGTCGTGTCGCTGAGATGCTCCGCGCTCCGGGTCTCGCCAGCCGCGGCGAGTACTCGCGCGAGCGCCTCGTCGCCGCTCGTCCTGCGGACGTAGGCGATCAAGGCGCCAGTCGTCGCGCCGCCGATGTGGCGGTCGTCAGCCGCCGATTCGTCCGGTTCGTCCCCCACGCCTACCTGATCGGACAGGTGGGGGGCCAGATGGAGAACCAGCGCCGAAATGGTCCAACCGGATCACGCTGTCAACCCCAGTTCTTCATCTGTGGGCGCAACAACTGTGGGCGCAACAGGACTCGAACCTGTGGCCTCTGCCGTGTGAAGGCAGCGCTCTGACCA
>WHTG01000187.1 GCA_009377835.1 Nitriliruptorales bacterium
CGATCTCCTCCAGCGCGATCGACAACGGCTTATTGCTGTCGACGTGCTCGACCAGCGGCCGGACGAACTGGTGGATACCCTCGCCGAGCTGGTGGTAGTAGGCGTTGATCTCGCGCGCCCGTCGGGCCGACAGATGCACGAGCGTGTACTTGCTGTCGACCTTCGACAGCAGGTCGTCGATGGTGGCGATGGCGGATCACTCCCCAGAATGGTGGTGGCGGCGACATGCGCTGATCAGCGCTTCGCACAGCGGGTTCGGCGCCCGGCGTAGCGGGGTCAAAGACCGAGTATACGGCCGATGGCGTCGACGGCGCCGTCGACGGTGTCGTTCACGATCACGTGGTCGAACTTGCGGGCCTGCTCGATCTCCCACTCCCCCAACGCCAGCCGCTCGCCGATGCGGTCCTCGTCTTCGGTCCCGCGTCCGCGGAGGCGTTTCTCCAGGATCTCACCGGACGGTGGCGCAAGGAAGATGAGCAACGCGTCTGGAAAGCGGCGCCGGACCTGGAGGGCTCCCTGAATTTCGATCTCGAGGATCACCGTGCGGCCCTGATGCAGCGCGTCCCGGATGGACGACCAGGGGGTGCCGTAGCGGTTGCCGGCGAAGGACGCCCACTCGAGGAACCCATCGGCTGCGATCAGGCCGTCGAACGCAGCGTTGTCGAGGAAGTGGTAGTGGACGCCGTCGGTTTCACCGGGCCGCGGCGCACGTGTGGTCGCCGACACCGACACCCACAGATGCGGGTGACGCTCGAGCAGGGAGTGCACGACGGTGCCCTTGCCAACCCCCCCCGGACCGCTGACGACGACGAGTCGCGTCGTGTCGGTGGACGCGTCGTCGCTCACCTCCGGCGTTCAGGTGCCGGCGGCGGCATCCGTCTCGAACTCACGCAGCAGCTTCTCGCGTTGGTTCGCCCCGAGTCCGCGCACGCGCCGCGAGGGCGAGATGTCGAGACGCTCCATGAGCTTTCGCGCCCGCACTTTCCCGACTTTGGGGAGCGCCTCGAGGATGGCGGACACTTTGGTCTTGGCGACGATCTCGTCGTCTTCCGCGCGGCGCAGAACTTCCGTGAAGCCGATCTCGCCGCTCTTTAGCTGCGCTTTGAGTTCGGCACGGATCTTGCGGGCTTCTGCGGCACGTTCCAGTGCCTGGCGACGGGACTCGGCGTCCAGCTCCGGCAACGGCATGAATCCTCCAGGAATCGCAACGACGGGGCGGTGGTGCGGCTGCGACGTTGGTCTGCCGGCGCATCCTATCCAAGTGGGTAAACGCGCCGCGCAGTCAGTTGGCGTGACGGCTGCCCGGCGTGTCCAGCGGCACACCCGCGAGGCACTGCGGGCACGTGTCCTCACCCCATGCGTGTGCGGTGACGTGCAGCAAGGCAGTGGGCGCGAACGGCGGCCGCTCGTGTTCGCCCAGCCCTGCCGAACGATCGACCAGGGCTGCAATGCCGACGACCGTCGCGTCCGACGCCTGGCACACTGCAGCCGCCTCAGTCGCAGAGCCGCCGGTCGTGATGACGTCCTCCACGACGAGGACCTTCGCACCGGCCTCGACGCGTTGACCGCGCCGCAGGGTCATACGCCGTTGCGCGTCGCGCTCGGTGAACACGAACGGCGTCTCAAGCGCGGCCGCGACGACGAACCCCGCGAGCAGTCCTCCCAGGGCCGGGGAAACGACGAGGTCGACGTCGTACCCGGTGAGGCGTTGTGCGAGGGTTCGCCCGAGCCGCAGCGCGACGGCCGGCTGCTGCAGCGCCAGCGCGCACTGCACGTAGGTGTCGGAATGCTTGCCGCTGGACAGGCGGAAGTGTCCGCGCCGTAGCACGTCCAGTTCCTCGAACAGAACGGTGACGTCCGTTTCGGTCAGGGTGTCCGTCATAGCAGGTCCTGAACGAACTGTGCCGCCGCGGCGGCCGGATCGGGCGCGCGGGTTATCGGACGGCCGACGACGATGTGGCTCGCGCCGGCAGCCCTGGCCTCGGCGGCGGTGGCGGTGCGTGCCTGGTCGTCGGCGGCTGCACCCCACGCACGTATCCCCGGTACGACCACGGCGGGCTCATCGCCGATCGCTGCCCGGACAACAGCGATCTCCGACGGGGAGCAGACGACCCCACCGGCACCTGCCTCGACAGCCAGACGCGCCAGACGCGGCACCTGCCGGACCGCCGGCGGCTGACCCACCGCCGCGAGATCCACCTCGTCAAGGCTGGTCAGCACCGTCACCGCCAGGACCCGGACGTCCGGGGCGGCCTTCGCCGCGGCGGCGATCATCTCGGGGCCACCGGCGGCGTGAACGGTCAGCATGGCCACGCCGAGCTCCGCGGCGGCGGCCGCGGCACCGGCGACCGTGTTCGGGATGTCGTGCAGCTTGAGGTCGAGGAACACG
Organism: Nitriliruptorales bacterium; assembly: GCA_009377835.1. GTDB lineage: Bacteria > Actinomycetota > Nitriliruptoria > Euzebyales > Egibacteraceae > WHTG01. The sequence continues at coordinate 2,390 of WHTG01000187.1, forward strand.
GGCCGGTGCTCCGCCGCCACAGTCACGGCGTCCGGACCCAGCGCCGTGTAGGCCTGAAGCCCGACCTTCAGATACCCGGCGCGCGGAGCAACCGCGGCCGCCAGGTCCTCCAGGTGGGCCCGGTCGGCGGTATCGAGTGCGACGATCAGCCGCGACTGCGGTGTCACAGCTGTACCGCTCCCAGCAGCTCGGCGACGGAGCTGATGTCACGCTCGGCGCACCACCGCGGCAGCGCGTCGACAAGCTCCCGCGTCACGACGGGGTTCCCGAAGGTCGCGGTTCCGACGGCGACCGCGCTGGCGCCGGCCAGGATCAATTCGACCACGTCTTCGATCGTGCGGACCCCGCCCATGCCGATGATCGGCAACTCCGGCAGCGCCTGGTGGACCTGGTGGATCGCGCGCACCGCGACGGGCTTGATGGCGGGGCCCGACAGTCCTCCCGTGACGGCGGCGACCTTCGGCCGCCGCGTCTCGACGTCGATCGCCATGCCGAGCAGCGTGTTTATCATGCTGACACCGACAGCGCCGGCGGCCGCAGCCGTCTCGGCTATGGCCACGATGTCGGTGACGTCCGGTGTCAGCTTTGCGAACACCGGCACGCTGGACACGCGCGTCACCTGGCTGATGGCGTCGCGTGTGGACTCCTCCCGGCAGGCGAAGACGATGTCGCGATCTTCGACGTTGGGACACGAGATGTTCGCCTCGATGGCGAGAATGCCCGGCTGATCGCGCAGACGCTCCGCCAGGAACCGGTACTCCGCGGCGGTCTTCCCCGCGATGCTGACGATGATCGGGATTCCGTGACGGTTCAGCCATGGCAGTTCCGTCGCGAGCCACGCGTCGATGCCCGGGTTCTGCAGGCCGATGGCGTTGAGCATGCCGTTGGCGGTCTCGGCCATCCGCGGGGCGGGGAGGCCCTCGCGCGGCTCGACCGTGATCGACTTCACGACGACGGCGCCCAACGTCGCGACATCGAAGAACCGGTGGATCTCGCGGCCGTTTCCGAAACAGCCACTGGCGGTGACGATGGGGTTGGCCAGGGTCAGCGGTCCCAGTGAGACGCTCAGGTCGACCTGGTCGGGACGCAGACGCTTGCGCGGGGCCGACGGCGTGGGGTCGACCGCCGTCATTCCTCCGCCTGCTCCTGGGGCTGCTCGCCCACCGCAATCTCACGCGTCGGCTGCGGCCCGATCAGGTCCCACCGGATGCGGCGGCCGTTGAGCACAGGCCCTTCGACGCACGACCGCACGTTGACGATCTGTCCCTCACGCCGATAGGGGATGACGCAGGTCATGCAGACCCCCACGCCGCAGGCCATCGCCTCCTCGACGGCCACCTGCACGGCGATGCGGTGGTGCTTGGCCACCTCCGACACCGCCCGCAGCATCGGCATCGGCCCGCACGCGTAGATGGCCCCCACGGCACCGGAATCCAGCGCACGCTCCATCACGTCGGTAACACGACCCTGCGTGCCGAACGAACCATCCTCGGTGGTGAACAGCGCTGTTGTCGCCAGCCGCTTCGCCTCGATGGCGTTGAACAGTCGATCCTGCGTGGCGGCGCCCAGGATCATGTCCACGCGCAGGTTCACCTGCTGCAGCCGCTGCGCGAGATACAGCAGAGGCGCCGCGCCGTATCCCCCGCCGACCAGCAGGCATCCGACCTGTTGCTGCGGCACCGGGAAGGGGCGTCCGAGCGGGCCGACCAGATCCACCACGTCGTGTTTGCCCAACGTCGACATCCATCGCGTCCCGGGCCCGCCGACGTCGAAGATGATCTCGATCGTCCCCGCCCAGGGGCCGTGCCGGCTGACCGCGTAGATCGAGAACGGCCGCCGCAACAGGGTGCCGTTGCCGTCGACGGCCAGCGTGACGAACTGTCCAGGTGCTGCCCGCTCGGCCATGTCGGGCGCGACGAAGGTCAGGGAGTGGTACGCGCCGATACGGCGGTAGGCCAGAACCTCGCACGGTGCCCGCAGCGGGCCCGTGACACGGCCCTGTGGCCGGGGACTGGAGCCCCGGCTGACCACGCTGCTCACCGGCAGGCCTTCCGCATCATCGGAAGCATGCTAGTGCGGGCCCGGCCCTGGGGCGGAACCCGACCGGGCGGCGGCCAGATCCGCGTGGTAGCCCTGCAGGCTGCGCACGCCGACCTTGTTCTCGCGCAGCCCCTCGATTCCCTGGATGGCGGCGAGGATGCCCGACAGCGTCGTGATGCACGGCACCCCGTGCGACACCGCGGCGCTGCGGATCTCGTAGCCGTCGGCGCGCGGGCCCGATCCCGCTGGGGTGTTGAGCACCAGGTCGACCTCGCCGGCGGCGATGCGGTCCACGACATTCGGTGTCCCCTCGTGCACCTTGTGGACGACGGTCGCTCGCACGCCGGCTCGCAGCAGTGTCTGGGCGGTCCCCTCCGTCGCCAGCACGTCGAAGCCCAGCTCGGCCAGCCGCTTCACCGGGAAGATCAGCGCGCGCTTGTCGCGGTTGGCGATCGAGACGAAGACGGTTCCCTTCGCCGGCAGGACCATCGAATGCGTGCCTGCCTGGCTCTTCGCGAACGCGACACCGAAGTCGGCGTCGACGCCCATGACCTCACCGGTTGAGCGCATCTCGGGGCCGAGCAGCGTGTCGACGCCGGGAAAGCGGTTGAACGGCAGCACCGCCTCCTTGACCGCGACGTGCATCGGGACGGGGCCGGTGACAGCGTCCACCTGCGGCACGACACCCCGGTCGCGGAGGACCTTCAGCGAGTCCCCTGCCATCACGCGTGCGGCGACCTTCGCCAACGCGACGCCGGTGGCCTTCGACACGAACGGCGTGGTACGGCTCGCCCGCGGGTTCGCCTCCAGCACGTGGATGACGTCGTCGCGGATGGCGTACTGGATGTTGATCAGCCCGCGCGTGCCCAGGGCCTCGGCGATGGCGGCGGTGTACTCGCGAAGCTGCCGTTGCTGGCCCCGGCCGAGGGTGTACGGCGGAAGCACGCAGGCCGAGTCACCGGAATGCACTCCGGCCTCCTCGATGTGCTCCATGATCCCGCCGACGAAGATCTCCGTGCCGTCGAACACCGCATCGACGTCGATCTCGACCGCACCCTCGAGGAACTTGTCGACCAGCACGTCGCCTTCGGCGGCGTTGCGTGCCAGCCAGTCGCGCATCTGCGCCGCGTCGTAGACGATCTCCATCGCCCGGCCGCCCAGAACGTACGAGGGCCGCACGAGAACCGGAAAGCCGATCCGCTGCGCGGTGGCCAGGGCCTCGTCCAGCGACCGCGCGACCGCACCCGCCGGCTGCGGGATGCCCAGCTCGTCGAGGATGGCACCGAACCGGCCGCGGTCCTCTGCCCGGTCGATAGCCTCCGGCGGCGTGCCGAGGATCGGCACACCCTCACGTTCGAGGTCATGGGCCAGCTTCAGCGGCGTCTGGCCGCCGAACTGCACGAGCACACCCTTGAGGTCGCCGCCGGCCTCCGTCTCGACCACTGCCAGGACGTCCTCCAGCGTGAGCGGCTCGAAATACAG
>WHTG01000255.1 GCA_009377835.1 Nitriliruptorales bacterium
ATCTTCTGAAGATGCGCAAGCGGGAGCTGCGCAGGGTCCGGGGCAAGGAGATCGCCATGATCTTCCAGGACCCCATGACGTCGCTGAACCCTGTACTGAAGATCGGATACCAGATCGCGGAGGCGCTGCGCTCGCACGACGCCCAGATCGAAGGCGACGCGGCGCACAAGCGCGTCGTCGAGCTGCTCACGATGGTGGGGATCCCCGACCCCGACGCGCGCGCGGGGCAGTACCCGCACGAGTACTCCGGCGGGATGCGCCAGCGCGCCATGATCGCGATGGCGATGGCGAACGAGCCGAAGGTCCTCATCGCGGATGAGCCCACCACGGCGCTGGACGTCACGATTCAGGCGCAGGTCCTCGATGTGCTCCAGGCCGCGCAGCGTGAGACGCACGCCGCCACGATCCTGATCACCCATGACCTCGGCCTGATCGCCGAGATGGCCGATCGTGTGGTTGTGATGTACGCCGGGCGCGTCGTGGAGGTCGGTGACGTGTTCACCATCTTCCACGAGCCCCGGCACCCGTACACCCTCGGCCTGATGGGAAGCCTGCCGCGACTCGACATCGAACGCGGCCGCCTCGCACCGATCCCGGGCCAGCCGCCGAGCTTGATCGACATCCCGCCCGGCTGCGCCTTCCATCCGCGCTGCCGGCTGCGGCAGGGGCGCGAGCGCTGCCGCGACCAGATCCCGCCGTTGTACGAGGTGGGCGCGAGCCACCGGGCGGCGTGTCACTTCAGCGACGAGGTGCCGGCGCTGCGGGAGCAGCTGGCGCGGGAGATCGGCGAGGATCCTGCGACGGGGGCGAACGCATGACGCAGGCACCGCCCGTCGAGGCGGAGTACGGGCCGCTCCACGAGCGCACCCCCCGCGGGCACGAGGTGCTGCGCGTCGACGGGCTGAAGAAGCACTTCCCGATCAAGGGCGGCTTCTTGCAGCGCGAGGTCGGCGCCGTGAAGGCCGTCGACGGGGTCAGCTTCAGGCTCGCGGCCGGCGAGACGCTGGGTCTCGTCGGTGAGTCGGGGTGCGGCAAGTCGACCACGGGCCGCACGATCATCCGGCTGCTGGACCCGACCGACGGCAGGATCTACTTCAAGGGCCGCGACATCACCGGGTATTCCCGCAAGGAGCTGCGCGAGATCCGCCGGGAGATGCAGATCATCTTCCAGGACCCCTATGCCTCGCTGAACCCGCGCATGACGGTGCGCGACATCATCGCCGAGCCACTGCGTATCAACCGCGTGTACAAGGACCGCGACGGCCGGAAGCGCGTCGACGAGCTGCTCGAGCTGGTGGGTCTCAGCCCGGAGCACGGCAACCGGTTCCCGCACGAGTTCTCGGGCGGTCAGCGGCAGCGCATCGGCGTCGCGCGCGCGCTGGCGCTGAACCCACAGGTCCTGATCCTCGACGAGCCTGTGTCGGCACTGGACGTGTCGATCCAGGCGCAGGTGATCAACCTGCTGATGGAGCTCCAGGAGGAGTTCGGCCAGGCGTACATCTTCATCGCCCACGACCTATCGGTGGTGCGCCACATCTCCGACCGCGTAGCGGTGATGTACCTCGGCAGCATCGTCGAGACCGGTACCCGCGACGAGGTGTACGGCAGACCAACCCACCCCTACACCCAGGCGCTGCTGTCCGCGGTCGCCGTGCCGGACCCGTCGCTGCGCCACAAGCGTGAGCGCATCGTCCTGGAGGGCGACGTCCCCAGCCCGTCGAACCCGCCGTCGGGCTGCCGCTTCCGAACGCGTTGCTGGAAGGCGGAGGAGATCTGCGCCACCGATCGACCGGAGCTGATCGACCGCTTCGGCCATGGCCATCCCAGCGCCTGCCATTTCGCCGAGCCGCTGAAAGTGCTGCCGAGCTAAGGCTCGTTTCCCACACGTCGCACCACACGGACCGCTTCGATGTCGGCGGTGCCGAACGGGCCGTAGGTCAGGTTCAGGACGCGGTCGGCGACCACCGTCCGGCGGTGCAGTCGCACAATAGGGATGATCGCCTGGTCCCGGTCGAGCACAATGTCCTCGACCCGCTGCAGCAGCGCCACCCGTCGCCTGTGGTTCGGCGTCGCCGCGGCCCGGTCGAGCAGGGCGTCCACCCGGCGCGAGGCGTACCCCCCGTAGTTCGCGCCGGCGCCGCGCCCGGGCGTGGACGCCGAGTGAAACAGCGGCCGTAGCGCGTTCTCCAGCACGGGATAGTCCATCGTCCACCCGAACCGGAACAACTGCGCCTCGCCGTCCGTCACGACGTCGAGAAACCGTTCGAAGGGTACGCTGCGCACACGGACCGCGACGCCGACGCGCGCGAGGTCGGCACGCAGCCGGGCGGCGATGCGTTCATGGTCTCCGCCCGCGTTGATCCACAACGTCACCCGTGACACATCGTGCGCCCGCAGTATCCGTTCGGCGGCAACGGGACGGAAGCGGCACGACCTGCACGCCCTCTGTCTGCCCCCAGGCACCACGCCCGGAGCCAACCCCTGGCCCGGCGAGGCGTTGCCCTCGAACACCTCCCGCACCAGCCTCGAACGGTCGATCGCCTGACTGACGGCGCGACGCACCGCCGGGCGGTCAAACGGGGACTTCGCCTGGTTGAACCACAAGAAGTATGTCGTCGGCAGCGGCCCGAGGAGGACTCCAGGCCCTCGGTACGGCACCACCCGCGTGGCCGGCGGCGGTGACTGCGACAAGGCGCCCATGGGGATGGGCGCGACGTCCACCCGTTCCTGCTCGTACGCGATGTAGGCACTGGTCTCGTCCTGGAACCGGAACACGACCTCATCGACGGCGGCGCCGATTCCCCGGCGGGTCGGTGCAGGTCGGTGTCGGCGCAGCCGCACGAAACGACCCCGCGCCCACGGCTCGGCCATACCGAACGCCCCGTTGCCGACGGGATGTTCCAGCTGCGACTTGCTGACTTCCGGCATGGGAGCCAGAGCGGGATGGGCGACCATCGACGGGAAGTCCTGCACAGGGCGGGACAGCGAGACCTCGAGTGTCGTGCGATCCAGTGCCACCGCACCGCGCAGCCTGTCGGCACGACCGTCACGCACGGCCTGGTAGCCGGCGACGTCTCGCAGGTGGTGCGCCGCTCGGCCGTCGCGCACAGCCGCGCTCCACGTGCGAACGAAGTGCTCGGCGGCAACCCGTGTCCCGTCGTGGAAGGCGGCGGAGAGCGCCCCGCCCTCGTCGTCGGCCAGCAGCTCTGCGTACTCCATCACCACGTCGCGTTGCCGCGGCCGGAGGGCGAACGTCACGAGCTTGGCCCACGGCCAGCCCGCACGCTGGGGGAACGGGTGCCGCAGGTCGCGACCGTGGCACATCTTGTACTTCTTCCCGGACCCGCAGGGGCACGGACGGTTGCGACCCACGTCGCCGTCGGCGGGCTTCAGGAACCGGCGCAGGACGGCGTAGTCCGCGTAGGTCGAGTCCACCCCGGCACGCTCGTACCACCGGCGTGCCGCCTGAGCGTCTCCGCGCACCGAGCACAGCTCCGCGAGATCCTCCAACGCGCACGTCAACCCCGGGTCGGCGTCCACAGCCGCCTCCAGCAGGGCAAGCTGCCCGGCCGCGTCACCACGGCCCTCGGCTGCGGCGGCACGCAGAAACAGGGGTACGGCGCTCGCCGGCCCCGACACCACCTCCTGCATCGCCACCGCGACCGGCTCCCGGTCAGGGTCGCCGGCAAGCTCCAGAGCGGCGAACTCCAGCACCTCGCCACCGAGCCAACGGGCGACCGCCGCGAGCTCGTCGGCGTCGGAGACGTCGCCGCCGACCCGGTGCGCCGCCAGCATGAGCATCCAGGCCCGGTAGGCGGCCCGATCGCGATCATCCAGGCCTGTCGGCTCGCCGTACCCGGGTGCGCCCG
>WHTG01000200.1 GCA_009377835.1 Nitriliruptorales bacterium
GAGGACACGCGCGCGTTCCACCGCGTCCTGATCGACGACGCCTTGCTCCAGCAAGACGGCCGCCAGTCCATTGCTCATCGTCACGACCTCCGGCGTAGTGGGGCCGCCGGTGGTGTCCTGCGCGGCCCTGTCCCTCTTATCGGTCCGCGTCCCCGGCCCCTTTAGGCCACCACGCGTGCGATCTCCTCGAGAGTCGTCTGGCCCTGGAGCACCTTTGCCAAACCGTCCTCCCGCAACGACAGCATGCCCTGCGCCGCGGCGAACTTGCCGATCTCGTCGCTGGACGCGCGCTCGACGATCAACCGCTCGAGCTCCTCGGTGACCGGCATCACCTCGTGCACGGCCAGGCGGCCGCGGTAGCCGGTGTTGGCGCAGTTGCCACAGCCGTTTGCCCGATACAGCGTGGGCAGCTCCCCAAGCTCCTCCGGAGCCAGACCTGCCGCCCGAAGCTCAGGAGGTGAAGGCTGGTAGGCCTGCTTGCACTTCCGGCACAGCCGGCGGGCCAAGCGCTGCGCGACGACACAGTCGACCGAGGACGCGATCAGGAAGGGGTCGATCCCCATCTCCGTCAGCCGGGTCATGGACGACGGGGCGTCGTTGGTGTGCAGCGTGGCGAGCACCAGGTGGCCCGTCAGGGCCGCCTCCATCCCGATCTGGGCGGTTTCGTGGTCGCGCATCTCGCCGACGAGCACCACATCCGGGTCCTGGCGAAGGATCGACCGCAGGGCCGTGGGAAACGTCAGGCCGGCCTTTGGATTGATCTGGACCTGGCTGATGCCGGGAAGCCGGTACTCCACCGGGTCCTCGACCGTGACGATGTTGACATCGGGCGAGTTGATGTCGTTCAGAGTCGCGTACAGCGTCGTGGACTTGCCCGAGCCCGTCGGCCCGGTGACCAGGATCATGCCGTAGGGCTTGCGGTAGCTCTGCTCGTATCTGGTGAAGTTGTGGTCCAGGAATCCCAGGTCGCTCAGCTTCAGCAGCACCGAGCTCTCGTCCAGGATCCGGATCACGACCTTCTCGCCCAGGACCGTCGGCAGTGTCGAGATCCGCAGGTCGATTCCCTTGCCGCCCACCTTGAGGCTGATCCGGCCATCCTGCGGAATCCTGCGCTCGGCGATGTCGAGGTCCGCCATGATCTTCAGGCGGCTCATGACCCCTCCCGCGATCTTGCGGTTCTGTGAGGTCACCTCGTGCAGCACGCCGTCAACCCTGTAGCGCACCCGCAGCGCGTGCTCCTGCGGCTCGATGTGGATGTCCGAGGCCCGGTCCTGCACCGCCTGGGAGATGATGGCGTTGACGAACTTGACCAGGGGCGCGTCATCCTCTCCGTCCCCGACGTCGATGACCGCCAGGTCGTCCTCGCGTCCCTGGTCGAGGTCGCCCGCAACGTCCTGGACCGACTGCCCCATCCGCACATAGCGGTCGATCGCCGTCTGGATGTCGGACCGGGTTGCCACGATAGGCTGTATCTCGCGGTCCGTGATGGTTCTGATGTCGTCGAAGGCAACGACGTTCGACGGGTCACTGGTCGCCACCAGCAGCCGCCCCGCCGCGTCGAAGGCATACGCGAAGACCCCGTAGCGCCGGGCCACGTGCGATGGGATCAACCCGACAGCCGACTGGTCGGGAACCTGATCGCTCAGCTCGACGAACTCCATGCCGAGTTGCGTCGCCAGGGCGGCGACCAGTTGGGACTCGCTGACCAGTCCCAGGCTGACCAGAATCCTGCCGAGGCTCCCTCCGACGCGCCTTTGCTCCTCCCGCGCCCGCTGGAGGTCGTCGGCCGAGATCAGTCCACTGTCAAGGAGGACGCTCGAGAAGTCACGCGGGGGGGTCCGCACCTGCCGTCACCTCTCTTGCCACAGCTTGACGTCGAACACGGTGTTGCCGATGAACTCCAGCGACTCGTCGTAGTGGAACTCCCACTGTCCCACACCGTTGATGGTGCCGCACACCATTGCGCCGTAGATGTCGGCTGCGGTGCCGGCGGTCCCGAGGGCTCCCGAGCCACCACAGACGGAGCCGGGACCGTCGATCGCACCGCCGAACCGGGCGTCGTTGCCGACGTTGAAGGCGGGCGCGGGGTCTGTCTCCGGATCCCTGCGGATCAACATGACGCGCAGCGCACCGGCACGCGGCGGCGGGAAAGCGACGGGGTCCGTCGGGTAGGGGCGGGCGCAAGCGATGCAGTTGAACCGCCGGCCTGTCTCGATCTCCAGCTTGCCGGTGATGTACATCTCCACCGGGTCGTCCGGGTTCGCCATGGTGGCCGACGGGGTCCAAGCGGCCATCGTCGTCGGGATCGCCGAGCCCGTGGGGTGCGTGGGGCTCTGCGGAGCGACGAGGAACGTGTCGACGGAGATCCGCACCGAGCTGAAGCAGTAGTAGTTGCTGTTCTCCGCACCCGCCGCCACGCCGCGGCCGACGCCCACGAACGGGTTCGGCTGACCGCTGGGCAGGAATTCCGGTTCGACGCGGAACGGCTGGAGCACCGGAACAGAGCGGACGGTGACCGGTGAGCCGCCCGGCGGGGTCACGTGGACACCCGAGGTGTTGACGGTCATCGCAGGGTAGGGACCGGCGCCGCACTTGGCCAGGTCGGTGCGCAAGTCCTTCGGGTTCGTCAGGCCGCGGGGGTCGTCAAACCCCTGCAGATAGGGCCCTTCCGCGGAGCCGGCAGGGTTGTCCTTCGCCCACTGCGTGCAGACGCGCTGGGGCGACGCCGCGCCGATCTCCGCCTGGCCGCTGCATCGGCTCAATGGATCGGTGGTGGGCGGGAGGGCTCCCACGGAGCTTGCCATGTTGTAGACGTGAGCGCCGTCGACCCGGGAGGAGGAGCCTCCGGTCTCCACGGTCCCGTTGGAACCCACCAGCCCCCTGCGGCCGGGTGTCGGCCAACGGGCTGTGCCCGTGCGCCCGCTGTTGTAGCTGTCCGCCTTGTTGTTGTTGCCGAAGTTGGCCAGGGAATCGGCGAAGGCGCTGGCGAAGAAGCGCTGGCCTTCCTGGAGCTCCACGCGGAGGCGGCGCTGCACACCGTTGCGCTCCGCCGCCGTGAAGACCTCCCAGGAGCGAGTGGCGCCGATCCGCTGGGCGTACCACTGATACGTCCCGCTCGCGGCGCTGCCGCCGGCGATGCACCAGGTGACGCCGAGCAGCGGGCATGACTCGACGACATCGGGGGCCGCGACACCCGCCTCCGGGATGCGGGTGCCCGGCACGGCGGACGCGTTGAGGCGGAACTTGGCCTCCTCGACGGCGGCGTCCGCGGCGAACAGGACAGTGGTGAAGTTGCGGTCACGACGGGCCTGCCGCTGCGCCGTCACCGCGGTCGACATCATGACGGTGATGAGGCCGGAGATGATGACGATCGCCAGGAGCGCGAGCGGGATCGAGCCGCGCTCGTCCTGCAGGCGCACAGATGGGCCTTTCATGGGTTCACCTTCTGGTTTCGCAGCAGGATCCGGGTCTGGACCTGCACGGCACCGCTGCGGGGAACATTGCGTCGGACGGTCAGCTCGACGGTCCTGATGTCAGCCTCCTGGGGCCTCGACGCATCCGTAGCGGAGAAGTCCATGACGCAGCCAGCCGCCTGGAGGTCGGGGCAGAGTGGAGTCCCCACGGCCCGTCGGTAGACGAAGGCCGTGCCGGGGGCGAGGTCACGGACCAGGACCTGACGCAGCGCTCCTGCCGGCGGTGGGTCGGTCACCGCGGGGGAGGTGCACGCGAACTCGTTGAAGACCGTCCCTGGCGGTGACGGCGCCGGTGACAGGGGCTGGGTGTACTGCGCCAGCTCACTGCCCTCCACGCGGTAGGTGACGCGGGCGCAGCTGCCCGGCCTGAACCTGCGGACATGCAGCGAACGGTTCCCGCCGGCTGTCGCCAGCTGCACCGGTGCGGCCGCCCGGATCTCGCGTGCGACCCGTTCGACCGTCACCTGCAGCTCCGACATGGCGGTGGTGCGCTGCGTGACGAGTGCGCTGGAGCGGAATCCCCCGATGAGCCCGGATGCGACAGCCGCGGAGACGACGGCGAACAGGCTGATGGCCACGAGGAGCTCGACGACGCTGAACCCCTCCTCGCCGGTGGAATGCCCGGGCGTCGGCATCAGCACGTCTCGCTTCGACTCGTCAGGCCGACCCCGCCCAATCCGGCGGTGAACAGCGCTTTTCGCTCGGCGGGGGTGAGCGTTCGGAGCATCACCGTGTCCAGGGAGCGGGACGTCCCCTTGACCGTCCAGGTGGTGGCCACGTCCATGCGCAGGTAGTCCGCCCGCACGTCGGCTTGACCCGCCGCCGGAGCGACACCGGCACCGTTGCACGGGTGGTCGACCCAGCGCACCTCGACGGTGGTGCTGTACTGCACGCCACTCCGGGCGGCGGGCGGATACGTCGGTGTGCTCACACCGTCCACGGTTGCCGGCACGATTTCAGTCACGGGCCGGGTCAGCAAGTGTTCCACTCTCTCGTTGATCAGTTGCGCGGCGTTGACCTGATCTTGCGCCACCCGAGAGCTGGCCAGCGCGCTGAGGCTGGACGAGGCCAGGGCCGCCATCGCAACCCCCACGATGAGCACCGCGGCCAGCACCTCGATCAACGACATGCCGTCCTCCTGGCGGAGGCGCCGGCGAGTGGCTGTGATCATGGGTCGGGGACTTTCGGATCGGGACGGTCTCTGCTCGGTTGCATATCGACCGGCGTGAGGAAAAAGTTGAGCGCTGTCTCAGCGTGGGCACCGGGCGCCCGGACGGCGCCAAGCATGGGTGGGGACTGCCGTGTGTCGCGTCCGGGACGTCCGTACTACTTCTTTGCCCAGGCGAAGCGGGATGCGCCCGACTGCTCGGCCGCGCCGGACAGTCCATCCTGATGCAGATTGAACGAGGCGAGCTCCCTGGCAACCTCCGCGCGGTCGACAGGCCGCGGGGCTGTCGTGGTCGACGGCTTGGGGTCAACCGGCGTCCTCGGCGTTGAAGGCCCTGCGTCGTGCGTGGCAACGACCTCCTGGAAACTCCGGGCGGGCGCATCATCGGGCTCGTCGTGAGGTGCGGATTGCCCGTTGGCGTGTCCATTCGCCACCTCAGGGGCGGCCTGGGCGGGGACGGCGGCGGGCGCCGGGACGACCTGGGGCCTGGGGAGCGGCTGGAGGACCTGAGGCGCAGGGGCAGCCTGGACAGGCTGAGGCGCGGGGGCAGCCTGGACAGGCTGAGGCACGCGGGGGGCCAGGAGGGGCTGAGGCGTCGTGGAGGAGATGTCGCCGCGGTCGACGCCGCGCGGATCCAGCGTCTCCAGAGCCCGCAACGCCGCCCGGGCGGCGATCAGCTTGTCAAGACGAGTCTGCTGCCCTGACGCCGCGTCCTTCGCTTCCACCA
>WHTG01000171.1 GCA_009377835.1 Nitriliruptorales bacterium
CGTGTCCGCCAGCTTTTGGAACTCGCCGAATCTCGCGACCAGGTAGTTCTCATGGCTGCCGTACGAGTTGCCCGCTGAGTCTGTGTTGTTCTTGAACAGATAGATCTGACCCGCGATGCCTTCTTCATGCAGTCGCTGCTCGGCCTGCTCGACGAGTCCCTCCAGGATCCTCTCCCCCGCCTTGTCGTGCGTCACGACGGCACGAACGGAGTCACACTCCGGCGTGGCGTACTCGGGGTGCGAGCCGACGTCGAGATACAGCCGTGCTCCGTTCTCGAGGAACACGTTCGACGACCGGCCCCAGGACACCACCCGGCGGAACAGATACCGCGCGACCTCGTCAGGCGAGAGGCGCCGCTGCCCTCGGAACGTGCATGTGACGCCGTACTCGACCTCGATGCCGAAGATTCGGCGTTCCATCCTCACCCTTCTGCGCGGGTTCGTTCAGTGTACGGCGGTCGTGGTGGTGTGCCGTCTGTCGGGTCAGCCGGAGGAGGCGGTGCGTGCCCCTGCCGCTGTCGGCGCAAGTCCGAAACGCACCTCGCGGTCCGTGCAGGAAACGGCCATGTGATCGACGTCACCGACATAGACACCGGGGCCCGACTGCCGCGCGTCCGCGACCTCGATGTACCACCGCCGCACCGCGTCGCACGCCTCGGCGGCGTCATTCGACGAGTCGAACGCCAGGGCGGCCGCCACAGTGACACGCGTCCCGCGACGCCACGAGCGGATCTCGCCGCCACCCCAGCCCTCCGCGGCGGTGTCCGCCGTGTCGGGTCCGACGGCGCCGAACATCTGCTGCAGGTCGAACTCGCCGAAGGGATGGCTCGCGTCGGGCCTCCATCGCGCGCCCGGCTCTGCCCCGACGCGGATCGCAACCGGTTCGTCGCGTTCGATGTAACGCTGAGGATGCATGATCTGCTCGGTGGTGGTCGGCGGGTCGGCGAACGCGTCGTTGATCGCCTGGAATCCTCCGGCACGGAAGAGTTCCGCAACGAACTGGCTGCCTTCCTGGTACGGGAAGAACAGGCTGGCGCGCAGGTACTCGGGAGCGTCCGAAAGCGCTTCGTCGCTGCCTGCCGCCTCGGTCATGGCACGTCGCAGCTCCTCGCCCGTCAGGTGCCTGGTGCCCCACAGCTGCTGGGTCAACACGGCGTCGCCCTCGACGAGGGCGAGGAGCGCCGCCGCCGCCTCCGAGTCATCTTCGATATGGCGTTGGAGGCGGACGAGGTTGAACGACTGATCCTGTAGCGCGTGGGTGATCTCGTGCACCGTCGTCATGCGCTGCAACGGCGAGTCACGGTCCCCCTGCCGCACGTACAGCGTGCGTTCCTTCGGCACGTACAGCCCGAGGATCTGCTCCCGGTACAGCTTCTCGGACACCTCGAGGAGGTCGGTCTCCGGCGGCGCCAGGCGCAGTGCGACCAGCAGTCGCTGCGTCTGGCGCACCTCCTTCGGATCGGTCTCGCTGAACGCAAGCTCGCTGACCTTGTCGCCCAGCGCCGTCGCGCTGCTCACCCGGGTGTTCAGGCGGCGCTTGAGCGGGAGTTCACGCAGCTGTGCGACCTGGCGGGCCAGCCGCGTGACGTCGACTGCGGTCCCGGCCTGCGCGCCCTTCTGGCGCCGCCCGTCGTCCGCAGGTGCGCTTGCGTCCTCCGCGTCCTGCGCTGTCTGCCCGACCTCGTCACCCGCGGGAGTGGCGTCGCGCGGTCGCAGCACGTTGCCGGCGGCACCCCAGACGAGGACGAGAAGCCCGATGCCGATCCCGAGGACGAGAGCGAGTTGCCAGCGCGGCGGCCCAGACACCGCACTGGTCCATTGCGGACCGATGACCGGACCCTGGTCCCGTTCGGAATCACCCAAGCGCGGTGGCGACGTCGTCGTCCGACAGGCGGAAGAACTTGCGCCGGCCTCGCGTGCGGTCCAGCCCCGCGACCTCCAGGCGACCACCTTCGATCGGAGCATCGCCGGCGGCGCCGAGTGACTCGCGCGCGAGGCGCAGCGCCGCATCGCGGCCCATCCCCTGCGAGAAGCCCTCCCCGACCCGGGTGTTCAGGGCCTCGGCGCTACCTCCGATCGCCACGAACCCCTCCTCGTCGGTGATCGAGCCGTCATAGAGGATGTGGTACAGCTCCACCGCCTCAGCCGCGACTTCCGCGACGAGCAGCTCGACCTCGAACGGCTTCGTGCTCTCTGTGAAAGCCGAGCCCAGTGCGTTGGCGTACGCATTGGCCAGCGTCCTGCCGGTTACGTCGTCGCGGGCGTACTGGTAACCCTTGACGTCGGCGAGCCTGATGCCCGCGACCCGAAGCTGCTCGAACTCGTTGTACTTCCCGACCGCGGCGAATGCGATCCGGTCGTAGATCTCGCTGACCTTGTGCAGGGTCGCCGAGGGGTTCTCCGCGACGAACAGCACCCCGTTGTCGTACTCGACCGCAACGACGGAGCGGCCGCGGCTGATCCCCTTGCGGGCGTAGTCCGCCCGGTCCTTCATCACCTGCTCGGGCGAGACGTACGGCATCATCGCCACCGCGACGGCTCCTTTTCGTCCAACGGCACGGCCACTAAGCCTGCTGCCGGTCCGAGATCACGGACTGCACACGCTCGGAGACCTCGCTGTCGTCGAGTTCTCGGTAGCCCTGCGAGTCGATCACGACAACCAGCGGGAAGATCCCGCGCACCAGGTCGGGCCCGCCGGTGGCCGAGTCCTCGTCGGCGGCGTCCCATAAGGCTTCCAGCGCCACGTCGACCGCGGCGTCGCGATCCAGCGCGTCGCGGTAGCGCGCCTTCAGCGAGCCGCGAGCGTCGCGACCACCGGACCCTGTGGTGGCGAAACGGCGCTCCTCGTAGCGTCCCCCGGCGGCGTCGAACTCGTAGATCCGGGCGACGTCCTCGCGCGGGTCGTAGCCGGCGAACAGGGGCACCACGACCAGCCCCTGCATCGCCATCGGGAGGTTCGCCCGGACCATCTGCGCGAGTTTGTTTGCCTTGCCCTCCAGCGACAACGGGCCCCCCTCGACCTTCTCGTAGTGCTCCAGCTCGGTGGCGAAGATCTTCGCCATCTCCATCGCGGGGCCCGCCGCCCCGGAGATGCCGACCGCCGACCAGCCGTCCGCCTCGAACACCTTGCGCATGTCGCGCTTGGAGATGATGTTGCCGGCGGTGGCGCGGCGGTCGCCGGCGATGATGACCCCGGCGCCGTACGTCAGCGCCACGATCGTCGTGCCTTCGACATGGTCGACCCGTCCAGCCAATGCGGCCTCAAGTGCGTCGGGAGCGGTGCGCTGGAGCAGCGCCGAGAAGCTGGGCCCCGTCAGATCGAACGGTTCGGGAAGGGCGCCCTGCAGGTCGCCCAGCCTCACTCTCCGCCCTTTTGTACGTAGTTCTTGACGAACTCCTCGGCGTTCTCCTCGAGTACCTCGTCGATCTCGTCAAGCAGGTCGTCGACGTCGGACGTGTCGACTGACTCCGCGGTCGAAGGCTCCTCGACCTCTGTCTCCTCGACCTTCGGGCGTTGCTTGCGGACCTGGCCGCCGTCGCTCATCGGGACTCCCTTAAAGCAGGTGCGGGACAGCGAGTGTAGTTCTACGACTGGAGCGCGGCGACCAACTCGGCCGCTGTGTCGCAGCGGTCGATCAGCTCCTGTGTCATGGCCCGCCCGCCGCGGCCGGGATCCATCATCGGCACCCGCTGCAGCGTGTCCTTGCCCGTGTCGAAGATGATCGAGTCCCAGCCGGCGGCGGCGACCTCCCCGCGGAACTTGTCCAGGCAGCGGCCGCGGAAGTAGGCGCGCGTGTCCTCGGGAGGGTTGGCGATGGCCCGTTGCACCTCAGCCTCGTCGACCAGCCGCTCGATGCGCCCGCCGGCGGCGAGCGTGTTGTACAGCCCCTTGTCCCGCCGCACGTCGTGGTACTGGACGTCGATGAGCTTGATCTTCGAGGCGGTCCATGCCAGTCCGTCGCGGTCGACGTAGCGCTGCAGCAGCCGGTACTTCGTCACCCAGTCGACGGTGCCGTCCAGTGACATCGGATCGTCTTCCAGAGCAACCAGCACGCGCTCCCACAGCGCGAGGACATCCGGCGCCCAGGGTGCGGCATCCCGCTCCTCGCAGTACTTCTTTGCCTGGTCCAGGTAGTGCCACTGCAACTCGATGGGGGTCGCAGTCCTGCCGTCCTTGAGGTCCACGGCCTGCTGGCACGTCAGGTCGTGAGACACGGCGTGCAACGACTTGACCGCGGTCGCGAGCGCCGGCGCCTCCGGAAGGAACCCGTCCTCCACCATCGACAGGACCAACGCGGTGGAACCGAGCTTAAGGTAGGTGCAGAACTCGCTCATGTTGGCATCGCCGATGATGACGTGGAGTCTGCGGAAGCGTTCGGGATCCGCGTGCGGCTCGTCGCGGGTGTTGACGATCGGGCGCTTGAGCGTGGTCTCCAGTCCGACCTCGACCTCGAAGAAGTCGGCGCGCTGGGTGAGCTGATACGGGACCTCCTCCAGCTCGAACTCGTTTCCGACCCGGCCGGCGCCGACCATGATCTGCCGCGACACAAAAAACGGCGTGATCTGGCGGACGATCTCGCCGAAGGGAATGGCACGGTCGACGATGTAGTTCTCGTGCATCCCGTACGCGGCGCCCTTGCCATCGGTGTTGTTCTTGGTGATGAGGATGCGGGCCGGTTGTTCGGTGCCGGCGCTCGGCAGCAGCGGTTGCGCCTTCGCGGCGGCTATCTCCAGGATGCGCTCCCCCGCTTTGTCCCAGATGACGGCGTCGCGTGGGTTGGAACATTCCGGTGAGCTGTACTCGGGATGGGCATGGTCGACGTAGAAGCGCGCGCCGTTGGTCAGGATCGAGTTCGCAAGTCCGATGTCGTCTTCCGGCGGAGCCTCGTGGGCGCCTGGCTGCGTGAACCCCCGTGCGTCGCGTAGCGGGTTCTCCTCCTCGTAGTCCCACCGTGCGCGCGGCCTGCCGTCCGCCGAGTAGGCGTTGACCACCAGCGAGGACGCGAGCACGGGGTTGAAGTCCGGCCGTCCGATCACGGAGATCCCGTACTCCGTCTCCGTTCCCAGGTACTTCGTAATCGCCAACAGCACTCCCTCACATCGTCCGCCGCCCACCGTACTGCCCCACGCCCCTGCCCGAACAGACCCGACCCCACGGCGAGGTGGTTGATAACTCGCTGATTTCCGGGGGTGGTTCACATGCGGCTGGGATAACCAGTCGGATATCAACCAGCCGCGGGTTTCCACAGGGTTGTCGAGTTGCCTGGCCGCCGGCTCGGCCGGCGACGGTATGTCATCCACATGAGGAAACCCGTCCAAACCCTGCGAGACACGTCCGCCGGTCAGGACGCACAGTTTGCTACGGCACAGGCCCGGGCGCTCGGGGTGACCCGCAACGAGATTGCGGCCCTTCGCGCTCGAGGCGAGATCAGGAACCTCCGGCAGGGCATCTGGCGATTCACCTCGGCACCCGGTGCTCCCGACCCTGCCGTGACCGCAGTGCTGCTGTGCTGGCCGGACGGGGTGATCTCCCACAGAAGCGCCGCGGTGTATCACTGCCTCACGCGAGTCATCGCGCCCGAGGAGCCCGACGTCACGGTTACGCATGGGCAGGTGCGCCGGCTGCCGGGGATCGCCGTCCACTGGTCTCGCAACCTGCCACCGAGCGATGTCGTCCGGGTCGCCGGCATCGGCTACACCACGCAGGCCAGGACGGTGTGCGACCTGGCGGATCCCGCCGATCCGTGGGAGACGCTGGCGATGGTCGACGACATGATTGCCGCCGGCGCGCGACGCCGGTGGATCCACCAACGCGCAACTGCCCTGGCCAACGGAAGAGGCGGCGTCCGCCTGATACGTGACGCGACGGCCCCCGATGCCGCCGGCGAGTTCCGGTCGTGGCTGGAACGCGCGGCGGCACACGCATACCGCGCCGGCGGTCTCCCCGACCCCGAGTGGAACGTTCGCATCCGAGACCACCGCGGCCTGATCGGCATCGTCGACGCCGTGTGGCCGCAGTGGCGGGTCATCAGCGAGAAGGAAGGACTGCGGTTCCACACCACCCCGCGGCAGCGGCGGGCGGATGCGGAGCGGTTCAACCGGCTCCAGGACGCGGGCTACCGGCCTCGACGCTTCACGTGGGAGGACGTCGTGCACCGCCCCCGCGAGATGCTCGAGACGCTGTACCGGGCGTTGAATGCGGCCGGCGCGGACCTCGACCCCGCGCGGATCCCCCGCAAGATCGTGCTGCCGACCCGACCCTTTGTGCCGTCCCCGAACAGGCTGGTTGATAACCCACGGCCATAGCCAGCCGGATGTCAACCACCCCGGTAATCAGCGAGTTATCAACCACCTCGCCGTGGGGGGGTTGGACGGGGCCGGCGTGCGGGCGCCGGCGGGTTAGAGGTACTGGCCCGTCTGGACGCTCTCGATCGATTTGCCCGGTTCCTTGCCTTCGCCGATGAGGGTGCGGACGTAGACGATGCGCTCGCCCTTCTTGCCGGAGATGCGCGCCCAGTCGTCGGGGTTGGTGGTGTTGGGCAGATCCTCGTTCTCTTTGAACTCGTCCAGGCACGCGGCCAGCAAGTGCTGAACCCGGACGCCTTTGGCGCCGGCGTCCAAGAAGTCC
>WHTG01000253.1 GCA_009377835.1 Nitriliruptorales bacterium
ATCGCCGCCGACGCCGGCGAACCGGGTGGTTGAGATCCGGCTCGACTATCCCGCCAGATTTCAACCACCCTCTTTTTGAGGGACGAGCCCGAGGACGAGCCCGAGACTTTGGTGGGGAGCCGGCCGATAAGCCGGATTCTGCTGGCGATATTCCTTGACGACTCCCGTTCACCCGCAAAAGTGCCTCTGACCTGGGCTTTTACGCCTAACACGATGCTCGACGCCCCTCGGCCAATCGCGCCGTTTCCGGCCCTCTTGTGAGCCAAATGTGAGCCAAGGGCGCGCTCCGCCTGGCCACCCCGAGCTCCTTCCTCGGTGCCGTCGGCGTCCGCTTCAGGATGGTCCCGGCCATGCCGCTCGGGTCCGTCCCGCTCGGCGACCGCACGATCAATCCCGGCCGTCAGCTAGCGACTCCTGAGCAGGACGATGTGGGGTCCAGCCTGATGGCGCAAGGTTCGAAGGTTCGGCAACGAGAACAGTCGGAGCAGGAGCCACGACGGCGCCAGACGCACGTATGGCTCGGGGACGTTCAGGTCTGTTGGGCATCCTCAATGCGCTTGAGGCGGCCATCCGTTTCAGACAGGCGCTTCTCGATGTGTGTCAGACGTCGGTCGATGTCGCGTCCCAGGTCCCGGACGGCGTTCAAGATGGCGGTTTCCGCCGTCGTGATGCGTGCACGCACCTCATCCGAGAGCTCGGCCATTTGCCGATGCGTCGCCGAGAGGTCGTCTGACACGCTCGTCCGGAACTCACGTACCAGCGTGCGAAGGTCGTCGTCTGCCATGGCGTGGCCCATTGTGCCGTAGGACGGGCCGGACGTGTGGCCAACCGTGTCCCGACGCGCGGCTAGACGAGGACCAGGGGCGTTCGCGGAATGCGAGTTTACGTACCTTCATGCTTCCCGGATCCGTTATCAGAGGGTTGCGGTCCTTCGGTCCAAGGACCGCATTCCGGGCGGCGCGCTGACAAGACGCGCGGATAGCGGCACCGGGCGTTGCCTAGCGTTCGTAGGTTGTCGCCCGCCACGGGCATGGGACCACTTGTAGGGGGTTTTCGCCACGAGGATGGGACCGCCCTGTCGCCAGTTATGGGACCGGGTGGAGTTGCGGAGTTTCCGGTCGTCTGAACGGTTCAGTTCGCGTCCTTGATCGCTGTCGAGCGGTGGGAGGGCGCATGGCGTTCCGGGAGGTGTCTGTGACCGTGATCCGTGAGGTGCTGCGCTTGTGGTTGCGCGGCGAGGGGCTGCGCTCGATCGAGCGGCTGGTGTCGTTGGACCGCAAGACCGTCCGCCGGTATGTGCAGGCCGCCCAGGCAGCGGGGCTGGTCCGCGACGGCGGGGAGAGTCAGCTGTCCGACGAGTTGTTGGGCGCGGTGGTCGAGGCGGTGCGTCCGGCTCGTCCGCGTGGCCGCGGTCAGGCGTGGGAGCGCTGCGCCGCTGAGCGTGCCCGCATCAAGGGCTGGCTGGACGACGACGTGCCGGTGGTCAAGATCGTCGATCTGCTCTCGCGGCGGGGGGTGACGGTCCCGGAGCGGACGCTGCACCGCTTTTGCGCCGAGGAGCTGGGCCACCGCAGGAACAACACGACGGTGCGGGTTGCTGACGGCGAGCCGGGCGGTGAGCTGCAGGTCGACTTCGGACGGCTGGGCTACCTGGTCGACGCGCAGGGTCGCCGCCGGCTGTTGCGCGCGTTGATCTTCACCGCGGTGTTCTCCCGGCACATGTTCGTGTGGGTGACGCACCGCGAGACGCTTGAGGATGTGATCGCTGGCTGCGAAGCGGCGTGGACGTTCTTCGGCGGGGTGTTCGCCGTGATGATCCCCGACAACTTGTCGCCGGTGGTGGCCAGGGCCGACGCGACCGCACCGCGGTTCACCGATGCGTTCACCGAGTACGCCCAGTCCCGCGGCTTCGTGATCGACCCGGCGCGGGTGCGTCATCCGCAGGACAAGCCACGCGTCGAGCGGGCCGTGACCTACGTGCGCGGCAGCTTCTTCGCCGGCGAGACGTTCCGCGACCGCGACGACGCGCAGCGACACGCCGAGCGGTGGTGTTTGGAGGTGGCCGGCAGACGCATCCATGGCACCACCCGGGCGCGGCCGGTCGAGGTGTTCAGGTTGGAAGAGGCGCCGCTGCTGCCCGCACCCACCGAGCCGTACGACCTGCCGGTTTACCGCACCGCGAAGGTGCATCGTGATCATCACATCGAGGTCGCCCGGGCCTTGTATTCGGTGCCCGGCGCGTTGATCGGCCAGCACGTCGACGTACGCGCCGACAGCCAGCTGGTGCGTGTCAGCCACCGCGGCCAGGTCGTCAAGGTCCACCCGCGGATGCCGGCCGGGCACCGCTCGACCGATGCTGACGATCTGCCGGCCGACAAGGCCGTCTACGCGATGCGTGACCTGGACAAGCTGCAGGCCAAGGCCACCCGCCACGGCGAGCACATCGGCGCCTACGCCGCCGCGCTGCTTGAGGTGCCGCTGCCGTGGACCCGGATGCGTGCCGTCTACCGGCTGCTGGGGCTGGTCGGCAAGTGGGGCGCGGACCGCGTCGACGACGCCTGCCGCCGCGCGCTTGACGCCGAAGCGGTCAACGTCGGCCTGATCGCGCGGATGCTCGAACGCGCCACCGAAGGCGACACCGACACCCAACCGCCGCCCGCGGCGGGCAACGTGATCGCGGGCCGCTTCGCTCGTGACCCGGCCGAGTTCGCCGTCGACCGGGGCGAGGTGGCGACATGACCGCCGCGCCGACCGTCAGCCCCGAACTGCGTCAGGTACTGCGCCGGCTCAAGCTCGGCAAGATGCTCGACACGCTCCCCGAGCGCCTCACGCTGGCAAAGCAGTCCAAGCTGGGCCACGCCGCGTTCCTCGAGCTGGTCCTGGCCGACGAGATCGACCGGCGCGACCGCAGCGGCGCCGCGCAACGCGCCCGCAGCGCGGGCCTGGACCCGACCATGACCCTGGAAGCGTGGGACGACCACGACGCCATCACCTACGACCACGACATCCTCGCCGAGCTGGCGACCCTGCGCTTCGTCGAGGACCACCACTGCGCGTTCATCCTCGGCCCCGTCGGTGTCGGCAAGACCCACCTCGCGCACGCGCTGGGCCACATCGCCTGCCGCCGACGCCGCCGTGTGCACGCCGAACGCGCCGACCGACTGTTCAAGCGGCTCAAGGCCTCCCGGCTGGACAACAGCCACGACCAAGAGCTGCGCCGGCTCATCGCCGTGGATCTCCTGATCATCGATGACTTCGCCCTCCACGGCCTGGACGCCACCGCCACCGGCGACTTCTACGAGATCGCCGTCGAGCGGCACCTGACCGGCGCGACGCTGCTGACTTCCAACCGCGAGCCGATCGAGTGGCTGACCCAGCTCGCCGACCCGCTGCTCGCGCAGTCCGCCATCGACCGGCTGCAGTCATCGGCCTACGAGCTCGTCATCGAAGGCGAGTCGTACCGGCGCCGGCAGAAGCCCACCATCACCGCCAACACCACGACCAGGAAGGACCGTTGATGCTCGCGCTGCTATGGCTCATCATCACCGCGCTGCGACCGAACACCACCACGACCCGGTCCCATGCTCGTGGCGGAAGCCCGGTCCCATCCAAGTGGCGAGCGACATCAGAGGTTGCCCCACCGGCCGGTGCGGCCCTTGGGCGCGAAACCCGCGCGGGTGCGGGTTCTTGGTTCCAACTCAGGTCCGCACGAGCGATGCGCGCATGCCCGCCGGCGGGATACCGCAAGAAACCCGCACGGGTGCGGGTTGTCGGGAGTGGCTGAGGTCAGGGTCGCCCCCGAGACGTCAGCGGCGCTACGCCTCGGCGGTCGTGTCCGCCCGCTTGCTCGCGTCGCCGTCCGTCCGGCCGGGGCTGTCGGTCTGCGCACCGCTGTCGTCGCTCTTGGTCTCGGCGGCGTCGTCCGGCACCCAGCCGCCCTCCTCC
>WHTG01000304.1 GCA_009377835.1 Nitriliruptorales bacterium
CCCAACTCCCACACCGGCCGACGTCGACGCGGGCGCTCTCGACGTCCCCCTGGGACCGTACGGCATGCCGTTCCTCGACGTCGGCGGCCCGCCGCAACCGGCGTTCGTCGGGACCGGTACCGATGCACTCATCCGCGCGCCAGACCTGCGCCACGGTAACAAGCCCACGCTGTACGAGCGGTTCGGCGGTCAGGGCTACATCCTGGACCAGCCCAGCGACCCCGGCGTGGGCGGGGGAGGATCGGCCAACGCCGTCGCCGGGACCACCTTCGCCACCGCGGTGTGGCTGGCGCAGGCGGTGGTCGCAACCCTGCAGTGGGCGTTCTCGCTGAACCTGTTCGACTTCCTCGGCGAGGCCGTGACACCGCTGGTCCGGGCGGTGCGCAGCGTGGTGTACACCCCGTTCGTCTCCACGGTGGTCATCGCGGCGGGGTTGTGGATGATCTGGCAGGGCATGGTCCGCCGCCGTGGCACCGTGGCCTTCCAGGGCATGGCGTGGACGGTCGCCGCGCTCGCCGTGGGCGCCGCCTTCCTCGCCCAGCCCCGCGCCGTCCTGGACGGCCCGGGCCAGCTGGGCACGCGGCTGTCGCGCGGCGTGCTCACGGGGGTGTCCGTCGTGGACCCCCGCACCGGTCCCGCGGACGGGACGACGACGGCGGCGACGTTCAACGGGAACCGCGGCGACATGCAACTGCGGCTGGCCGCCGACCGTTTCTGGCGCGTCTTCATCCACCAGCCGTGGACGGTCATGCAGTTCGGCGAGGCACGTGCCGCGCGCCGCTTCGGCGAACCGCTGCTTGCCGCCACCACCATCACCCGCGACGAGCAGCGCGACATCGGCAACGACCCCGACGCCCTGACGGCGCTGGTCGAAGGCAAGCAGGAGGCCTACACCACGCTGCAGGAGCAGATCCTGGAAGAACCCCGCAGCGCCGACTGGTTCCGCGGCCGCCGCTCCGTGGAACGCGTGGGCCTGGCGACGCTGACGCTTGCCGGTGTCGTCGTCGGCGGCGTCGTGCTGCTGATCGTGGCGTGCGCGATCGTCTTGACCCAGGTCGCGTTGCTGCTGCTCGTGATGGCCGCCCCCGTCGCCCTGCTGCTGGGAATCCACCCCGGCACGGGCAGGGTGATCGCACTGCGGTGGGCGCAGCTCGCGGCGGGACTGCTGCTCAAGCGCGTCGTGCTGGGCGTGCTGCTCGCGCTGCTACTCGTGATCAACGGCATCGTGCTCGATGCGACCTACCCGCTCGGCTGGTTCGTCACGATGGGTGTGCAGTCGCTGATGGTGACGGCGGTGATCGTCTACCGCAAACCGTTCCTCAAGCTCGTCGGCCCCACGACCGTTCCCGTGTTCCAGCGTCACACCATTGGCAGCGGCGCCGCGCCTGCCCCTGGACCGGCGCCGGCGGCCACCATTCCCGCGACCGCGGCAGCGACCGCGGCGCCGTCGGTCACCCGGCGCCGGCAGGTCGACGCCGTGCGACGCGCCCTGCCGCCCCGGCACGCGCCGCGGACCCCACCCGCCGCGCCGCCGGAGGTCCCGCAGGACATCCCGCCGGCTTCGTGGCCGCTGGCTCACGGGCGGCGCAGCCACGGCGAGCCACTCCCCGGCAGGACCGCCCGCCCCGGGCGACCCGGCGGTGACGCGGGAGGTACGCGCAGGTGAAACGCCGCTCCACGATCTCACCTCGCCGCGCGGCGGCAGCTGCCGTCCTGACCCTGGCCATGTCCGTAGGAGCCGGCACCGTCGCCGCACGTACCGGGCGCCCGCCGCGAGCCGCCGCCGTCGCGCCCGCCGCTGCGTCGCTACCGCCCGCCGCCGGCGACGAGCGACGACAGTCGCAGTACGACCCCGCGGCGACTCGGCCCGCCCAGGCCCCGGCCACGGAGGGGGATGAGGACCCCGCTGCGCCGCGCAAGATCCGCGCCATGACGGACCGTGAACTGACGGGCGCGCGCCAGGTCGCGGCGGACTTCGCCGTGGCCTACGCCACGTACAGCTATGACGAGCCGCCGGAGGACGCGGCGGCCCGCGTCGAGAAGTGGGCCACAAAGGAGATGGCGGACCAGCTGCGGCGCAACACCGGCGGAGCCGCCGGGCGTGAGACGCTGACCGAACGGCAGCAGGTCGCCGTGGCGACGGCCGAGACAGTTTCCGTCCAGCGCATTGACGGCGCCGCCGTCGAACTGCTCGTCGTCGTCGACCAGGAGGTGACCTGGACGGAGGGCACCCAGCACCGCTGGCCGTCGTACTTGATCCGCGTGACGCGCGACGCGGACGGATGGCGGGTCGCCGCGCTGCAGCCGTGAAGAAGGTCGTGACGGCGGTGGCCGTCGTCGCCATCACGGTGGTCGTGCTCACGGCAGGCGCGTTGGTGCCGCAGGCGCCGGCGGCGGGAGTGCTCGTTCCGACAAGCGTCGCGCAGTTGGACATCCCCGGCGTGATGCTCGCCCTGTACCAGCAGGCCGTCGCCGTTCGCTGCCCGGGGCTGTCGTGGGC
>WHTG01000055.1 GCA_009377835.1 Nitriliruptorales bacterium
ATGCTCCGGGCGTGGGTCGACGGTGACGACGACGACGGCGCCGGCGGTCGGCTGCCGCCCGACGCCCGCTGGCAGCCCCGGCTGTGGCGCCACCTGCGCGACCGCATCGCCGAGCCGAGCCCGGCCGAGCGGCTCCCCGACGCCTGCGAGCGCTTGGCCGGCGACCGCGCGCTGCTGGACTGGCCGCGCCGCGTCTCGCTGTTCGGACTGACGCGGCTTCCGGCCAGCTACCTGCAGGCACTGGCCGCCGTCGCCCGGCAACGCGACGTCCACCTGTTCCTGCTGCACCCGTCGCCGGTGCTGTGGGACAGCGTCCGCGCGGCCGTGTCATCCCACGGGGTGCCGCGCCGGCGCGACGGGGACCACACCGCGGCGCTGCCGGGCAACCCGCTGCTCGCCTCGTGGGGACGCGACGCTCGGGAGATGCAGCTCGTGCTCGCCGCCGCGGCGGACCAGTCACGCGAGTCGCATACCGGTGTGCAGCTTGCCGCCACCTCGCTGTTGCAACGGCTGCAGGCCGACGTCCACGCGGATCGTCCGCCGCCGGGGGCGCCGCTGCCCGGAGACACCGACCGGCGTGCGCTGCTCGGTGTGAACGACGACAGCGTGCGTGTCCATTCCTGCCACGGCCGCGCCCGACAGGTCGACGTCGTGCGCGACGCGATCCTGCACCTGCTCGATACGCACGACGACCTCGAGCCCCGCGACGTCATCGTGATGTGCCCGGACATCGAGACGTTCGCGCCGCTGATCCACGCGGCGTTCGGCGTGGGCGGTGAAGAGACCGACCGTGTGGAAACCGTCGAGCCCGGGAACCGGCCCGCCGGCCTGCGGGTGCGACTGGCTGACCGCTCCCTGCGCCAGACCAACCCCGTGCTCGCCGTGGTCGCTCGGCTCCTGGAGCTCGCCGAGAGCAGGGTCACCGCGTCGGAGATGCTCGACCTGATCGCCCGTGAGCCGGTGTGCCGACGGTTCCGGTTCGACGGCGACGAACTGGCGCGCCTGGAGGAGTGGATCCCGATGGCGGGAATCCGCTGGGGGATCGACGCGGCGCACCGTGCGCCGTTCCGCCTCGGCGACGTCGAGGCGAACACCTGGACGGCGGGTGTGCAACGCCTGCTGGTCGGCGCGGCGATGGCCGAGCGGGACGGACGGCTGGTCGCCGGCGTCCTGCCCGTCGACGACGTCTCCAGCGGCGACCTCGACCTCGCCGGCCGGTTCGCGGAACTGCTCGACCGGGTCACCGACGCGATCGACGCCCTGCAGGGTCCGCACCCGATCACGGGCTGGGCGGCGGCGCTGGCCGGCGCCGCGGACGCGTTGACCGCGACCAGCCCGACGGCGGCGTGGCAGCGCGCCCAGCTGCAGCGGATCCTCGACGAAGTCGTCGACGAGGCGGGTGGTGACGGTGCCAACGGTGCGACGCTTCGCCTCGCCGAGGTCCGCGCGCTGCTCGCCGACCGGCTGCGCGGCCGCCCGACGAGAGCGAACTTCCGGACCGGCCACGTGACGATCTGCACCATGGTGCCGATGCGGTCGGTGCCCCACCGCGTGGTGTGCCTGCTCGGCCTGGACGACCAGAGCTTCCCGCGGCGGACGACGCCGGAGGGCGACGACCTGCTGTCGCGCAAACCCCACGTCGGCGACCGCGAGCCCCGCAGCGAGGACCGCCAGCTGCTGCTCGACGCGCTGCTGGCGGCGCGAGACCACCTGGTCATCACGTACGCGGGCCGCAGCGAGCGCACCAACGAGCGGCGCCCGCCGGCGGTGCCGCTGGGCGAGCTGCTCGACACGATCGACGCGACGGTGCAGACGGGTGATGTCGAGGATGGCGTCGCGGTGGCGGCGCGGGCGCGGGTCGTGGCCGAGCATCCGCTGCAGCCGTTCGACGACCGCAACTTCCGCAGCGGCGAAATCACCCCGCAGCGGCCCTGGAGCTTCGACGCTGTCGCATTGGCCGGCGCGCAGGCGCTGGCGGCGGGGACGGTCGAGCGACCGGCGTTCGTCAGCGGGCCGCTGGACGCGGAGACCGACGACGTCGTCGAGCTCGAGGAGCTGATCCGGTTCGTGCAACATCCCGTCAAGGCTTTCCTGCGCCGGCGGCTGGGGATCCGCCTGACCGACCGCGACGAGGAACCCGAGGACAACCTTCCCGTGGAGCTCGACGGGCTCGCGCAGTGGACTGTGGGGCAGAGCCTGCTCGACGGGCGCCTGGGAGGCATGGACGCGGCGACCTGCGCCGCCGTCGAACGCGCGCGCGGCACGCTGCCGCCGGGTGCGCTGGCGACCGCGTACCTGCAGCGGATCGGGCCGGTGGTCGATCAGCTCGCCGACGTGGCGGCGCAGCACGCCGACGGGGAACCCGCGGCGCCCGACGTCAACATCCGCCTGCCAGGCGGCCGCTCGCTGGTGGGGTCCGTGCCGGGTGTGTTCGGGCCGACGATCCGGGCGGTGTCGTACTCGCGGCTGGGGGCGAAACACCGGCTGGCCGCGTGGCTGCGGCTGCTGGCGGCGTCGGTGAGTCAGCCGGCCGAGGCGTGGACCGCCGTCACGATCGGCAAGCACATGCGAGGCCGGGCCGGCGTGTCGATCTCCAAGCTCGGCCTACGGCAAGGCGGGGCCGCCGAGCGCCGCGAGTCGGCTACCGCGGCGCTGCTCGACATCGTCGAGTTGTTCGACCGCGGCATGTCCCAGCCGCTGCCGTTGTACTGCGACACCTCCGGCGCGTACGCGCGCGCACGCAGGAACGGGTGGGAGGCGGCGTCCAACGGTGCGAGGACGTGGGCCTCGACCTTCAAGTACACAGGAGAGGACGTGCACCCCGAGCACCAGCTGGTCCTCGGCGGGCAGGTGCCATTCGCCGACCTGCTGGTCGAGACGCCCCATGCCCACGAGCGTGGCGAGGGCTGGGACGAGGACGAGGAGTCGCGGTTCGGCCGCTACGCCATGCGGCTGTGGGGGCCGCTGCTCGACGCCGAGGAGTTGGACGGCGGATGAGCCGCCCAGGCAGGCCGCAGGGCCTCGAAGCCGTCGAAGACTTCGACGTGTGCGGCGACCTGCCCACGGGCGTCACGCTGCTCGAGGCCAGCGCCGGAACCGGCAAGACCTTCGCGATCGCGTCGCTGGCGGCGCGGTTCGTTGCGGCCGGCACGTCACTGCACGAGCTGCTGCTCGTCACGTTCACGCGCATGGCGACGGGTGAGCTGCGCAACCGGGTCCGGGAACGGCTGGTGACCGCGGAGCAGGGGCTCGGCCGGTTCCTGGCGGGGGGCGGACTGGCGCCGGACGACGACGTCCTGGCGCTGCTGGCCGAGGGGTCGGAGGAAGAGGTCGGTCTGCGCCGGCGGAGGCTCGCGACGGCGCTGAGCGACTTCGACGCGGCAACCATCTCGACGATCCATGGATTCTGCGGGCACGTCCTCACCGGACTGGGCATCGCAGGTGACGTGGAGCGCGACGTGACGTTCGTGGAAAACCTCGATGACCTTGTCGAGGAGGTCGTGGACGACCTCTACGTCCTGCGGTTCCACAACGTCCAGTCCGTCCCGCCGTTCACGAGGTCCGTAGCGCTGGCAGTCGCCAGGCGGGCGGTGCACAACCCCGACGCGGTGGTGGAACCGTCGGATGCGGACGCTGCCAGCGACGTCGCGATGAAGGTTCGCCTGGCGCGGGCGGTCTGCAGCGAGGTCGATCGCCGCAAGCGCCGTGCAGGGGTGATCACGTATTCCGATCTGCTCACGCGCCTCCAGCAGACGCTGTCCGACCCTGCGCGTCGCGCGGCGGCGTGTGCCCGGCTGCGGGAACGGTACAGCGTCGCGCTGGTCGACGAGTTCCAGGACACGGACCAGACGCAGTGGCGGATCTTCCGCTCGGTGTTCGACGCCGAGCACTCGCAGCTCGTCCTGATCGGCGATCCCAAGCAGGCCATCTACGCCTTCCGCGGCGCGGACGTGTACGCGTACCTCGAGGCGAAGGACGTCGCGGCGGTTCACAAGACCCTGGGCGTCAACTGGCGCAGTGACCAGCGGCTCATCGACGCGTACGACGCCGTATTCGGCGATGCGACGCTGGGTCACCAGGGGATTCGCTACCGCAAGGTGCGCGCTGCCGACGGTCACACGTCGCCCGGGCTGGTGGGGACGCGGGTGGACGCCGCGCTGCGGCTGCGCGTGGTGCCCCGTGACGAGGATGTCGTGCCGCTGACGCCGACCGGTTTCACCTCACGCCCGAAGGCGCGCGAGTTCGTCGCGCGCGACGTCGCAGCGGACCTCGTGCGGCTGCTCTCCTCGGACGCCCGTGTCATCATCCGCGACCCCAGCGGCGCCGAGCAGGGCCACGAGCGGATCCAACCGGGCCACATCGCGGTCCTCGTCTACGCGAACAAGGACGCGGCGCTGGTGCGTGACGAGCTCGAGGAGGTCGGCGTCCCCGCCGTCATCGGCGGCGCCGGCAGTGTGTTCGGCACCGAGGCGGCGACGGCGTGGCTGCGGCTGCTGGAGGCGCTGGAGCGGCCGACCGTGCCGTCGCGCGCACGCGCCGTCGCGTTGACGCCGTTCTTCGGGTGGTCGGCCGCGGAGGTGGCGGCGGCCGGCGAGCCGCAATGGGAGGCGTTGCATGCCCTGCTGCACCACTGGGCGGGCGTGCTCGCGCGACGCGGTGTCGCGAGCCTGCAGGAGACGGTGACCCTGCAGCAGGCGATGCCCGGCCGGCTGCTGGCCTACGACGGTGGCGAGCGGGAACTGACCGACCTGCGCCACGTCGGAGAGCTGCTGCACGCCGCCGCCGTGGCCGACAAGCTCGGCGCCACGGCGCTGACGACGTGGCTGCGCCGGCGCATCGCCGAGGTGGAGAAGGACGTCGACTCGGAGGACCGTACGCGGCGGCTGGAATCCGACGCCGACGCCGTCCAGGTGCTGACGATCCACCGCAGCAAGGGGCTGGAGTTCGAGATCGTGTACTGCCCGTTTCTGTGGGTGCCGTCGTGGATCCGCGACGACGACCCGCCGGTCTTCCACGACCCCGCCAACGACGACCGGCGCACGATCGACCTGCGCGGCAAGGACGGTCCGGGGTGGGAGCCGTACGTGCGGGAGGAGCGAGGGCAGGAGCTGCGCCTGGCGTACGTCGCGCTGACGCGTGCGAAGCACCAGGCGGTGGTCTGGTGGGCGGGGGAGCACAAGGGTGGCGAGGCGCCCCTGACCCGGCTGCTGTTCGGGCGGGGGGAGGACGGGGCTATCGCCGACGTCGCGCCGGTTCCCGATCCGGACGAGGTCGACGCGCGGCTGACCGAGCTCGCGGCCACGGCACCCGGATGCATCAGTGTCGAGGAAGCGACCGGCGGTGAGGGAATGCGGTGGGAGCCGCCGGCGCGCCCGCCGGCGTCGCTGGTGGCGGCGCGCTTCGACCGGCCGTTGGACCAGGCGTGGAGGCGGACCTCGTACTCGGGGCTGACGTCCCACATCCACGAGGCACGGGTCGCCAGCGAGCCGGAGGAACGGCGTGTCGTCGACGAGCCGCCGGGCGCGGCGGGCGCGGTCGTTTCGGGCGCCGGCGACGACGGTCTGGCGCATCTGCGGGAGGTGCCGTCGCTGCTGGGGGACATGCCCGCCGGCGCGGCGCAGGGGACGTTCGTGCACCGCGTGCTGGAGTCGGTGGACTTCTCGTCAGCGTCGCTGGACGACGAGCTTGGTGCCGCGGTGGCCGCGCAGCTGCGGCTGTCGCCGGTCGACGTGGGCGTGGGCGCGGAGCTGGCGGCGGGGCTGCGCGCGGCGATCGCGACGCCGCTGGGGCCGGTGGCCGACGGTCGGGCGTTGGGGTCCTTCGGGCTCGGCGACCGGGTCGACGAGCTGGCGTTCGAGTTCCCGCTGGTCGGCGGAGACGTGCCGACGGGTGCGGCGACGCTGGGCGGCGTCGCGTCGGTGCTGCGGCGGCACGTCGGACACGCGGACCCTTTGGCCGGGTACGCCGATCGTCTCGACGACCCGGACCTCGCGGCCACGTTGCGCGGCTACCTCTCCGGCAGCATCGACCTCACGCTGCAGGTAGGTGCCGGCGCCGACGCGCGCTTTGCGATCGTGGACTACAAGACGAACTGGCTCGGCTTCGACGGCGAGCCGCTGTCGGCGTGGCACTACCGCCCGTCCGCCCTCGCCGCGGCGATGATGCGCGAGCACTACCCGCTGCAGGCGCTGCTGTACAGCGTCGCGCTGCACCGCTACCTGCGGTGGCGGATGCCGGGATACTCGATCGAACGCAACTTCGCCGGCGTGCTGTACCTGTTCGTGCGGGGCATGAGCGGGCCGTCGACTCCCCAGGTCGACGGCGGACGGTGCGGTGTGTTCGGCTGGCGGCCGGCAGCGGCCCTGATTACCGACCTGAGTGATCTGCTCGACGTGGGGGAGCCGTCATGACCGACGTCGTGCCGGTCAAGGACGTCTCCGTCGAGGGCGCGGAGGTGGACGACGTGCGGCGCGCGTCACGCGCCACCGGGTTGCTCGCCGCGTTCAACGTCGCGGGGGTGCTGGCACCGGCGGACGTGCACGTCGCGTCGCTGCTCGGCCGGTTGTGCGGCGAGTCCTCCGACGAGGTGCTGCTGGCGGCGGCGCTGGCGGTTCGTGCACCCCGGGTCGGCCACGTGTGCACCGACCTGTCGACGGTGCGGTCGACGACGACGGTGGAGGCGGACGTGCCGGTCGACGTGCCGGCGCTGCCGTGGCCCGCCGGCGATGCGTGGCTCGACGCCCTCGCGGCGTCGCCGCTGGTCGCCGTCGGTGCGGACGGCCCCGACGACCGGCCGCTGCGGCTGGTCGGGGCGCTGCTGTACCTCGACCGCTACTGGCACGAGGAGCGGCTGGTGGCGGCGGAGGTGCTGGCGCGGTCGGGTCATGGTTCTTCGAACGTCGACGCCGAGGTCCTGGCGGAGGGGTTGCAGCGGCTGTTCGTCGATTCCGACGACGCGCCGCCAGACCTGCAACGGGCGGCCGCGGCGGTGGCGGTGCTGCGGCGCTTCGCCGTCGTGGCCGGCGGACCGGGAACGGGGAAGACAACGACCGTCGCGCGGATCCTGGCGCTGCTGCTCGAGCAGGCGGCGGGCGCCGGCGAGCCGTCGCCGCGCGTCGCGCTGGCCGCGCCGACCGGGAAGGCCGCGGCGCGCCTGGGGGAGGCGGTGCACGCCGAGGCAGCGTCGCTGGACATTGCCGCCGACACGCGGGAACGGCTGCTGGCGACGGGCGCCTCGACGCTGCACCGGTTGCTCGGCTGGGTGCCGGGAAACCGCAGCCGGTTCCGGCACCACCGCGGCAACCGGCTCCCGCATGACGTCGTGGTCGTCGACGAGGCGTCGATGGTCTCGCTGTCGTTGATGACCCGTCTGCTCCAGGCGGTGCGGCCCGACGCCCGCATCGTTCTCGTCGGGGACCCGGATCAGCTGGCGTCAGTCGAGGCCGGGGCGGTGCTGGGCGACGTTGTGGGGCCGGCGCGGGCGCGGCCGCTCATGCGTGCGGCAGCGGCCGAGGCGGTGGCGGCCGTGACCGGTCAGTCGTTGGCGGTTTCCGAGCCACCGCAGGGTGCGACGGTCGGCGACGGGATCGTGGTCTTGCGGCACGTCCACCGTTACCGGAAAGGCTCGGGTCTGGAGGTGTTCGCCGACGCCGTGCAGCGTGGCGACGCGGAGGCGGCGGTGGGGGTGTTGCGCGAGGGACGGCCCGATCTGTCGTGGATCGAGATCGATGCGGCCCAGGCGCCGGCGGGTTCGCTCCACCCGCTGCGCGCGGCGGTCGTGGAAACCGGCGGACATCTGTTGGAGGCAGCTCGCGGCGGCGACCGGCGCGCCGCGCTGGACGCGCTCGTCGACTTCCGCCTGCTGTGCGCCCACCGCCGAGGCCCGTACGGCGTCGAGGCGTGGAAGCGCCGGGTCGAAGCGTGGCTCGCCGCCGGGGTTCCGGGACTGGTGACCCGGGGACGGTGGTACGTCGGGCGACCCTTGCTCGTCACCGCCAACGACTACGCGCTGCAGCTGTTCAACGGCGACACCGGGGTGGTGGTGGACGCCGGCGACGGGCGCGTCGCCGCGGTGTTCGAGCGGCGCGGCGAACCGGTCGATGTCAGTCCGACACTGCTGTCATCGGTCGAGACGGTGCACGCCATGACCGTCCACAAGAGCCAGGGGTCGCAGTTCACGTCGGCCGCGTTGCTGCTGCCGGAGGCGGCCTCGCCGATCCTCACCCGTGAGCTGCTCTACACCGGCGCGACCCGAGCGCGACAGGCGCTCACGGTGATCGGGGAGGAGGCCGGCATCCGCAGCGCGGTCACGACGCCGATCTCCCGTGCATCGGGGCTGCGCCTGGCGTTGTGGGCGGCGCAGACGACGGCGTGACAGGCCGTGCCGGGCAACCCCGCCAGCGGGTAGGCGTCCCTGCTCAGCGAGTCAGTGGTTGCTCGCGGGCGCGACGATTTCGATCTCGTCGCTGAAGTCGATCGAGCCGCTGATGGAACGGTGCACCGGACACGAGTCACGGTAGAAGCCCATGACGCGCTCCACAGGGGAGGTGTCGGTGCCGTCATCGACCGTCAGCGTGAACGCCACGTGGATGCGCTTGATGACCAGGACCTTGCCGTCGAGTTCGATTTCACCGACTGCGCGTGAACGGAGACGACCGTCTCCGGCTGGGATGTTGCGCGCCTGCAGCGCGGTGCCCAGCGTTCCGGTCAGTCACCCGGCAGCTGCGGCGACGACGTAGTCCAACGTCGCGGCGTGCGGCTGCGCGATGTCCGGGTCGACGCCGTAGTGGTCCGCGATGTCGCCGTGGACGCCGAACCACACGACGTCGGGTTCGGCGGGCAGCTTGGCGGAGCGCAACGGCCCCTTGTGGCGCGTGATCTCGACTTCTGAGCGGTACACGACGTCGCCCATGGAGTCCTCCTCGGTGGGTCGGCTGCTTGTCGCGATACCCGCGACATACCCCCGCCAAATGCGCCGCCCGGGTCCTCATGGCGCAAGCGCTGCGGCCCTCCACGCTCCGACGACGCAGCTGCGGCTAAGCCTGCTAGGACGCCACCTCGGGGCTGCGGTCGACGAGCTCGGCCGGATTCCGACCGCAGACGGGGCAATGCGGATCCGGCAGCATGGCCTCCTCGATGAAGAACCAGCGGTCGCACTCGCTGCAGCGTGCCCACAAGTCCACTGCCATGACCAATGCCTTCCACTGGGGGTGCGCCTGGCACCGGACGCATCCGGTTACCCGACCTGTACAAACGCATGAGATGGGCAAAATCCGCGTGGACAGCTGTCCCATGACCCTGCCTACGGCGCTGTTGTACAACAGTTGTACATGTCGAAGCAAGAGCGCGTTCGTCTTGGAGACGCTGCACACAGGCGTCGGGCGCCCATCGCTCGCGGACGTGCGCTCACGAAGTGTGGCATCCTCATCGTCTGGGCGAATCTCTCCCTCCCCAGCTGATTGGCTGCTGAATGGTCCCCCTGCGCAAGCGGTTCGAATGTTCGCCTGTCAATGCAGCCGCCGCCCGAACGTTTGTCGCCGATGCCGTCGAGGCACTCGATCTCCGCCTCGACCTCGACATCGTCGAGTTGCTGGTCTCGGAGGTCGCGACCAATGCGATCCGCCACGCTCGCACCTCGTTCACGGTTTCCGTGTCGGTGCCCGAAGCGGGCAACGCGGTGCGGGTCGAGGTCTCGGATGAATCCACGATGGCACCCAGACGTATCGAGCCGTCGGGCGAAGGTGGCTTCGGGCTCGGCATCATCGAGGCGATGGCGCAACGATGGGGCGTGGACGCCAACGACACCGGGAAAGCGGTGTGGTTCGAGCTGTTGCCTGCGCCCGCCGTTGCCTCCGACCCGCCTGAACGTCGGCCGGCCCCGGCGCGGGCCGAGATGCGCTCGGAACAGCCGACGTACAGCATCGGCGCCGTCGGACGCCTCGTCGGCATCGGGACGACGACGCTGCGTGCGTGGGAGCGCCGGTACGGAGCCGTGGTTCCGCTGCGCAGCCCGGGCGGGCAGCGGCTGTACACGCGCGACCAGGTGGACCAGTTGCGATTCGTTGTCGCGCAGATGGAGGGGGGTCTGACGGCCGCGGACGCGCATCGCCTCCTGGAGGAACGCGTGGAGTCGTTGACGTTGGTGCCGGCGTCACCAGGAGCCTCGATGCTCATACTGCTCGCCGAACGAGATCCCTATGCCGCCGACCTGTCCGAGTACTTCCTGCGCACCGAGGGCTACGACGTGCGCCTCGCGCTGGACGGTGAGGAAGCGCAACGACTGCAGCGGCAGCGGCGCCCAGACCTCGCCGTGATCGAGCTGCTCCTGACCGGTGCCTCGGGCTTCCACCTGTGCCGAGAGCTGGCGGACGCAGGAGTCCCGGTGATCGCGGTGTCGTCGCTGCTGCTGCGCGACGCCGCCATGGATGCCGGCGCCAGTGTCTTTCTGATGAAGCCGCTGGATCCGTTGAAGCTTGTGTCGACCGTACGGGACCTCACTGGGACGAGCGCGTTGGGCCGCGCTGCCGCCGAGCGGGGCATGGGTGATGTCGCGCGTCGCTAGTGGGAGCACGGGTCTCGACACGGTCCTCGCGGGCGGGCTGACGCCCAACTCCATCAACTTGATCTGTGGCCATCCGGGCTCCGGAAAGACCATCCTCGCCCAGCAGTACGTGTTCGAGAATGCGCCCGGTGGCACCGTCGTCTACCTGTCCACCGTTTCGGAGCCGTACGAGAAGATCCTGCGGTACGGCCAGACGTTGGAGTTCTTCGACGCCGCGCAGGTCGGTTCGACCGTCTTCTACGAAGATCTCGGCGAGGCGCTCGTACGCGATGGACTCGACGGCGTACTCGCCGCCCTCGACACGCTGCTCAAGCAACGGCGCCCCCGTCTCATCATCATCGACAGCTTCAAGGCGATCGGCGCCTTCGCGGACTCGGACAGCGACTACCGCCGGTTTCTCCACGACCTCGCGGGAAAGCTCAGCGCCGTCGCCGTCACAGCCATCTGGATCGGGGAGTACGACGCGGAGGACGCCGCGCGCTACCCCGAGTTCGCGGTCGCCGACGGTGTCATCTACCTCAGCACCAGACGGACCGTCGAGCGCGAGACCCGGCTGTTGTCGGTCCTCAAGCAACGTGGCAGCGGCTTTGCCTCAGGCGAACACGCCTACCGGATCACCGCTCGCGGCCTGAAGGTGTTTCCCCGGCTGGCCGACGTCTACGATGCGTCGAACTACTTACTCGACACCGAACGGGCGTCGACCGGCATACCCGCGCTGGACGAGGCGCTCAGCGACGGCTACTGGCCTGGATCGGCGACGCTGATCGCCGGCGCGTCAGGCATCGGCAAGACGCTCATGGGCCTGCACTTCCTGTTCGCCGGGGCAGACGCAGGCGAGAAGGGCGTGCTCGCGACACTGCAGGAAAACCCGGTCCAGCTCAAGCGCATCGTTGGTGGATTCGGGTGGTCGCTGAACTCGGGCGGCGTCGAGATCATGAACCGCTCGCCGGTCGACATGCACCTCGACGAGTGGGTCTACGAGCTGCTCGACGCTGTCGAGCGCACCAGGGCGAAGCGTGTTGTGATCGACAGCCTGGGCGATCTGGTGATGGCGGCGACCGATCAGCTGCGATTCCGGGAGTACATGTACTCGCTGCTGCAGCGGTTCTCCCGCGGCGGTGTGGCATGCCTGATGGCGCTGGAGCTGCCGGAGCTGTTCCGCACGACGCGCATCGGTGAATACGGGATGTCGCACCTGTCCGACAACGTCGTCCTCCTCCAGCATGTCGTCGACGGCGGGGAGCTCAAGCGCGGCCTCGCGGTGCTCAAGACAAGAGCCAGCGATCACGATGCCAGAATCCGCGAGTTTCGGATCACGCAGGACGGGATCGTGCTCGGCGAGCCGTTTAGCGAGCAGACGTTCGTGAGCTGAGCCGATCAGCCGGCGATGGGCGGCGGGAAGGGCCTCAATCCGCAGAGCGTAACTGCCGATACCTTCCGAACCCCGCGAACTCGGAGTCCCTCCATGGCACCTGGACGTTCCCGCTGTGCCACCCATCGTCGACGGCGTTTCGGCCTCGCGGCGGGCCCGTCGTGGTGAGAGACAATCCGTTCCGGCGGTGGGCCGGCTATGCCGTCGTGACGGTCATGGTGCTGGCGAGTGTGGGGGTGTGGGTGACCGCGCTGACCGTCGCGCGAAGCGACACCACGCCCGACGTCGTCGTTGGGGGCCCCCTGGGGGGTCCGTCCGCCGATGCCGTCGAGAAGGAGCCGCGGGGTAGGCGAGTTCAGGGGGAGAAGGAGCTCCGCCGCAGGCGAGTTGACACACAGCAGTCGACTCGCCGGGCGGGGGCCCTCTGGCTCGTCAGCAGCGTCGTGGACGGTGACACTCTTGTGGTGGCCAGTGCGGAGGGGACGGAGGAGCACCTGCGCGTCATCGGTATCGACACGCCCGAACGCGGCTCGTGCGGCTATGACGAGGCCAGTGCTGCCCTGGCTGCCATGGTCGCCAACCGAATGGTCGAGTTGTCCTCGGGCGCGGCGGATGATCGCGACCACTACGGTCGGATCCTTCGGTACGTGGACGTCGACGGAGCGGACGCCGGCCTCGCCATGATCCAGAAGGGCCTGGCAGTCGCACGGTATGACTCCCGGGACGGATACGGCTATCACCCGCGCCAGGACGGCTACGTGGCTGCGGATGAGTCGACACCCGACATCTGTTGAGCGATTCCTGATCCTGGGACCTCGTGTGTCCGGGGGGCCCAAACCGTCGGAATGCCACGTCGACCGGGGGCTATTCGACAACCCCTTGCCGAGTTGAGACCGGAGGGTGGACAATCGTGGTGCGGGAAGGTGGGTGGAAATGACCAACGTCCTTGAAGAACAGCCTTTGCAGGCAGCGCGGGCGGCCTTTGCCAAACATGCTTGGCGGGAGGCGTACGACTTGCTGCTCGAAGCCGACCAGGCGGTGCCTCTGCAGCCGGACGATCTGAAGAGCCTCGGCGAGGCGGCATGGTGGCTGGGGCGTCTGGAGGAGGCCATCTCGGCCAAGGAACGCGCCTACGTCGGCTATTCGGAAGCCGGGGACAACCAGAACGCCGCAATCTGCGCGCTGTCGATCGCGCAGGACTACTTTGCCAAGCTGGCGCATTCCATCGGCGCAGGCTGGTTCAACCGCGCCGAGCGCCTGCTCGAGCACGAGCCCGAGTCACCGGCACACGGCCATCTGGCGTTCATGCACGCGATCGGGTCGGACGCCGCCAGGGATCTCGACGCCGCGCTCGTGTTCGCGGACCGGACGCTGGAGATCGGCACCCGCTTCGGCGACCGCGACCTGCAGGCCTACGGCCTGCTCGTGCGGGGCCGCGTCCTGGTCCTCAAAGGCGAGGTCGAGGAAGGCCTGTCCCTGCTCGACGAAGCGACGGTCGCTGCCGTCAGCGGGGACATCGGGGCGCAACCCACCGGGATCATCTACTGCATCGCCATCGGCACCACCGCGTCCCTGGCCGACTACTCGCGAGCGGGTGAGTGGACCGAGGCGTCCAAGCGCTGGTGCGAACGCCAGTCGATCAGCGGCTTTCCCGGCGTGTGCCGCGTCCACCGGGCCGAGATCATGCGGCTGCGAGGTTCGTGGCGGGAGGCCGAGCAGGAGACCAGACGCGCGCTGACAGAGCTGGAGAACTTCAACCTGGAGTTCGCCGCCGAAGGGTTCTACGAGCTGGGTGAGGTCCGGCTTCGCATCGGCGACCTTGAGGATGCGGCGGACGCGTTCCGCCAGGCGCACGAGCTGGGACGCCCGCCGTATCCCGGACTGGCCGTCCTGTGGCTGGTGCAGGGCAAGACCGACGCCGCCGCGGCGGGGATGAAGCGCGCGCTCGACGACCCGCACTTCGACCGGCTGGGCCGTGCCCGGCTGCTGCCGACCGAGGTCGAGATCGCGCTGGCCATCGGGGACAGCGAACGTGCCCGCGTCGCGGTCGAGGAGCTGGAGAAGACCGCGGCGGACTACGACAGCCCGCCCCTGCGAGCGTCGGCGTTGTGCGCCCGTGGCGCTCTGCAGCTGGCCGAAGGTGACACCGCCGGCGCGGTCGCGGCGTTCCGGGAGAGCTGGCGGACGTGGAGATCTGCGGACCTCCCGTACGAAGCGGCACGGGCGCGGATGGCGCTGGGCACCGCGCTGCGCGCCGTCGGCGACGCGCATGGCGCGGTCATGGAGCTGGAGGCCGCCAGGTCGGCGTTCGAACGTCTGGGAGCGACGATCGACCTGGATCGGGTGATCGAACTGCTGGGCGACGAGGGCACCCGCACCGGCGCGAAGGCGTCGACTCCCGGTGAGCGGGTGACCAAGACGTTCATGTTCACCGACATCGTCGGCTCCACCAGTCTCGTGGAGGCTCTCGGTGACGAGGCATGGGAGGACCTGATCGGCTGGCACGACCAAACGCTTCGTGCGCTGGTCGCCGAGCACCACGGTGAAGTGGTCAAGCACGCCGGCGACGGCTTCCACGTGACGTTTGACGAGCCCGCGGACGGGATCGAGTGCGCCGCCGCGATCCAGCGACGCCTGGGCGAGCATCGCAAGGAGCACGGCTTCGCGCCGCAGGTGCGCATCGGCGTGCACCGCACCGAGGCGACGCGGATGGGACCTGACTACGCGGGCCTCGGTGTCCACGTCGCCGCCCGGGTGGGTGCACTCGCCGCCGGTGGTGAGATCCTCGTCACAACAGAGGTGCTTGCGGAAGCGCCGACGCGGTTCCCCGTCTCGGAGCCGCGCGCCGTGGCGCTGAAGGGCGTCGCCGAGACGGTCGACGTCGTGTCAGTGCGTATGTAGCTCCGGCGTCGACCCTCATGGTCGGCGAGCGTGTCGAGCGCGCGTTCAGATCCTGGCGGGCGAGGCCAGGAATGAGGGGCGCCGGGCGAGTACGGTCGGGGCCGTGAATGCTCGCCGGCTGGTCGCGGCTCTCCTTTGCGTCGTCGGCGGCGTGTGGATCGGGCAGGGTCTGGGCTACATCGGCGGGTCGTTCATGTCCAGCGACGTGCGCTGGGCAGGTGCCGGCGTGATGCTTGTGGTCATCGCTGCAGCGCTGATGTGGTCCGGCCGTTCCTGAGGAAAGGTGGCTCGATGCCAGTGCATCGCGGCAAGGACAGCAAGGGTCCCTACTACCAGTGGGGGGACTCCGGCAAGAGGTACCACTACAAGTCGGGCGACAAGTCGTCGCGTGAGCGCGCCAAGGACCAGGCGCAAGGCCAGGGTCGTGCTGCGCGGGCACACGGATACAAGGGCTGACGCGAGGCCCCATCCGCGACGGTCCGCGCCGACCTGCCCGGATCGCCGGCATTTGCGGTGGTTGCCGGCAGGCATGCGCGGTGACGCAATACGGCGGGACAGCCGCACGTCCTTTCAGGTGAGACGGCGGGAACGTCCGGTGTCCAGAGGCAAAGGTTCTGAGATGAGACGGATCATCATGCTCACGCTGCTCACAGGCGCGCTGGCGCTTGGCTCCGCTGCACCGGCATTCGCACATCGCCTGACGGTGGACCCACCCGCCGCCGGCGTGGAGGCCGTCGTCGACCAGCCGGTGTCCACATCCTGGGCGTTTGCCCACTGCAACGCGGCCGCGCCCGCCACCGCTACTGCGAGTTCGGGTGGCGTCGTGACGTTCACGCCCGCCCAGGCGCTGACGGGATGCCCCGTAACGCCGCCGCCGGGCGGCTGAGGCCGAGCGCGCCAACGCGTGTCGCGGGCGGCATCTGTGGCGCTGCGGTCCTGGGTAAACCGCACGTAGTGGCAGGGAACTGCCGGCGTGGACTGGCATCATCGGGCGGTTGAAGCACTACGTCGAGACGGGACAGGCGAACCCGTTGGCGCGCAAACTGATACCGGCAGCAGGGAGTCGCCCGTGAAGATGCCCAAGCCGTCTGAGGCGGACAAGGAGCGCTTCCGCGCCCTGGTCCCGGACGACCCGCGTGTCGAGATCAAGCCGATGTTCGGCAACCTCGGCGCGTTCGTGAACGGCAACATGTTCATGGGGCTGTTCGGCGCGCAGGTGGGGCTCAAGCTCGACGACGCCGTGCGGTCCGAGGTGATGGGGTTCGAGGGTGCGGGGTCGTTTGGCCCGGAGGAACGGCCGATGGGCGGCTACGTGGCGCTGCCGCCGGCCCTGGCTGACGACCCGCGCCGCGCCGCCCGCCTGGTGGACAAGGCGCTGATGCACGTCGCGGCACTCCCGCCGAAGCAGAAGAAGTAGCGCCGAGCGTTCCGACCACGAGGAAATCGCGCAACGGCACTGCTGGAGCGCCTCCACCCGCCCACGCCCAACGTGAGCAGGACGCCAACCAGGCCGCGCCTTGACAGCCGCCGTCGTCGTCGCGCCCCCTCGGTGCCCGACCTGCTGTCGCGTGCCGCGATGTGAGCATGGCCGTGAACGAGGTCGGGGGTCCGCCGGGTATCGAGGACGCGCGCTGGGCACGGGCATGCGCTCAGCGGCCGGTCAGCACCGCCAGCCTGTCCGTGTCGCCGGGGTCGAGGTAGGGCAGCTGCGGCACTGCTGCGAACGCGCGGTCCGCCGAGACGAGCGCGTCGGCGTCGCGGCGCAGCGCGGCGACGGCATCGAACGCACCGAGACGCTCGTCGTTCGAGAAGAGGGACAGGCCTTGTTCGAGGTCCTCCTCGTCCACCACGATGAGCGGTGCCAGCAGCCGCGCGAAGTCGCCGGCGAGCGACGCGGCGTCGCCACGTGGCCGGCGCCGGGACCGGACGTGGGCGAACTCCTGGACTACTTGGGGAGACGTCGTGGCACCCACGCGGCCGTCGCGGATCGCTGCCACGATGTCACGGCACGGGCGGCGCAGGGGGTGATCCTGCCCGACCGCGTACACCAGCACGGTCGTGTCGACGACGATCATCCGTGGCGACCGCGCAGCGCGGCGAGCTCGGCCCGCAACTCCTCGATATCGGGAACCGGCATCGCTTCGGCGGCCAGCACTCGGTCGCCCGCTGCGTGACGATCGTCTGCGGTGGTGGGATACGCCGCGTCGAGCGCCTCACGCACCAGCACGGCGACCGGGACGCCGCGCCGGGCGGCCTCGGACTCGAGCCTGCGGTGGCGCTCGTCGTCGATGAGGACCTGCAACCGCCGCGTCAGCATGCTCATACATTAGCATGCTCATGTGCAGCACGGTGCGGCGGGAGCGCAACCGTGCGTGTCTGCACCCCGGTGAAGTTCTCGTGGGCGCGGCCGATCTCCGATGCCCTCTGTCGCACGGAACACCAGCGGATTTCGACGCGCGTGGTTCCGGTGACATGCTTCCGCCATGCCCCGATTCGACGCCGCCGGCGTAACCCATGTCGGACGCGTGCGCGCCAACAACGAGGACGCGCTCGAG
>WHTG01000138.1 GCA_009377835.1 Nitriliruptorales bacterium
ACGAGCGGGTGGCCGCGGCGCCCGGCGTGGCGGCGCCGCACGCCGAGTCGGCCGTGCCGCGGTGACTTGACGCTTCTTGGGGCGGGGTGGCCTGCGCCT
Organism: Nitriliruptorales bacterium; assembly: GCA_009377835.1. Classification (GTDB taxonomy): domain Bacteria; phylum Actinomycetota; class Nitriliruptoria; order Euzebyales; family Egibacteraceae; genus WHTG01. The sequence continues at coordinate 100 of WHTG01000138.1, forward strand.
CGCGCTGGTGGCACGCGCCCGACGCGCGGGCCGTCGGCGGCGTGGCTGCTCGGCAGGGCGACGACGTGGACGTGTGGCTCGCGGGCTCACCCCCGGTCCGATCCCTCGTCAACCACCAGACACCGATGCGGTGATCGTGCGCGTCGGCCTGCTCGATTTCCCCGAGGTGCCCCCGCGCCCGGGCAGGATCACGTACGCGGGCTGCTCGGCGGGGACCATTCCCAGCCCCTTCGTCGCCGCGCGACGAATCCGTGCCGGGGACCTCAGGCGGGTGACGTCGACGGTGAGTTCGTCGACCGTCTGGGTCAACTCCGCGACGTCGCGCTCCAGTTCACGCACCGCGAACGACTGTTCCGCCGCCAGCGCGTTGAGCGCGACGCAGCCGAACACGCCCAGCGCGGAGAGCGCCAGCATCAGGGCGATGTAGCGGCCGGACCGGCGTGGCCGGGGCGCGACCCGCAGGTCGGGACGCGACGAGCGCTGCGGTGCGCCGCCGGGTGCCGGAACGTGCGCCGGCGCGAGCTCTGCCGCAAGCGCCGCCACCTACCGCTCCCCCAGCGTCTCGACGGCGCGCAGCTTCGCGGACCGCGCGCGTGGATTGGCGGCGGTCTCGGCGGCGGCCGGGCGCTCTGCCCCCCGCGTGAGAAGGCGGACCCTGGGCTCACGCCCGCACAGGCACATCGGCAGGTCCGGTGGGCACACGCAGCCGGTGGCCGCCGCAGCGAACGTCCGCTTGGTGATCCGGTCCTCCAGCGAGTGGTAGCTGAGGACTGCGATGCGCGCGGCGCGTGCCGGGACAGGGTGCTCGACCAGCTCCAATGCCTGGGGAAGGGAGGCACCGAAGCGGTCGAGCTCGGCGTTGACGGCGATGCGCAACGCCTGAAACGTGCGGGTGGCGGGATGCGTTGCGGCGTGCCGCGTGCGCGCGGGAACGGCGCCCGCCACCACCGCGGCCAACTCGACCGTCGTCTGAGGACGTGAGCGGACCATCGCGGCGGCGATGCGGCCAGCGAAGCGCTCCTCGCCATAGAGCCGAAGAATCCGGGTGAGGTCGGCGACGTCGGCCGTCGCAACCAGCTCCGCCGCGGTCTGACCGGTGGTGGGGTCCATCCGCATGTCCAGCGGCGCGTCGGCGCGGAAGGAGAACCCGCGCTCGCCGCGGTCCAGCTGCAGCGACGAGACACCGAGGTCGTACAGCACGGACGCCACCGGACCGACGTCGGCGATCACCGGCTCGGCATAATGCGCCAGCTCGTCGTACCCCGCGTGAACCAGGTGCACGCGGTCGCCGTAGGGGGTGAGCCTGCGGCGGGCGAGTACCAGGGCGTCCGGGTCGCGGTCGAATCCCAGCAGGTGCACGTCCTGGCTGCTGGCGGCCAGCAGCGCCGCAGCGTGTCCGGCGGCCCCGACCGTCGTGTCCACGATGATCGCCGGCCCGGACGTGACGGCGAGCAGCTGAGTAATCCTGCTCACCATGACCGGCTGGTGGCTGCCGCTGCCTGAGGAGGGATTCACCGGCGGCTCCAGCACCTCGAGGGCGGGCATCAGAAGATCCCCAGGTTGAACGGTTCGTCGGTGTTGGCGAAGTCGGTTATCGCCTGGTCGCGGTACTGCGCCCACGCGTCGGAGTTCCACAGTTCCACCCGCGAGTCCGCACCGACGACGGTGACGTCCTTGGTCAGCCGGGCGTAGTCGCGAAGACGCGCCGGAATCGTGATACGGCCCTGGCGGTCGGGTTCGTCCGGATGGGCCGAGGAGGTGATCATCCGCGCGAACGCCCGCTCGCGGCGGTCCGTCGAACGCAGATCCCGCAGGCCGCTCACGACGCGCTGCCAGTCCGCGACCGGGTGAACCGTCAAACAGTTGTCCAGCCCGACCGTCATCACCAGCCCTTCCCTGAGCAGTTCGCGGAAGGCCGACGGCAGGATCACACGTCCCTTGGGATCCAGCGTGTGCTGGAACTCACCCAGGAACATTGCCGCCCCGGCGTCAACCACCTCGTCTCACCATCCTGCCCCACTGTTCCCCACTTCTCACCACCTGTCAACTACATCAGCAGGAACTTGCCCCTTTTGCGGCACTTCCCGATGTCGAAACCTCGCCTGCCAGGGTGTGGTGTGACGTCAGGCGCAGCGCCGGCGCGGGCCCGTACCCGCAGCGACGAGCGCCGTGGATTGGGCCCCGTTGCGGTGCTGTGGTGAAACGTCGGGCCGAACGCCCGCCCCCGTTTCGGCACTGGGAGCCGACCGGCGGCGGCCGCGGGTGGTGCGAAGTGGAGCGGTCAGCCGGCGGACGTCACATCCCCGAGGTAGGCGGCCCAGTCGTCACGCACTCCCCCGACTGCGACGACCAGCCAGAACGCCGCCCGGGGGGCGTACGGCTGGCGCCGCAGGGCCATGGCCGCCTCGGCGGGCGTGTAGTCACGCTTGCGACTGTTGCAGCGCCGGCAGGCGGCCACCACGTTCTCCCACTCGTGGGCGCCGCCCCGGCTGCGCGGCACCACGTGGTCCACGTTCTCGGCGTTCCGGCCGCAGTACTGGCAGGTGTGCCCGTCACGGATGAACACGCCGCGCCTGCTCAGCGCGGCGCGGCGTCGGTACGGCACCCGCACGAAGCTGCGCAGGCGAACCACGGACGGCGCCGCGATGTCCAGTTCCGCCGACCGGAACCGGTGACCGTTGGTCTGGACCACGTCCGCCTTCGAACTCAGGACGAGAACCACGGCCCTGCGGGCGGGGACGACGCACAACGGCTCCATGGTCGCGTTGAGGACCAGCGCTTTGGACGAGCGGCCACCCGTGGCCGCCCAGGACCCGCCTCCGGGTGCCGGGGGCAGTCCCACCGCAGTCATCGTCGAGGCGACTTTCACGCAACCTCCCGCCGAAAAACTCGCTTCCGGCTGCGGGAAGGGTAGCCGCAACCTCGCCGCGTGTGGAACGGCTATCCGCGGGAGAGGTCGCTGGGTTGCTCGACGACCCCGTGGAGATGGCACGCCACCTGGACGGACTGCACCGGCTGCAGTGCCGGCGCCGGGCCCTCGCCGAAACGCACGACGACGGCGTCGGCGTCGGTGGTGACATCGGTGACGCCGGTGAAGACGCGACCCGCCTCCTCGTCGCGCAGCCCTCGCAGCAGTGGCACCAGTGCACCATGGTCGGCCTTCGGGAACCGCACCTCGTCACGCGCCACCTCGGCGCTGTCCAGTGGGCCGGTCGCGGCGAGTTCCCGCTCGAACGTCGGCTCGTCGACGACTGTCCAACGATCTTCCAGGAAGTCGATGAGGTCCGCTCCCTCCCAGCCGCAGACCTCGAAGGCGGCCGGGCATCGCGGGTGGAACCGGCAGCCGGCAGGCGGGTTGAGCGCGTCGGGCATCTCGCCGGTGGGCAGCTGCTTGTCCCTGTGACGCCGCCGGGGGTCAGGCAGCGGGATCGCGTCGAGCAGCGACCGGGTGTACGGGTGCTGCGGGTCGTCGAACAACTGCCTCGCGGGCCCCCACTCGACGAGGCTGCCCAGGTACAGGATTCCGATCCGGTCGCACACGAACCGGGCGGTCGCAAGGTCGTGTGTGATGAACAGGTAGGTCAGGCCCAGGTCGCGCTGCAGGTCGAGCATCAGCTGCAGCACTCTGGCACGCACGCTCATGTCCAGCGCTGCGACCGGCTCGTCGGCTACGACGAACGCCGGCTCGGTGATCAGCGCTCGCGCGATCACCAATCGTTGCTTCTGGCCGCCGGAGACGTCCTCGGGGTACTTGTCCAGGAACGTCTCGGCGGGAGACAGCCCGACCCGTTCGAGCATCTCTGCCACACGGGAGCGGGTCTGGGCGCGGCTGGACGTGATGCCGTGGATGCGCAGCGGGTGACCCACGCCCTGCACGATCGTCATCGCGGGGTTCAGAGAGGCGTTTGGATCCTGGAAGATCAGAGCGAGTTCCCGCCGCAGGGGCCGCATCTGCCGCTCGGTGTAGCCGGCGATGTCGGTGCCCTTGTACCGGATCGCCCCCGCTGTGGGGTCGACCAGCTTGAGCAGCGTACGTCCCAGCGTCGTCTTTCCCGAACCGCTTTCGCCCACCAGGCCGAACACCTCGCCCGGCCGGATGTCGAAGCTGATGTTGTCGACAGCACGGACCACTGCTGAACCGCCGCCTCCGAACAACCCGCCGCGCACGGGAAAGAACGTGGACAGGTCCTCGACCTGCAGCAGGGGCTGCGCCTGCGGCGTCGTCATGCGTGCAGCGCCGCTGCGAGCGTGCCGGGCGGCTCTTCGGGGTCCGGTTGTCCCGAGCCTGGATACAGGTAGCAGGATGCGTGCTGACCTGGGTTCGGCTCGGCGTGCTCGGGGATCTTCTCGCGGCACTGGTACATCGCGTCGGGGCAGCGGGGATGGAAGCGGCAGCCGGGCGGCGGGTCGACGAGGTCCGGCGGGTAGCCCTCGATCGAGTGGAGTGCGGTGGTCTCCAGCGAAATCGTCGAGGCCATCAGCCCGCGCGTGTAGGGGTGCTTCGGGTCGTTGAAGACCTGCTCCACGCTGCCGGTCTCGACGATGTGGCCGGCATACATCACGGCGACCCGGTCGCATGTCTCGGCGACGATTCCGAGGTTGTGCGTGATCAGGATCAGGCCGACGCGCTCATCGGCGCGGAGGCGGTCGAGAAGGTCGAGGATCTGCGCCTCGACGATCACGTCCAGTGCTGTCGTCGGTTCGTCGGCGATGACGACCGCCGGCTTCAGGACAATCCCGAGGGCGATCATGATGCGCTGGCGCATGCCGCCGGAGAACTCGTGGGGATAGTTGTCGGCGCGCGTTCGCGGGATGCCCATCTGGGCCAGCGCTTCGCGCGCCATGTGGCGCGCCTCGTCCTTGTCGACCCCTGGCCGGTGTGCCCGAATCGCCTCGACGAAGTGGGCCGAGACCTTCATGAGGGGATCGAGCCGCGTCATGGGCTCCTGGAACACCAGGGCGATGTCCTCTCCGCGGAGGCGACGCAACTGCTGGTCCGATGCGCCGACCAACTCCCGCCCCGCAAGGGTCGCGCTGCCGCTGACCTCGGCGCCGGCCGGGAGCAGTTGCATCAGGCCGCGCCCCATCGACGACTTGCCGCATCCGGACTCGCCCACGACCCCGAGACTTTCCCCGGGATACAGGTCGAAGCTGATCCGGTCCACGGCGCCCAGGGACCCTCGGGGCGTTCCGTACGCCACGGACAGGTCGCGGACCTGGAGAACGGGGACGTTCGACGGCGGGCGCCCGGAGGCTGTGTCGGACACCGCGGACGTCACGGGTTCTCCTGTGTGGGGGCCGGCGAGAGGTTGACCTCGACCGGGGTGTCCGCTGCGGGTGCCGGTTCCAGCCGCCGCGGGACCCGGCCCCGGAAGCCGCGAACGCGCAGCAGCGGATTGATGATGTCGTTGAGACCCTCACCCACCAGGGTCAACCCCGTCACGAGGAGCATGATCGCCAGCCCCGGCCAGAACGCCGTCCACCAGAAGCCCGACACGACGTCGGAGATCGCGCGCGACACGTCCAGTCCCCACTCCGCCTGGGGATACGGCACGCCGTAGCCCAGGAAGCCCAGACCGGCCAGCGTCAGCACGGCATCGGCGGCGTTCAAGGTGAAGATCACCGGGACGCTCTGCACGACGTTGAACAGCACATACCGGCCGATGATCGTGTTGGGCTTTGCGCCCAGCGACCGCGCCGCTTCGACGAACGGCTCCTGCTTGACGGACAGCGTGTGGTTGCGAATGACGCGGTAGTACTGCGGTATGTAGACGACGCCGACCGCGGCCGCGGCCGAGAGGAGACCGGGCGCGAAGTAGGCCTTCAGCACGAACGCGATGATGATGGCCAGCAACAGCCCCGGTATGACGTAGATGGCATCCATCAACGTGACCAGCACGCGGTCGAGCTTGCCGCCGCGGTAGCCGGAGATCAGACCGAGCGGCACGCCGATTCCCATCGCCAGCACCGTCGACAGCACGACGATGCTGAACGCGACGCGTGAACCCCAGACGACGCGGGACAGCACGTCCAGACGCCCGGACGTCGTACCGAACGGGAAGCCGGTATCGGGCGAAAGCCGTCGCGGGATGTCTTCGCACTCGAACTCGTCACCGCACCGGCCCTCGGCGGCGGCGGGGTCCTCGTTTGTCCCGACCACATGGCGGTACTGCGCCTCGCCGTACGGTGCGACCAGCGAGGGAAATGCGGCGAGGAACGCGAAACCGAGGGTGATCACACTGCCAAGGAGGACCAGCCGGCGGGCCATGGGGTTCGCGCGGCGCCACGGCCGCAGCGCGTGCTCGACGCGGATGCGGAGGGCGGTCACCCGGCGGCCGGACAGCGGGGGCACGTCAGTACCTCACCCGGGGGTCGAGCAATCCGTTGATGATGTCGATCAAGAGGCTGACGATGACGATCATGATGGCGAAGAACGTCACGATGCCCTGCACGGCGGCGTAGTCGCGCCGGTTGATGAATTCGACCAGCGCCTGACCCAGCCCCGGCCACGAAAACGTCGTCTCGGTCAGGATCGCGCCCCCCAGCAGCAGCGCGAACTGCAGGCCCATGATCGTCACGACGGGGACCAGCGCGTTCTTGAACGCGTGCGCGAACACCACGCGGCGGTTCGCGACGCCCCGCGCCTGTGCGGCCTCGACGTAGTCCGCGCGAAGCGTCTGGAGCATGTTGACCCGCACCATCCGGATGAACACACCGCTGATCACCAGCCCCAACGTCATGCCGGGCAGCAGGAGGTGCTTGAGCGCCCCCGACCACAGGGCCCAGTTGCCCGTGATGATCCCGTCGAGGAGGTAGAAGCCGGTGGGATCCTCGAACACGATCCGTGCGCTGATCCGGTTGCCGGACGGCAGCAGCCCCCAGCGGTTGGCGAACAGCAGCTGCGCGAGGATTCCCAGCCAGAACACCGGAGCGGCGTAGATGACGATGCCGAAGATCCTCCCGCCGACGTCGAACGGCCCGTCGCGGTAGCGAGCGCCGATCGCGCCCACGAGGATGCCGATGACCACGGCAACGACCATGGCGAACATCGTCAGTTCGAACGTCGCAGGCACAAGGTCGAAGACGATCTGCCTGACGTTGCGCGGATCCGTGGCCGGTGTTCCGAGGTCTCCCTGCACGACGCCGCCCAGGTACCGGCCGTACTGGACGAGAATCGGGTCGTTGAGCCCGGCCGCCTGTCGCCGGACCTCGATCTGTTCCGCCGACAGCCGGTCTCCCAGCGCCGCGGAAATCGGATCGCCGGGCATGACGCGGAGCAGGACGAACAGCAGCGTGAGCAGCAGGAACAGGAAGACCGGTGCGACAGCCAGCCGGCCGAGGACGTAGCTTCGGAGACTGCCGGAGCGGGCGGTGGCGGCCAGCGTCGTGCTCCTTTGGGTCAGGCTCCCAACGGTCGTGCGTGCGGCCGGACCCCGCTGTGGGACCCGGCCGCCTCAGTCGCGCGAACGGCTCAGCAGTTGTCGCGCCCGATCATGTACCAGCGTGCGTGCAGCGCGACGTCTATGGAGTTCTCGACGCCGCACAGCCCCTCGCCGTAGTACGCCTGCACCACCTCGCTGTACAGCGGGATGAATGGCATGTCCTCGCCGGCCATCTCCTGGATCTGCCCGAAGATTTCCTTACGCGCGGCGTCGTCTGTCTCGGCCTGCTCGTCGCTGATCAACTGGTCCATCTCTTCGTCGCCGTAGAAGCCGATGAACGTCTTCTGGGAGTGATAGAAGGGCTCGATGTAGTCGTCGGGGTCGATGTAGTCGGGATACCAGCCAAGCAGGTACGCCCCGTACGTTCCGGTGTTGAGGTTGCTCGCGTACTCCGCCGCCCAGTCCGAGCTCTTCGTCGTGACGTCGAAGTCCCCGGTCTCGTTCAGCGACCGGGCGATGGTCTCGGCGACGTCGGGTTCGGTGTCGCCGTACTTGTTCAGCGGGTACCACAGGTCGAACTTGATCTTCTCGCCCCCGACGTCGCCCTCGGCGTTCTCGATGGGTGCGGCGTCCGACGCCTCGTATGACGGCGGGATCATCGAGAACAGCGGCTCGCCCGCGCCCTCGAACACCTCGTCGACGATGCGCTGGCGGTCAATGCCCGCCGAGATCGCGCGGCGCACCTCGGGGTCCTTGAACGGTTCCTGCGTCACGTCGATGACGATGTAGCGGATGCGACCCGCTGCGCCGGCCTCGACGACCATGCCGTCCTCGTTCTCCAGGGCTGACCGCTCTGCCGGCCCGAGGTCGTTGATGTTGAGGTCGATCTCGCCGTTGCGCAGCGCGTTGGTCATCTGCGCCGCCGACTCGAAGAACTGCAGTTTCACCGTCGAGGTCTTCGGCGCCTCGCCCCAGTACTCGTCGAACGCCTCCAGCGTCGCGCCCTGGTCGGGACTGTAGTCGGTCATCTCGTACGGGCCGGAACCGAGGATCGTCTCGCCCTGGATGAACTCGTCGGCTTCCTCTGCGGACGGCGCTTCGCCGTCCTTGCCCAGCGCCTTGTCCGGCGCCTCGTACGTGTCGGAGTCGCTGGGGAGGATGGTTGCCACCGTGTAGGTCAAGCGTGACAGG
>WHTG01000074.1 GCA_009377835.1 Nitriliruptorales bacterium
AACACGCGGCTGGCGTTGCCAGGCGGCACCTCGGCCCACGACGCGAACGGGTCTGCCCGGGTGACCAGGCGGCCGTCGGCGGTGACGATCTCGTACTTGTAGCGGGCACCGGAGCCGATCTCGGGGATGAACAGCTCCCAGACACCGGAGGCGCCAAGCGCGCGCATCGGGTGCAGCCGGCCGTCCCACGAGTTGAAGTCGCCGATGACGCGGACGCTGCGGGCGTTTGGCGCCCACACGGCGAAGCTGGTTCCCGATACCCCCTCGGAGTCCATCAGGTGCGCGCCCAGGCGGCGCCACAGCTCCTCGTGTCGGCCCTCGCCCGCGAGATGCAGATCGACATCGCCGAAGGTCGGCCAGAACGCGTAGGCGTCACGCAGCTCGAACATCCCGCCGTCGGGATACGTGACCTGCAGGCGGTAGTCCGCGGCCTTCGGAGGGGCGTCCAGCCACGCCTCGAAGAATCCCGCGCCGTGGCTCCGTTCTGCGACGACGGGGTTGGCGCCGTCGCGAAGAATCGCCACCTCGGCGGCATCGGGTCGCCAGACACGGACCACCGCGCCATCGCCCACGGGGTGCAGGCCGAGAATCGCGTGCGGTTCCCGGTGCGTGCCGGAAACGATCGCGGCGACCGCGTCCGCCGCGGCGCGCCACTGGTCTGTCCGGTTCTGCTTGCCTGGTGCCACGGCGGGCTCCTTCTGGGTGGTCGACTACGTCGCGCGGTCGAGAACGCGGGTGATGCCGCCTACCGGGATGCCGACCCAGGCCGGGCGGTTGGCGAGCTCGTAACCGAGCTCGTAGATGGCCTTGTCGAGTTCGAAGGCGTCGAGCTGCGCCTGGACGGCAGAGGAATCGTCGGGCAGGACACCGTGGTGCCGTGCGGCGTCGAGATAGCCGTGCAGGAATCGGTCGCGGGCGGAGTCACGCCAGCGCGCGGCGAATTCCGGAACGTTCGACAGGTCACCACCCGATCCAGACGCCGCGGCGTAATCGAAGGACCGCAGCATGCCGGCCACGTCGCGCAGGGGCGCATGCAACGCACGGCGTTCCTCCAGCGACCTGGAAGGTTCGCCCTCGAAGTCCAGCAGCTGCCATATGCCGTGCCGGTCGAGCAGCACTTGCCCGAGATGGAGGTCGCCGTGGGTGCGCGTCAGCGGGCCGGTCGCCTTCTCCAGGGCGAGGCGCTCGAGGCGTCCGACGATCTCCTGCGCCCGATTGACAACCGGGATCGCGGCGTCGGGCACACGCCGCTGGGCAGTGCGCAGCACGTGCTCCGCCTGGTCCCGCATTCCCGCGAGCCAATGCTCGAGATCCCCCGGCGTCGCCTCCCGCGAGCCCAACGTACGCGCCAGCGCCCCGTGCATGTCGGCGACGGCCGTCCCCAGCGCCGTGACCTTGTCGCCGAATTCGGTCCACTCGGTCGCGGTGGTGGTGCGTGCCACCTCGGCGGTCGCCAGCGCCCACCCCTCGCGGCCGTCGCGGACAAAGTCGGCCACGATCCCGAGTGCCGTCGTCAAGCCGTTCGAATGTCCGAGGACGAAGGATCCGCGCTGCTGCGGCGCATTGGAGAAACCGGCCTCCGTCAGAGCGCGGGTGACTTCGACCTCAGGGTTCTCACCCGGCTCCAGGCGGCGGAAGATCTTCAGAATCGCGGTCTCCCCGAGCGCCACCGACGTATTCGACTGCTCGGCGGTCAGGCGCCGCGGCGCCTCGTCCGGGACGGCACCCGTTCCGACGGGCCGGCCCAGCAGGAGATCGCCGCGGGCGGTCCGCCGCTCGGATTCCTCGTAGGCCAGGCCGGCCAACACGCGCGCCGCCCACGGCACATAGGTGGCGTCGAACAAGCCGATCTCATCGACGTCGCCGACATAGCCGTCGTCGCCTGTGGTGTCCGCGACCATCGGCACCTGGTAGTGCTCGATGTGGCCGTCGGCATACTCGACCTCGGTGATCACCTCGAACACCGGGTCCGGCGCGTGCTGTCCGGCGACCAGCGCCGCGTCCACGAGGCGCAAGTCGGCCAGGTCGCGGGCCTTACCGGCGAACCAACGCTGGCGGGGCACCCAGTCACGCAGGATCGTCGCGAGCCGGTCGAACGCGTCGGGGCTTGAAAGCTCGGCCAGGTCCGTCACTCGGGGAGTTCTTCCATCAACTCGAACCAGTAGAAACCGTGGGGCCCGACTGTCAGCAGGTAGGACAGGTCACCGATCCGCGGGAAGGGCGTCCGTGCACTCATCTCGACGGGAATGTGCCCTGTGTACTCGGACAGGTCCAGCTCGACCGGCTGCGAGGAGGACCCCAGGTTCGCCACGACGAGGATCGGGTTGCGTTCACCGCGCAGGAACGCCAGCACCTTCGGATTCGACGCTCCCAGCGGCCGGAACGATCCCACGCCGAAGACCGGGTGGGTCTTGCGGACGCTGATGAGGTTGCGAACCCAGTGCAGCAGCGAGTGGGGGTTGCGCTGCTGCGCCTCGACGTTCAGCGACTGGAATCCGTAGACCGGATCCATGATCGGCGGGGCGTACAGCTGTGCGAAGTCGACCCGGCTGAAGCCGCCGTTGCGGTCGATCGACCACTGCATGGGCGTGCGCACACCGTCGCGGTCGCCCAGGTAGATGTTGTCGCCCATTCCTATCTCGTCGCCGTAGTACATGATCGGACTGCCCGGAAGACTGAACAACAGCGCGTGGAACAGTTCGATGGCGCGGCGGTTGTTGTCCAGCAGTGGCGAGAGCCGGCGTCTGATTCCGACGTTCATCTTCATCCGTGGGTCGCGCGCGTACTCCTTGTACATGTAGTCGCGCTCTTCGTCTGTGACCATTTCAAGCGTCAGCTCGTCGTGGTTGCGCAGGAAGATCCCCCACTGGCAGTTGTCGGGAATGTCCGGCGTGTTCGTCATGATCTCGACGATCGGCTTCGCCTCCTCGCGCCGCAGGCCCATGAACATGCGCGGCATCACCGGGAAGTGGAAGGCCATCTGGCACTGGTCGCCGTCACCGAAGTACTCGACGACGTCCGCCGGCCACTGGTTCGCCTCGGCGAGCAGCACCTTGTTCTCGAACTCGTCGTCGACGACCTTGCGGACGCGCTTGAGGTACTCGTGTGTCTCGGGCAGGTTCTCGCAGTTGGTGCCCTCGCGCTCGAACAGGTACGGCACCGCGTCCAGGCGCAGGCCGTCCAGACCCATCCCCAGCCAGAACCGCACGACGTCGAGCATCGCCTCCGCGACCTCGGGATTGTCGTAGTTGAGGTCAGGTTGGTGGCTGAAGAAACGGTGCCAGTAGTAGGCACCGGCCTCGGGATCGTGCGTCCAGTTCGAGATCTCGGTGTCGACGAAGATGATGCGTGCGTCGCTGTACTTCTCGTCAGTGTCGAACCACACATACCAGTCCCGCTTCGGCGACGTCGGGCCGCGGGACTCCTGGAACCACGGGTGCTGGTCGGACGTGTGGTTCATGACCATGTCGGCGATGACGCGGATGCCGCGGCGGTGGGCACCCTCGAGCAGCTCGACCACGTCGTCGACGTCGCCGTATTCGGGTAGCACCGTCAGGTAGTCGCTGATGTCGTACCCACCATCGCGCAACGGTGACTGGTAGAACGGCAGCAGCCAGATGCAGTCGATGCCGAGCCACTCGAGATAGTCCAGCTGCTCGGTCAGGCCGCGGATGTCTCCCGTGCCGTCATTGCTGGAGTCATAGAAGCCGCGGATGACGACCTCGTAGAAGATCGCGCTCTTGTACCAGAGTGGATCGTTCGACAGCGCCATGGATTACAGCGCCCGAAGTCGCAGGACGTGCGCCGGCTCGACGTGTGGATCCAGCCGTACGTAGTTGCCGGGGCCGTGCCAGATGTAGGTCGTGTCCGTCAGCAGGTCGTGCGCCTCGTAGGGACCCGCGTGTTCCAGCCCCAGCTGCCACATGTCCAGCCAGGTCGTGCCCTCCTGCGCCGTATACGGGTCGAGGTTGACGATGGTCAGCACAGGGTCGGTGCGGTCGCGTGCGACCTTCGAGAAGGCGATGAGGTTGTCGTTGGCGATCTGGTGGAACCAGATGTTGCGCAGCCGGCGGAACCCCGCGTGGTTGCGCCGGATCTCGTTCAACCGGGCGATGTACGGCGCCAGTGAGTCCGCGGCGTCCCAGTCTCGGGGGCGGTACTGGTACTTCTCGGAGTTCAGGTACTCCTCGCTGCCCTCGCGGACGGCCACGTTCTCGCACAACTCGTAGCCGGAGTACATCCCCCACGACGGCGACATTAACGCTGCCAGCACGGCCCGGATCTTGAACGCCGGCGGCCCGCCGTGCTGCAGGTACTCGGTCAGGATGTCGGGGGTGTTCGGCCAGAAGTTGGGGCGGTAGTAGTCCGCCATCTCGCCGTGGGCGAGTTCCGTCAAGTACTCGATCAGCTCGTCCTTGGAGTTGCGCCACGCGAAGTACGTGTAGCTCTGGCTGAATCCGAGCTTGCCCAGGGTCTGCATCATCTTCGGCTTGGTGAATGCCTCCGCGAGCAGCAGCACGTCCGGGTGTTCGATGCGAATCGCGGCGATCAGCCACTCCCAGAATGGCAGCGCCTTCGTGTGCGGATTGTCCACGCGGAAGATCTTGATGCCGTGGCTGATCCAGTAGTCGAGCACCGACTTCAGCTCCGCCCTCAGGCCCTCCAGATCGGGTGTGTCGAAGTCGATCGGGTAGATGTCCTGGTACCTCTTCGGCGGGTTCTCGGCATAGGCGATGGTGCCGTCGCCGCGGTGTTTGAACCACTCCGGATGCTGCTTGACCCAGGGGTGGTCGGGCGAGCACTGAATGGCGAAGTCGAGCGCGACCTCCAGGCCGTGGCGCTGCGCTTCGGCCACGAAATCGTCGAAGTCCTCGATCGTCCCCAGGTCGGGATGGACCGCCGTGTGGCCGCCGTCCTCGGAGCCGATCGCCCAGGGGACACCGGGGTCGTCCGGGCCCGGCGCCAAGGTGTTGTTCGGGCCTTTGCGGAACTGGCGGCCGATCGGGTGGATCGGCGGGAGGTAGAGGACGTCGAACCCCATCTCCGCGATCGCCGGCAACCGCTTCGCCGCCTCCGAGAAGGTGCCGCTGCGCAGCTCGTCGCCGTCGCCTGTGTGCCTTGTCGGTGCGCTGTCCGAGGGCACCTGCGCGCCCTCGGAGCGGGGGAACATCTCGTACCAGGCGGAGAACTGCGCCGCCTCGCGATCGACCCACAGCCCGAGGTCCTTCGTCGTCGTCGCGTCCAGCCGCTCCGGGTGCCGTTGAAGGACCAGCTGCAGGTCGCCGCCGGCCGCGGCGGCCACCTTCTCCTCGTTGCCGGCATCGCCCCGCAGTACGGCCACGACCTCGCGGATGATGTCCTTGACGGCCCGCGGCGCCTTGCGGCGGTCCAGTAGCTGGGCGCCCTCCTCGAACTCGACGGCCAGGTCGGTCTGCCCTGCTTCGTGTTTCTTCACCAGCCCGTCGAGCCACGAGGCGTAGTAATCGGTCCAGCCGACGACCTGGTACCGCCATGCGCCCACCCGATCGACGTGGAAGGTCCCGTAGTAGCGGTCGTTGACGTCCAGACGTAGCGGCGATTCGTGCCACGTCGCGTCGCCGGGGCCGCGGAAACGCACCCCCGCCGCGACTTTGTCGTGCCCTTCACGGAAGACGTCGGCGGCCACGACGACGTCGTCGGCCACGACGGCTTTCGCGGCGTAGCGTCCGCAGTCGACGTTTGGCGAGACGTTCTGTACCTGCACGCGACCCTTCAACGTCGACTCCCTGGTCGTGTGGCGGTTGCACCGGCGGTCGCCTTTGACCTATCCGGACCGGCCGAAGCTGAATCCTCTCACGCAGACCGGTGCCGCAGCTGAATCCTCTCACGAAGACCGGTGTCGTTAGGCTTCCCGACCCATGGAGGTCGACGAGCTGAACGAGCGGGTCGAGGAGGCGCTGGCGGCACCCGATCTCGCCCATGCCGCCCAACTTCTGGATCGGACCGCGGCCGATGAGGTGGCCGAGGACGACCAACCCGACGTCGTCGCGTTGTGGGAGGATCTGGCCGACGCGTACGCCGATCGCGGACGCCACGACCAGGCCATCGCCGCGATCAAGCGCTGCCTGGCGATGGACTACGCCACCGACCACGACGTCCGCGGCACCCTCGCGGGATACCTGCTCAGGGCGGGGCGCGAGGGCGAGGCCGACGAGCTGTGGGAAGTCGTGGCCGGTGAGCGCCCGGAGGAGGTGACGCTGCGGTTCATGGCCGGCGTCGCGTATCAGGATCTCGAACGGCACGAGGATGCGCTGGGGTGGTTCGACGAGGCGCTCGAGATGGTGCTGGCGCACGGTGATCGAGAAGGCTGGCTCGGTGACCTGCTCGAGGCACGGGACGAGGCCCGCAGCGAGACTGGGCGGCAGCCCGACGACCTGCAGCTACGCGGCGAATCTCTGCTTGCGCAGCAGTTGCGCCACGTCCGGGCGTCCGATCCCAGCGCTGACCGCCGCTCCCGGGCCGCAGAGCGAGTGGTTTCGTGGTTCCCCCCGGAGGAGTGGGGGCGCGCCGCCGACGAATGGCCGCACGTGCGCGACGGCGCGGCCGACAAGAAGTGCTGTGGGACCGTCTCGTCGTGACGTCCGGGATGCCGCCCGATGATCCGGTACAACCCCGCGACGACGTGGACCCGGAGCAGGCGCGTGGCGGCATCGGACGGCGATGCTTGACCTGTGGCGCAGCGGCTAGCCTGCTCCGCGTTTATCGGCTTTCGACCTGGAGTTCGTCGGCGTGACGATCAAGGCACTGCGCACGTTCCGCGTCCACCCGTCGCTGCCATCTCAGTTGTTGCCGCTCAACGAGCTGGCGTCCAACCTGCGGTGGGCGTGGGACCGGCGGACCATCGAACTGTTCCGCTGGGTCGACGCGGACGCCTGGGAGGATGTCGGCGGCAATCCGGTGGCGCTGCTGGGCCGGCTCGCACCCCAGCGGGCCCAGGCGCTGGTCGACGATGCGGCCTTCCTGTCGGAGCTGGCGGACGTGCATGCGGATCTCCGCCGGTACGTGGAGAAGCCACGGTGGGCGCAGTCTCGCCGGCCGGCGCCGCCGCGGGTCGCGTACTTCTCGCCTGAGTTCGGGATCACGCATGTGATGCAGACGTACTCGGGGGGGCTGGGTGTCCTCGCCGGGGACCACCTCAAGGCCGCGAGTGACCTCGGTGTGGATCTGGTCGGCGTGGGGCTGCTGTACCGGCACGGGTACTTCCGGCAGCACCTCGACGCCGACGGCTGGCAGGGCGAACGCTATCCCGATCTGAATCCCCTCAACCTCCCGCTCGCCCGGCTGGAGCGGGAAGGCGTGGCCGCCACCATCGATGTGGCGGTCGGCGACCGCGTCGTGTCGTGTCAGATCTGGAAGGCGCAGGTCGGCCGGGTCCCGCTGCTGCTGCTGGACACCGATGTCGCTGCCAACGCGTCCGAGGACCGCGTCATCACGGACAAGCTCTACGGCGGCGACGTCGAGCACCGGCTGCGCCAGGAGATCGTCCTCGGCATCGGGGGCATGCGGGCGCTGGACCTGGCGCGGGAGATCGGTGGACTCGGGGGCGAATGGCAGGAGCAGGGTCCCGACGTCTTCCACTCCAACGAGGGGCATGCCGGGTTCCTGCAGCTGGAGCGCATCCGGCGGCTGATGGTGGAGGAGGGCCTGACGCTCGACCAGGCCGTGGAGTGCGCGCGTCCGGCGGTGCTGTTCACGACGCACACGCCGGTCCCTGCCGGTATCGATGTGTTCCCGGGCGACCTGATGGCGCGATATTTCTCCCATTTCGCGCACGAATGCGGCACCACTCTCGACGAATTGATGCGGCTGGGGCAGGAGCATCAGGAGGGATCGTCCGGCCGGTTCAACATGGCCGTGATGGGGCTGCGCCTGTCGGCAACGGCGAACGGGGTTTCGCAGCTCCACGGCCGCGTGTCACGGAAGATGTTCCAGGGACTGTGGCCGGGAATGCCCAGCGACGAAGTCCCGATCACCTCCGTCACCAACGGCGTGCACGCCGCCACGTGGGTCGGCCAGGAGATGTCAGCCGTCTACGACCGGCATCTGGCGCCCGACTGGGCGCACAACCCGGATGCGTGGCGGCGCGTCCACGACATCGGCGACGACGCGTTGTGGCGGGCCCGCAGCCGCGCCAGGGAACGCCTCGTCCAGCGGGTCCGCTCGTCGGTGTACGCCAGTCGAGTGCGACGGGGTGAGAGTCCGGGCAGCCTCGCGTGGACCGACGAGATCTTCGACCCGGATGCTCTGACCATCGGCTTCGCGCGGCGCTTCGCCGAGTACAAGCGAGGGAACCTGCTCCTGCGCCAGGCTGACCGGCTGCGTACCCTCCTGCTCGCCACCGACCGGCCCGTGCAGTTTGTCTTCGCCGGCAAGGCGCACCCGCGCGACGAGCTGGGCAAGGACATCATTCGCCAGCTGGTCCACTTCTCGGGGGATCCCGAGATCCGCACGCGGTTCGTGATGGTCGAGGACTACGACATGGACCTCGCCCAGGTGCTCTATCAGGGTGTGGACGTGTGGCTGAACAACCCGCGGAGACCGCACGAGGCATGCGGGACCTCGGGCGAGAAGGCCGTCCTCAACGGCGCGCTGCACTGCTCGACCATGGACGGGTGGTGGGACGAGATGTTCGACGGCGAGAACGGCTACGCCATCGGAGCCGGGGAGGACAACCCGGACGCGGCCCAGCAGGACTCTGCGGACGCACACGCGTTGTTCGAGCTGCTCGAGCAGACACTCATTCCCACGTTCTATGAGCGCACGGAGGGGCCGCTCCCGCGTCGGTGGGTCGCTCGTGTGCGGCGCTCGCTGCAGACGCTGGGGCCCAGGGTGCTCGCGACCCGGATGGTGCGCGAGTACGTCGATGACCTCTACGCCCCGCTCAACGCTCGGGCGCAGCGGCTCAACGCGGACCGACATGCCAGGGCGAAGGCGCTGGCGTCGTGGCGCACGCAGGTGCGCGAGGCGTGGACGGACGTGGCGGTACGCGGCGTGACGGGCGACGAGGCCGTCGCGCAGGTGGGCGAGGAGCGGGACGTCCGAGTGCTGGTCGACCTCGGGTCGCTGGCACCGCAGGACGTCACTGTCGAGCTGGTCCACGGCGCCGTACGCAGTGACGGCTACATCGACACGCGTTCCATCCAGCCGCTGGAACACCTCGGCGAGGAGGGCCGGTGTCAGCTGTTCGCTGGCCGCTTCCGGGCAGGCGCCTCCGGCGAGTACGGCTTCGCCGTCCGCGTCGTTCCCGCCGACGACGACCTGCTGTCGTGGGCCGACACGGGGCTGGTGTGCTGGGCGGAGGATGGCCTGGCGACCGTGGCGGAGGCGGTCGGCGCCGGCGCCTGACCCAAGGGTGCGTGCCGGGCCGCGGCGGCCCTGAGCCGGAGGCCGCCGCGGCCGTCCTGGCCGCCGCTGCGAGGTGCGCCGGCCCCGCAACGATACGCACGGGACGTTCCGGCGGTGTGAGCGCAGGCCAAGACCGTCGGTGGTACCGGTACGATCAGTGGCGCCGCCGGCATCGTGGCCGTTCCACGAGGCGGCGGGTCCTGGCGCATGAAGCGCAACGGCCGCGTTCGTGGGTTCGGAACCGCGACGTTGAGCGCGAAGATCCTGTCCAACCGGGACTCGCGTCTGGTCGGGGTCGCCGCGACTCCGTCCGGCAAGGGCCTGTGACGTGTGACCGCCAAGGGGGATGTCATCGCCTCCGGCACGGCCGTGCACCTCGGTGAGCCCAGGAGCGAGTACCCGGTCACCGCGATCGGCGCCCATCCGGAAGCCGCCGGCTACTGGATCCTCAACCGTCATGGTCGCGTCTTCGGGTACGGAGCGAGCCGGGTGATGGGGACGCCGGTCGGGCCGGGCGCCGCGGCCATCGCGGGCACCCGCGTCTTCACGTGGATGACCCGGAACGCCAAGACGTACGGGCTGTACAACCTGCCCTCCGAACCGTGGCACTGGAGCACGAACGGCAGGTAGGCGTCAGTGGTTAGCGGTCGCCGTCATACGGCTACAACGCCACCATGACTCGGCACGGTGTTCTCCCGGACCACCCGATTCCCGACCTCGCGGCGTACCTGGAGGTGGGTGGCGGCAGCGGGTGGACCAAAGCCATGCGCATGCAGCCTCAGCAGGTGATCGACGAGGTCGCCGCGTCCGGGCTGCGGGGGCGCGGCGGGGCGGGGTTCCCGACGGGGACGAAGTGGAGGTCGGTCGTCGAGGCGGCTGATTCGGCACCGCCGCTGGTGTGCAACGCGGCCGAGGGGGAGCCCGGGACCTACAAGGACCGCGCTGTGATGACCCGCAACCCGTACCAGGTGCTCGAGGGGTTGCTGATCGCGGCGCACGCAGTCGTTGCCGACCCGGTTGTGATCGCCACGAAGCGCCGTTACAACCGCGAAGCTGAACGCCTCGCCGCCGCGCGCAGCGAGATGATCGCCGCGGGATGGACAGGCGCCGAGAAGATCGCCCTCGCGCTCGGTCCCGACGAGTACCTCTTCGGCGAGGAGTCCGCGCTGCTGGAGGTGGTCGAAGGCAAGCTGCCGATGCCCCGGATCATCCCCCCGTACATGTTCGGTCTGGCCGGCACGATGCAGCACCCCAATCCGACGATCGTGAACAACGTCGAGACGCTGGCGCACGTCACCGACATCCTCGCCCGTGGCGTCGGTGACTTCCGGAGCCGAGGTACACAGGAGGCGCCGGGAACCATGGTCTTCACTGTCGTCGGCGACGTCACCAGTCCCGGCGTGTACGAGCTGGACCTCGGCACGTCGCTCGCGACGCTGCTGGACATCGCTGGCGCCAGCGACGTGCAGGCGATCTACAGCGGCGTATCCAACGCCGTGATCAGGCCCGAACTGGTCGACCTGCCGATGGACTTCGATTCGTTCGCGGAAGCCGGCACTGGCCTGGGCAGCGGCGGCTTCATCGTGTACGACCACAGCCGGTGCATCATCGACGTCGTGGCGTCGCTGTCCAGGTTCCTGGCGGTCGAGTCGTGCGCCCAGTGCCCTCCCTGCAAGTTGCACGGGGTCGAGATGCACGAACGGCTGGCCTCGCTGTGCGCGAACGGGGGATCACCCAACGACGTCGCGGAGCTGCGTCGGCGCTGCGTCGCCGTGACCGACGGGAACCGGTGCTACCTGCCGGTCGGACACGCGCTGGTTGTCGGCAGCGCCCTGGACGCCTTCGCCGGCGAGTTCGAGAGCGCACTGGGCGCTCCGCACGAGCATGACAATCCCGTGACGATTCCGAAAATCGATGACCTCGACGACGACACGGGCGCGGTCTCGTTCGATACCGCGTATACGCGCAAGCGGCTCGACTGGGGCTACGACAGTGCCGATGGCTAGCGCGTGTATTTCCTCAGCACGACAAACGTTGTCGTTCGCATCGTCTCATGCCATGCGTTGACGCGGTCGAGCACCGCGTCGAGCCGGGCCGCGTTGGCCGCGGTCATCCGCACCAGCAGGTCGAGCTCGCCCGCAACCGTTTCGGCCTCGGTGACCTCCTCGATCGACATCAGGCGGCGGACGTACGCGGCGGTGTCCGCCGCGTTCACGACGATCCCTACACGCGCCACGTGCTCCTCGTACGGGGCCGCGCTGACGTCGGCGTGATACCCGCGGATGGTGCCCGTTCTTTCAAGTCGCCGGACGCGCGCAAGGGCCGCTGTGCGCGACAGGCCGACCAGCCTGCCGAGGTCGGCCATGGACAGCCGCGCATCGTTCTTCAGCAGCTCGAGCAACCGATGATCGATGGAATCCACTGGCGTTCTCCGCTGAGCTGACGATCCGTCGGCATGCTCGCACGTTTGCTGTGTGGTGCGCGGCACCATGCACGTTTTGGTCGCTGTTCTCCATGGGCCGTCCCGCGACACTGGCGACACGCCGAAAAAGGACCCGCCGTGACACGTGACGCTGTCCCCGCCGCCGACGTGATTGACGTCCTGCGCGGCCACATGCTGATCGACGGGTACGACCTGGTGCTGGATACCGCCGCATCCGCCGGCGCCTGGTTGGTGGACGCGCGCGACGGCACGCGCTACCTCGACATGTTCACGCAGTTCGCCTCCATGCCACTGGGGATGAACCCCCCGGAACTGACCGACGATCGCGAGTTCATGGCGACGCTGGCCGAGGTCGCGGTGAACAAGCCGTCCAACTCCGACCTCTCCACGACCCACCTCGCGGCCTTCGTCGCAACGTTCGAGCGCGTGATGGGCGACCCTGCACTGCCGTACCTGTTCCTGATCGAGGGTGGGGCGCTGGCCGTGGAGAACTGCCTCAAGGCGGCGTTCGACTGGAAGCGCCGTCACAACGCGGGGAACGGGCGCGACCCGGACAAGGGAACGAGGGTCCTGCACCTGCGGAAGGCGTTCCACGGCCGCAGCGGCTACACGCTGTCGCTGACCAACACCGAGCCGGTCAAGACCGAGTTGTTCCCGGTCTTCGACTGGCCGCGCATCGACGTCCCCGCCGTGGTCTTCCCGCTGGAGGAGCACCTCGCCGAGATCGAAGCCGCCGAGGCGCAGGCGCTGGCGCAGGCGGGCGCCGCGTTCGAGGCGAACCCGCACGACATCGCCTGCTTCCTCGCGGAGCCGATCCAGGGGGAGGGGGGCGACAACCACATGCGTGCGGAGTTCCTGCAGGCGATGCAGCAGCTGTGCCACGACAACGACGCGCTGTTCGCCATGGACGAGGTCCAGACCGGCTTCGGCATGACCGGCAGCAACTGGGCGTACCAGCAACTGGGGCTGTCGCCCGACCTGGTCGCCTTCGGGAAGAAGTCGCAGGTCTGCGGCCTGATGGCCGGCGGGCGTCTGGACGAGGTCAGCGACAACGTGTTCCGCGTCTCCTCGCGCATCAACTCCACGTGGGGTGGCAACCTGACCGACTGCGTCCGCTCGCGGCGCATCCTCGAGGTCATCTCCGAGCAGGATCTCGTCGCAGCGGCCGCGCGGCAGGGCAAGTTCCTGCTCGATCGCCTGGTCGAGCTGGAGTCCCGCCACGCCCGCGTGGACAACGCTCGCGGCCGCGGCCTGTTCTGCGCGATCGACGTCGACACCGCCGATCTTCGCGACGAGGTGAGGGACCGGTTGCGCGACGAGGAACACGTGCTGATGCTGGCCTGCGGAGAGCGCAGCCTGCGGTTCCGCCCGGCGCTGAATGTCGCCGAGGAGCACCTGGTCGCGGCATGTGATGCTCTAGAGCGCGTCCTGACCCGCGTCGCGGACTAGACGGCCCGAGGAGAACGACCATGGCACACACCGTTGCTTCCAGGATCCGCGGAGCCCTCCGCGAGGACGCCCCGGGCGGGACGCTGACGTCGACGAACCCCGCCAAGCTCGACGACGTGGTGGCCGAGGTCCGGCTCGCCGACGCTGCAGCGTTTGTCGATGCGTGCCGCGCCGCATCCGACGCGCAGGAAGCGTGGGCGGCCACGCCGGCGCCGGTGCGTGGTCGCGCGATCCAGCAGATCGGACGGCTGGTCGAGGACAACAAGGAGTCGCTGGCGCGCCTGGTGACCCGCGAGATCGGCAAGCCCTATCCCGAGTCGCTGGGCGAGGTGCAGGAGATCATCGACACCTGCAACTTCTTCCTCGGTGAGGGCCGGCGTCTGTACGGCCAGACCGTACCCAGCGAGATGCACGACAAGCAGCTGTTCACCTTCCGCAAGCCCGTCGGGGTGGCGGCGATCATCACGGCGGGCAACTTCCCGGTGGCCGTGCCGTCCTGGTACCACGTACCGGCGCTGCTGTGCGGCAACGCGGTGGTGTGGAAGCCCGCCGAGTACGCGCCGGCGATCGGCGACGCGCTGACGCAGCTGTTCCTCGCCGGCGGTCTGCCCGAGGGCGTGCTCAACACCGTCCAGGCCGACGGGCCGTCGACGTTCGAGGGGTTGGAGCAGGCGCTCGAGGCGGGCCTGATCGACAAGGTCGGCTTCACAGGATCCTCGGCCGTCGGCGTGCGGATCGGCGAGCTGTGCGGGCGTCACCTGCAGAACCCGTGCCTGGAACTCGGCGGCAAGAACCCGCTGGTGGTCATGCCCGACGCCGACCTCGATCTGGCGGCCGAAGGGGCGCTGTTCAGCGGCTTCGGCACCGCCGGTCAGCGCTGCACGTCGCTTGGCACCGTGATCGTGCACGAGTCGGTGCACGACACGTTCCTGCAGCGCTTCGTCGCGCGCACCGAGGAAGCCGTGGTCGGTGATCCCATGTCCGACGTGCTCTACGGGCCGATGATCCACGAGCGCTTCGCCGAGCGGTTCGGCGACTGGCTGGGGCTGATCGAAGGGCATCACACGGTGCACGGCTCCACCGGTCAGGGTCGGATCACCGCCGACAACCCCCGCGAGGGGTTCGTGGGTGATCCCGACGCCGGGCTGTACTACCACCCGACGATCGTCGACGGCGTGACCGCCAAGGACGAGATCTACCGGACCGAGACGTTCGGCCCGATCGTCGGTGTGGCGTCGTTCTCGGACTTCGACGAGGCGATCGAACTCGCCAACGGGCACGGCTACGGCTTGTCGGCGTCGATCTACACCACCGATGCCAAGTGGGCCTTCCGTTTCCGCGACCGTGTCACGGCAGGCATGGTGAGCGTGAACAACTCGACGTCGGGTGCCGAGGCGCACCTGCCCTTCGGGGGCAACGGCAAGTCCGGCAACGGCAGTC
>WHTG01000047.1 GCA_009377835.1 Nitriliruptorales bacterium
CCCACGAGCTCATTTCTCCGGCTGGCGAGAAGCGCCCGGGATGCGGCTCGTCCGCCCCGGGCGGCACCAACGGACTCCGTGATCGTTGTGAAGGCTGATCAAAGCAATCGATGCCACGAGGGGGTCTCGCCGTGCGGCGGATCCTTGTCCTCACCTTGGCGGTCCTGGTTGCTGCCGCCTCGGTTGGTGGTTGGCAGACCCAACGGCATCGAGGACCTCTACTTCGAGCTCATGGATGACGAGTTCGAGGGGATCCCGAACAGCCGATTCGACCGGCTGGAGCTATGCGTCGGCGTTGACGCGGCGCCGGATGAGACATGCGGGCCGCTACCTGTGCCCTCCGACTGAGCAACCCTTTGGTAGCGGCTGAACATCGGCGGGCCCTCAATTTTGCTGAGCCCCGTCATGTATTGCCGGGTCCCGTTCGCTTGCACCACCGGTGGAGCCCGGCACCTATCCGCTGGCGATGAGTGCTTCGTTGATGGCGGCGCCTTCTTGCCCGAGCCACCGCTCCGTGCGAGGCATCCGCTCTTTCACCCCCTCGTCCCACCACCGTCGAAACACCGGATCGGCAGCAGCAGCCGCGCGCATCATGGCGTGGGCGTTGCTCGCTCGCTTCACCGCCAGCGGCACGATTTCACGGCGCTGCTCGGCGGTCAGTCCGTAGGCGTCGGCGAACAACCGGGTCCGGCGCGGAATGTCGACGTCAACCAGCGCCGGCGTCCGATCGAGTGGATCCAGAAGTGGCGCCCACCAGTACAGCGCGTTCACACAGTCGGCCACCCGGGTGGTCGGTCGTGCCAAGTCGAAGTCAATCAGCGCGACCGGCCGCTCATCTCGGAAGACAACATTGCCAGGGCAGTAGTCCTGGTGCGACACCAGCTCTGCAACCTCGAACAGCGGATCAAGCGGTCCGACGGGCCTGCCAGGGATGCTGCCCCACACAGCGTCGTCAGGTACCGCCCACGATTCGGATGCGTCGTGGAGACGCCGAATCAACCGAGCGAGTTCGCTCAGGACCACGTCGGTCGTCGCCCAGCTCGGCAGGGGCTCGAGCGGTACATCGCCAGGGATGTACCTGAGGACCTCACGGCCCTGGTCGTCGTAACCGAGTGGCTCCGGGACGAACCGGATGCCCTGACCCCACAGGTGGCGCAAGTACGCCTGCACCGTCGCAGTGAACGGTCTGACCGGCCTCCGGACGGTGTCACCAACGCGCACAACGTGCGTCACGCCTCCGGTGGCGAGCACGTGCTCGTCTGGCGCTCGATCACGATCATCCACGACGGCGGATATTGCCGGATCTTCGCTGTTCGCGCTTGTAGGCCTGATTCAGCCATCCGGTGTGATCCACGAAGCGTCGGGTGGCCAGCGAGAGGAGCGGAAGCGCTTCTCACGCTCCCCGGCGAGGGCGCGGGCCGGCGCCTCCAAGTGGCGCCATCGTCGGTGCGCGGACTGGCGGGTGACGCCGACCGCCTTGGCGATCTCGGCCCACGGCCAGTTGTGCGCGCGTGCCTCAAGGACACGCTGATCGAGTACCTTGGTCGGCGAGCCGGCGAACCTCGGCGGCTACCCGGACAGCGTCAAGCCGCGAGAGGTCGCTGTCCTCAGCCGTGATCCATCGCTCCAGCGCGCGCTTCAGTTCCGGGTCGGTGTGGTGCTTGTAGGTCATCGTGCGTCAGTATTCGCTGACGGACGTCATCCCGGCGTCACATGATGCAAGTCTGTGTGGACAAGTAGCCCTTGAGTCGGGGCATCCGGGGGGGCGCTGCGGGCGGTGGACACGGAAGCGTCAGCCTGTCTCGTCTAGGCGTGCCAAGGCTTCAGCTGGTGTGAGCACTGTCAGCTCGTCGAGTTCCAGTTCGGTGAGGTCGTGGTCACCTGAGATGAGGGCGTCGGCGGCGTTCGCGCACGGCGAGTGCGACGAGGTAGTCATCGCGCGGATCGGCGGTGACAGGCTCGATCTCATCAGGGTCGGCGACCACGACAGCCGCCGTACGCAACTGCGCCATGAGGACTTCGACGTCGTCCAGATCGAGGAAGCGACGAAACCGTTCCCGCGGGAGCACGTCTTCCAGCTCGTCGAGCAACAGCGGGCAGACGATGAGCTCGAAGCGGCGTTCAGGGCGCCAGGCCTCCACCAGTCGGCGCGATACGCCGTCCGCGACGACCGCGGAGACGACGGCGTTCGGGTCGAGAACGAGGCGCACTCAGGACGCGGTCCGCGGCCGGCGCTGCCGTCGGACGGCGCTGAGCTCCTCCCGCGCAAGCTGCATGGCTTCGTCCTCGGTGAGGCCGGATCGCGCCGAAACGCGGTCAAGGATCCGAGTTATCTCGTCGTTGAATAGTTGCCACGCCGCCTGCTTGCTCACGCCAAGTGCTGCACCGATCTCGCTCCAGGAGCGGCCTTGCAAGCGCGCGCGGGCGATCCAAAGCCGTCGAGCATCTTCCAGCTCGCGCTCGCGCTCCTGCAGCGCTCTCAGCGCCTCCAGCGGTTCGGCGGTGTCGTGTGTGGTCACAGCAACCAATGATCCGTGCCTCTCTGCGCTGCGTCAAGAATTCTTGACGATTGAGATGACTTCCCCACCGGTGGCTCGGCTGGTCCCCCACCGCTCTGGCGATCGGCGGAGGTCCGACAGGCTCGCGGCCAGGTCCTCGAGCTCGTGCGGGAAGAGATGGCCGTAGCGGTCGAACGTCACCTTGATCGTCGAGTGGCCCATCCAGGCCATCACGGCCTTCGCGGTGCCGGCGCGGGCGATCAGCCACGACGCGCACGTGTGCCTCAGGTCGTGATACCTCAGCGCCGGATCGAGGCCCGATGCGACGACAGCGGGGCGCCAGACCCGCCGGCGGAAGTTCGTGTAGCTCAGCGGTCCGCCCTCCGGCGCACTCCACAGCAGGTCGTCCCTCCCCAGCCCGTGCGACTGCACGTGAACCCCGGATGTCGTCCGCCAGCGCCGGCTCGAGGTGGACGACACGACGACTGTGCGTCTTCGTGTCCTTGGTCGTTCCGCCGCGCTCCAGTGACCTGGCGACAGTCACGCGCCGGCGCAACAGATCCACGTCGCCGGCGCGCAGCGCAGCCACCTCCCCCCAGCGCAGTCCGGTGTACGCCGTGAAGCGCACCAGCAGGTCGTACGGCGAGCGTACCTGCGCCGCCAGGCGCTCGACCTCGGCCGGCGTCAGGAAGCGCGGCTGGTAGCCGCTCGCCGCACGAGGGGTCCGAACCCCCGCGGCACGGGTTGTCACGGATGAGGCGCGCGTCCACCGCCGCACCCATGACGGCGCTCATCGTCCGCACCGCCTTCTCGGCTGTCGCCGGCGAGCGGCCCGCCGCGACGATCTCATCGACCATGCGCTCGACGTCGAAGCGGGTCACGGGCGCTCAGTTATCGATCGGCGAACCGCTTGAAGGATGTGCGCACGCAGGGCCGACCGCGCACGGGCCTGTGTCGACGACGCGCGACCGACATAGGCGGCCAGCCACTCGTCGGCCCACTGACCCAGCGGCACGCGGCCCGGGTCGGGCGAGATCCACTCGCCGGCGGCCTCGTCGGTCCGCAGCTGCGCGGCGAACAGCTGCGCGTCCGCCTTCGTGCGGAAGGACGAACTGCGGTGCGACAGGCCGTCCACGTAGCGCACGACCCACGGCTTGGACTTGCGGTCACGACGGAACTGAAGGCTGATGGCGGGCAAGACCGGCTCCCTGCTCGGTCAGCGACTTCCCCCGTTCTTACTCCGCTCGGGCGATCACCCGGCGAGAAAGTTGGTCAAACCTGTTGGATGACCAACACAAACGTGAGTGGACCCTACCGGAATCGAACCAGTGACCTCCGCCTTGCAAAGGCGGCGCTCTACCAATTGAGCTAAGGGCCCCTACAGGTCGCGGGGCTCTTCCCAGATCGCTTCGTCCAGCTCGCGGTCCCGTTGCTTCTTCAGGATCGCGGACACGACGCCGGCCAGTGCCGCGAACAGAGCGATCTTGCCGATGCGCATTGGGACCCCTCGCTGTTTTTGTCGTGGGCCATCGAGGACTTGAACCTCGGACCTCACCCTTATCAGGGGTGCGCTCTAACCGCCTGAGCTAATGGCCCTTGAAACATTCCGAGTCTAGCGACGCCCCCACAGCGGCGCGACCTACGACGTCACGTCATCCTCCGACAACGTGATGCGCAACCCGCCGACCAGATCGGCTATCAGGTTGTACAGGAACGCCATGAGCACGTTCACGGCGCTCCACAACACCACGTTGATCAGCCCGACGAGAAAGGCCATGCGCGCGAGGTTGCCGCCGTTGATGCGGACGGTGGCGCCGAACTTGTTCGCCTCGTCCTGCAGCGCATCGACCAAGCCCAGGTTGATGACCACGGACCAGAACAGCGTCAACGCGACCATCCCGACCAGCAGCAGGCAGAAGTAGAAGATCAGGCTGAGCTTGAGAACCGACCAGGGGTGCAGGCGGTGCACCGTGGCGCGTCGTCGGGTCGGGCGCTGCGGCGTCGGGCGTCGTCGGGTGGACGCGCTCCTACCACGCTGGGTACTGACGGCGCCCGGCTTGGTGCTACTCATTGGGCAGGAGTGTAATCGGACGACGCGCACAAACCCGACTGGCCGATCGGGCTGTCATCGCGGTGCGTCAATGTGCAGACGGCCCTCGACCACCTCGCGCGCGACATCGTGCAGGCGCAGCCCGTGACTGCGGGCGTAGTGTCGCATGATGTCGAATGCCTCGCCGACGTCGCGTCCCAGGCGCTCGGACAGTTTGCCCTTGGCCTGCTCGATAACCACGCGGCTGTGCAAGGCCCACTCCAACTGCCCTGCAAGCTTGGAGGAGTCCGCCAGCGTGCGGGCGTTGAGGATATAGGCGGTCGTCACGTCGGCGAGGACGCGGCCCGCTTCGACGGCGACATCGTCGAAGGGCGCCACATTCGACGAGTACATGTTCAGCGCCCCGACACACTGGTCCTGCGCCACCAGGGGGAAGCTCTGGACCGCCACCATCCCGCCGGCCAGTGCCCGCGGCGAGAATTTCGGAAAGCGGTCGTCGGTGCGGAGGTCAGGCACGAGCACCGGCTCGACGTCCTCGTAGGCCGCCAAGCAGGGCCCCTCGTCCAGTTCGATCTGCCACGCCTCGATCTTGCGCACCACGTCGTCGGACGCTGCGACGAACCGCATGCGGCCGTCCCTGTCCTCGAGCATGACGCCGGCGCCCCGCACGCCGAGCACCTCGACCATCTCAGAGCACAGGTAGTCGAGCATCTCCTCCACGGAGTACTCGGTGACCAGGGTCCGCGCCAGGGTCTTGAGGACCTCAACCAGTCGCTCAGCACCTACCACGCCGGCTCACTCCTCAGCAAGATCTTCGCCTTCCATAACCGGGGCGATGGACGCGACCTTCGCGCCCTGAGACGGCTTCATGACGCGTACACCCTGCGTGTCGCGGCCGGTGGGACGGATGTCCTTCACGTCCATCCGAATGATCGTGCCGATGTCGGTGACGATGAAGATCTCCTGCTCGTACGCGGCGACGAGCGCCCCGACCAGCCCGCCGCGAGACTCCGTGAGCCTCGCTGTCTTGACGCCCTTGCCGCCCCGCTGCTGCGCGCTGTACCGCTCCAACGGGGTCCGTTTGCCATAGCCCTCCTCGGTGACCACCAGCAGTTGGCCGTCAGGCACTGCGCGGGTCATGGACAGCACCTCATCCCCCGCGGAGAGCCGCATGCCGCGCACCCCCGTGGTGTCACGGCCCATCGGCCGCGCGTCGCGCTCGTGGAACCGGATCGCCATCGCCAGGCGTGAGACGAGGATGATCTGGTCGTTGCCCGATGTCACCTGCACCCCGATCAACTCGTCGTCGTCGCGCAGGTTGATCGCGATGAGAACGCTGCGGGGGCTGTCGTACTCGGTCAGTGGGGTGCGCTTGACCATCCCCTTGCGGCTCGCGAACAGCAGGTTGCGGTCGCCGGAGAAGTCCTTGAGATCGACCACCGCCGCGATCTTCTCATCCTCCTGCAGCGCCAGGCCCTCGACGTTGGCGACGTAGGTCCCGCGCGCGGTGCGGCCCTTCTCGGGGACCTGCCATGCCTTCACGCGGTAGACACGCCCCTGGTTGGTAAAGAACAGCAGCCAGTGGTGCGTCGTCGTCACGAACAGGTCGCGGACGATGTCGTCTTCTTTCAGGGCAGTCCCGGACACGCCGCGGCCGCCGCGCTTCTGCGTGCGGTACTCGCTGGCGCGGACCCGCTTGACGTAGCCGGCCCGCGTGAGCGTGATGACGACATCCTCCTCCGCGATCAGGTCTTCCATGTCGAGATCGCCCTCGCCGGGGACGATCCGTGTGCGCCGCGTGTCGCCGTACTTGTCACGCAGCTCGGTCAGCTCTTCGACGACGATCGCGTCGATGCGCGCCGGGCTCGACAGGATGTCACGCAGATCGGCGATCACCCCCTGCAGCTCGGCGTGCTCGTCGAGGATCTTCTGCCGCTCCAGCGCCGCAAGGCGGCGCAGCTGCATGTCGAGGATCGCGCGCGCCTGGACCTCGGAGAGGCTGAACCGGTCCCGCAGCTGCCCCAGCGCCGCCTCGGCCGATGGGGCGCTGCGGATGAGTGCGATGACCTCGTCGATGTGGTCGAGCGCGACGATCAGGCCTTCGAGGACGTGGGCGCGCTCCTCGGCTTTGCGCAGGCGGTAGCGCGTGCGCCGGGTGATGATCTCCCGCTGGTGCTCCAGGTAGGCCAGGATCGTTGCCTTCAGCGACAGCGTCCGCGGGACGCCGGCACCGCCGGCATGGTCGGCAAGCGAGAGGTTGATGACGCCGAAGGAGTCCTGCAGTTGCGTCATCTTGTACAGCTGGTTGAGCACCACCTGAGAGTTGGCATCGCGCCGCAGTTCGATGACAAGGCGCGTTCCCTGCCGGTTGGATTCGTCGCGAAGGTCCCGGATGCCGGCGATCCGCTTGTCGCGGACCAGGTCGGCGATCTTGATGGCGAGATTCGCCTTGTTGACCTGGTACGGCAGCTCCGTCACGACGATGCGCTCGCCCTTCGGATCCTCCTCGATCTCGGTCACGGCGCGTATGCGGATCGCACCGCGGCCGGTTTCGTAGGCTGAGCGGATCCCGGCGGTGCCCATGATGAGAGCGCCCGTCGGGAAGTCGGGGCCCGGGACGAAACGCATCAGCTCGTCGAGCGTGATGTCGGGGTTCTGGACGGTCGCGATGACCGCATTGCTCATCTCGACGAGGTTGTGCGGCGGGATGTTCGTCGCCATGCCCACCGCGATGCCCGAGCTGCCGTTGACGAGCAGGTTGGGGAATCGCGACGGGAGGACGAGAGGCTCCTCCTCCTGACCGTCGTAGTTGTCGACGTAGTCAACGGTGTCCTCGTCGATGTCGCGCAGCAGCTCCATGGCCAGCGGTGACAGGCGCGACTCCGTATACCGCATCGCGGCCGCCGGGTCGCCGTCGACCGAGCCGAAGTTCCCGTGCCCGTCGATCAGCGGGTAGCGGATCGCCCACTGCTGTCCCATGCGCACCAGCGCGTCGTAAATGGCCGAGTCCCCGTGGGGGTGGTACTTCTTCATGACGTCGCCGACGGCTGCGGCCGACTTGCGGTGCTGCGTTCCGGCACGCATCCCGCCCTCGAACATCGAGTACAGGATGCGGCGGTGCACCGGCTTCAACCCGTCGCGGACGTCGGGCAGCGCGCGGCCCACGATGACCGACATCGCGTAGTCGAGGTAGGAACGCTGCAGCTCATCCTCTATCTCGACCGGCTCGACACGGCCGCCGGGATCGTTCTCGGGTCCTGTGGCCTGGGGAGGCAGAACGTCGTCACTCACAGCGAGTCCTCAGCAGTGTCATCGTCGGATGTCGAGCACGACGCGGGCGGGATCGTTCAGGGTGTGCAGCCAGAAGGCTCCCGGCCGCCGCGGTGTGAGGCGGACGGCCACCGTCCCCTTCTTGTGGTGCAGCCGCACCTGCGCCGCCTTGAACGCCGGGTCGTCGAACTTGCCGCGTAGGCTCCCGGCGAGCTTCGCCGGCCCTCTGGCTCCGACCTGCAGGACGATGCGGTCGCCATGACGGCGCGCCGTGCTCAGCGGCACCGGGCCCAGCAGCCGCCGACCATTGGTCGCCGCGACTTCGGCCGCCACCCGCAGGTACGTCGCCGTCGGGTCAACCCGCAGGGCAGTCACGCGTACCGGGCGGGCAGGCACCATGCCGGTCCGTTGGGGGCGCCGGTGGAAGGCGCCCGGTTCGGCAATACGCAGCCGCTTCGACGGCGGCTCGAGCAACTCCTCGTCCCGCACCAGCACCTCGGGGAGCCCCCACCCGCCCCAGAAGGGCCCGCCGCGCCGGCCGTCGACCGTCACGCGGACGTAGTCGATGTCCGGGAACTCGGTCAGCGTGTTGGCGATCGCGCTCAGTGCCAGGAATTCGTGCCGCGCATGCCTGGACATCGCGGTCGCCCCACGCATGATCGCACTCGAGAAGTCGACGACCGCAGTGGAGTTGTCCAGCGTAAACCTGCGGATCCGCGTCTCCCGCGGCAACGTCACCACAAGTCCCGGGGGATCTGCCGCGACCGGGCCGTCGATCAGCAGTTGCAGTGCGGTGCGCGGCAGGTCGTCGCTCACGGGCACCTGGCGGATCGTCGGGACGAGGTGCGCATCCTCTCCCTTGCCATGGCGCAGATACACCCGCAGGTCGACAAGATCCATCGGCTGCGTCGTCGCCTCGATCGCCACCGGATCCTTCCCCCCCGGTCGTTCACTTGGTACCGCAGTGCAGGCCGTGGACACGGTGAATGCACCGATGACCAGGTACGCAACCACGGACGAGGACACCGGGTTAGACGTCGAGGAAGCGCACGTCACGCGCATTGCGGACAATGAAGTCTCGCCGAGCTTCGACGTCGTCGCCCATCAGGGTCGTGAACATCAGGTCCGCCGTGGCGGCGTCCTCCATCGTTACCTGCAGGAGCGTGCGGTTCCTCGGCTCCATCGTGGTGACGGCCAGCTGCTCGGCGTCCATCTCGCCGAGGCCCTTGAACCTACTGATGCGCGGCCGTTTGCCGACGTCGCCGTTGCCGCTGAGGTCCGCCAGGATCTCGTCGCGTTCGCGGTCGGAGAACGCGTAACGGATCTTGTCCTTGCCGCGCGTTCCGGCGGGCTCGATCTGGTACAGCGGCGGCTGCGCGATGTACACGTAGCCGGCGTCGATGAGGTCGCGCATGTGCCGGAACAAGAATGTCAGTACCAGGGTGCGGATGTGGGCGCCGTCGACGTCGGCGTCCATGAGCATGACGATCTTGTGGTAGCGGGCCTTGGTGAGGTCGAAGTCCTCACCGATGCCGGTGCCGATCGCAGTGATCAGCGCCTGGATCTCCTTGTTCTCCAGGATCTTGCCGAGCCGCGCCTTCTCGACGTTGAGGATCTTGCCGCGGATCGGCAGCACCGCCTGGGTCGCCCGCTGTCGAGCCATCTTTGACGACCCGCCCGCCGAATCGCCCTCGACGATGAAGATCTCGCACTCATAGGGGTCGTTGGACTGGCAGTCGGCGAGCTTCCCCGGCAACGCCGTCGACTCGAGCAGCCCCTTGCGCCGCGTCAGGTCGCGAGCGGCTCGCGCGGCCAGCCGTGCGCGCGCGCCCTGAATCGCCTTGTGGACGACCGCACGGATCTCGTTGGGGTGTTCGTCGAACCATTCTCGCAACTTCTCGTTGCACGTCTTCTCCACGAAGCTGCGCACCGGGGTGTTGCCGAGCTTGGTCTTGGTCTGCCCCTCGAACTGCGGATCAGACAACTTCACGGAGACGATGGCGGTGAGGCCTTCGCGGATGTCCTCACCGGTGAGCGTGATGTCCTTGTCCTTGCCGCCCCCCTTGAGCACACCGAGGTCGCGTGCGTAGCGGTTGACCACGTTGGTCAGGGCCTTCTTGAAGCCCTCCTCGTGCGTGCCGCCCTCATGGGTGTTGATCGTGTTCGCGAATGTGTGGATCGACTCGTGGAAGCTGTTGTTCCACTGCAGCGCGAGCTCGACTTCCATCGGGCCGCCGTCCAGCATGCCGGCCGCATCGAAGTGGATGATGCCCGGGTGCAGCGGCTCCTTTGAAGCGTTGATGTGGGTGACGAAATCGCGTAGTCCGCCCTCGTAGTGGTACTCGGTGTGGACGAACGCGCCGGTGTCGTCGACGCGGCGCTCGTCGGTCACCGTGATGCGCAGCCCGGCTGTGAGGAACGCGGTTTCACGGAACCGGGTGGTGAGGATCTCCCAGCTGTAGTCCAGCGTTTCGAACACCGTGTCGTCGGCCCAGAAGGTGATCGTCGTGCCCGTGTCGTCGCCATCCCCGATGATCTCGACCGGACCGTCGGGAACGCCACGCTGGTAGCTCTGTCGGTAGATGCGGCCGTCGCGCCGTACCTCCGCGACCAGGCGTGACGACAGTGCGTTCACGACGCTGACGCCAACGCCGTGCAAGCCACCGGAGACGGCGTAGGACTTGTTGTCGAACTTCCCGCCCGCGTGCAGGACGGTCAACACGACCTCGAGCGCCGACTTGCGCAACGTCGGATGCTCGTCGACGGGGATGCCGCGCCCGTCGTCCGTGACGCGGACGGCCCCGTCGGGGAGCAGGTGGATGTCAATGAGTGAACACCGGCCGGCCATCGCCTCGTCGACGGAGTTGTCGACGATCTCGTAGACGAGGTGGTGCAGTCCCCGCGGGCCGGTCGACCCGATGTACATGCTGGGCCGCTTGCGGACAGCCTCGAGGCCTTCCAGAACGGTGATGTCAGCGGCGGCGTACTCGCTGGTGGGATGCTCCACGTGCCTCTTTCGTCTCTTCAACGCAGGTTTCGGGCGCCCGTCCGTGACCGCTATCGCGACGGTGGACGCTGGGGAAAGAGCGCATCCTGCGACGCCTTAACGGCGTCAGCCGGTGTAGGTGGTCAAGCCTACCACTCGACACCCCTCGGTCTAACACGGGTCCACAACGCGTTTTCGCAGGTCAGAAGCCTAATTTCTGGACCGCTTGTCCGGCCGGGTGGTCTGCACCGTCACGCTTCGCACCTCACCGGCGCCCAGTACGGCGTTTGCCCGATCGCGCAGCTGTGGCGCGAGGTAGGACACCTGCGTCGCCCAGGCTGTGGACGCGGCTCGGACGACCAGGACTCCCCCCGCCAACCGCACGGGTGTGACGTGCCGTGCGAGCTCCTCGCCGGCGATCTGCGGCCACGCGGAATGGATGCGCGCGCCACGCAGGCGCTGTGCCCAGCCGCGGGCTGATGAGAGGACCGCAACAAGGTCGCCCACGGGCGGCGGGGGTGATGGGTTGGGCGTCGCCTCCTCGGATTCCCAATCCTCGCGTCTCATATGGGCGCCTCCCCGTGCGTGGCAACGGACCCGGCGCGGACCTTGTGGCGTGGGCCGTCCAGTGGCACGTCGTCGTCGACCGCCGCCGTGACGACGACCTGTTCGAATGTCGCGCAGCGTGCAGCGAGCCTGGCGCGGCGCGTCTCGTCGAGTTCGGCAAAGACGTCGTCGAGTAGCACGACCGGCTCCTCGCCCACGTCGTGCAGGACCTCGCGGCTGGCCAGTCGTAGCGACAGTGCCAGCGACCAGATCTCGCCGTGGCTGGCGTAGCCCCTCGCCGGAAGGTCGTTGAGGTGCAGCTGCAACTCGTCGCGGTGCGGCCCCAGCAGCGTTACCCCGCGGTCTCGTTCGTCGTCGGCGGCGTCCGCAAACCCCTGACGCAGCTCTTCGGCCAGTGCCGCCGGGTCGGGCACTCCTTCGTCCGGCTGGGCCGCGATGATGCGGCCGGTCGACAACTCGTAGTCGAGCCCGAGACGCCCGGTGGCCTCCCGTTCCGGCGACTCGGTGACCAGATCGCGATATGCCACCTCGGCTGGTCCCGACAACGCGTGGACTACTGCGATGCGAGCGGCGAGCAACGACGCGCCGGTGGTGGCGAGGGCCTCGGTCCACGTCGGTAGCGTGGAATCGGCGTGCCCCGTGGTTCGCGCGGTGCGGAGCAGGACATTGCGCTGTCGGAGGATCCTGTCGTATTCCTGGCGCATCGCGAAGTACGCAGGCCGGCGTTGCCCGAGCAGTT
The DNA here is from genome assembly GCA_009377835.1 of Nitriliruptorales bacterium. Lineage (GTDB taxonomy): Bacteria > Actinomycetota > Nitriliruptoria > Euzebyales > Egibacteraceae > WHTG01. The sequence goes on from WHTG01000047.1 coordinate 12,111, forward strand.
CGTCAAGGAAGCGCCGGCGGTCGCCGGGGTCGCCGCGCACCAGCTGAAGGTCTTCTGGCGCGAACATCACACTGCGGATAAGCCCGATCGCATCACGGACGCGTGGCTGCAGCTGGCCGTTGACCTTGGCACGGTTGCGGCCACCCGTGCGTAACTCCAACTCCACGCTCAGCGACCGGCCGGGGTCACCGTCGGCGGTCTCGACGCGGGCGGCCGCCCGTATCGTGGCGGCCTCGTGGCCCGCACGCACCAGCGGCGTATCGTTCGCCACGCGGTGGCTCGCGCCCACGGACAGATACTGCACCGCTTCGAGCAGGTTCGTCTTGCCCTGCGCGTTGGCACCGATAAGCACCCGTACGCCCGGCCCGAGTTCGAGCGAGGCCTCCGCATACGAGCGGAAATCGTGCAGGTCCAGGCGTTCGAGATACACGCGGCCGCACCGCGGTCCGACGACCCGGCCGTCAGATGCGCACGGGCATCAGCAGGTAGAGGAAGTCCGCCTTCGACTGGTCAGCGTCGGCCCCGGACGCGGGGCGCAGCACCGCAGGCTTGAGTTCGTCGCGGAACTCCAGGACGACGTGCTCGGTGCCCGTGGCATCGAGTCCATCGGTCAGGTACCGCGGATTGAACGCGATCTGCAGCGGCTCGCCCTCCAGTTGCCCCGGCATCGACTCTTCGGCCTGCCCGACCTCCCCGCTGCCCGCTGTAACGCGGACGGTGTCGGCGGTGAGGTGCAAGGTGACCGGCGTGCTGGTGGTGTTCGCCTCACCGACGACCGCGACGCGTTTGACGACCTCCATCAGGTCAGCGCGGTCGACATGCAGCCGTCGCTCGAAGCCGCCAGGGATGAGCTGGCGGAAGTCCGGGAACTTCCCTTCGATCAACCGCGTCGTCAGCCGGCGGTCCCCGAAGTCGAAGGTCACCTGCCCGGATTCCAGCGCCAGACGGACCTCGCTACCGAGCATCTCAGCCGACCGCCGTGCCTCCTCGAGGGCCCTGCGCGGTACCAGCGCCGTGTGCACCGCCCCCTGATCCCACGGGACCGTGCGGACCGCAAGGCGGTAGGAGTCCGTGGCCGCGGCCGTCAACCCACTGCTCGTGGCCTCGAGGCTGACATCGGTGAGGACCGGACGGGCATCGTCAGCGCTGGCGGCACGGGCGACCTGGGCGACTGTCCTGGCGAACTCCTCGGCCTTCATGACCGCCACGGCCGCGTCGGCGCCCGGCTCCGGCAGTGCGGGGAAATCCTCGGCGGGCATCAGTCGCAGGTCGAACGTCGCGCGTCCGCACGTCAGGTGCAACCGGTCGGCGTTGGCCTCGGCCGACACCGCGGCCGGCGGGAGACTGCGGACCACATCTCCCAGCAGCCGCCCCGGGATCAGTGCGACGCCGTCGGCCTCGGCCTGCACCGGGATCGTGAGTTCGCTGGAGATCTCCAGGTCGGTCGAGGACAGACGTAGCCGGTCGCCCTGCACCTCGAGGCGTACCCCCGACAGGGCGGGCAGCGTTGCGCGCGCCCCCACCGTGCGAAGGGCCCACGACGAGGCGTCGGCGAACTCGCTGCGTTCAGCGCGGAACTTCATGCGGTACTCCCCTGCTGCGCGTGCTGCCGGCTATCCACCGGTACGCTGTGCCCTGCTTTTTCAGGTGTTTCGAAATCTTTAGACCGTCACAGTAATAGGTCCACGGCCGACCTGTGGACAAGCACTGTTTGCGCTGGTCAGCGTGTTGTATGCACTGTGCGCGACGTGTGTGGTTCCTGGTGACGAAGGTGTGCACAGCAGACGAGTTCTCCACCTCCATGCGAACGCCATGGCTGTGATTGGGGGGCGTTGGAGGTTGTGCACCGTTGCGTCCACCGGTTGTCCCCTGCTGCTCCACAGCCGGAGACGGGAGGCTGGTCACCGTGCCTGCCGTGCGCTGGTCTTGATGCGGCTGGTCAATTCCTGCACCTGCTCGTAGATCGCATGCCGCTCCTTCATCAGCGCACTGATCTTCGTGTTGGCGTGCATGACTGTCGTGTGGTCGCGGCCGCCGAACGCCTGGCCGATCTTCGGCAGGCTCAAGTCGGTCAATTCGCGGGTGAGGTACATCGCGATCTGACGTGCGGTGACCAGCTGCCTGGTGCGGTTGGGCGAGCACAGGTCGTCGAGCGTGAGGCCGAAATAGGTCGCGGTCTCGGTCATGATCAGGCTGACCGAGATATCGGAGTTCCCGCCGTCCGGAAAGAGGTCTTTGAGGACCACCTGCGCCATGTTCAGGGTGATTTCGGTCTGCTGCAGGCTGCCGGCGGCCGTGACCCGGATCAGCGCGCCCTCGAGCTCGCGGATGTTCGACTGGATGCGCGACGCGATCAGTTCCAGCACGTCGTCGGGGACGGGCAACCGGTCTTGCGTAGACTTCTTGCGCAGGATTGCCAGACGTGTCTCCAGGTCGGGCGGTTGGATGTCGGTGATCAGGCCCCACTCGAACCGCGTGCGCAGGCGGTCTTCGAGTTGGCCGATCTGCTTGGGCGGCCGGTCTGAGGAGATGACGATCTGCTTCTGCGCCGTGTGCAGCGCGTTGAAGGTATGGAAGAACTCCTCCTGCGTCCGTTCGCGCGTGGCGAGGAACTGGATGTCGTCGATGAGCAGGACGTCCACGTCGCGGTAGCGCCGCTGGAACGATCCCTGACGCTTGTTGGAGATGCCGTCGATGAATTCGTTGGTGAATTGTTCCGACGTCACGTAGCGGATCCGCAGACCGGGAAAGAGACTGCTGGCGTAGTGGCCCACAGCCTGCAGCAGATGGGTCTTGCCCAACCCTGCTGAGCCGTAGATGAACAGCGGGTTGTATGCCTTGGCCGGCGCCTCGGCGACCGCGAACGCCGCGGCGTGCGCGAACCGGTTGCTCGCCCCGATGACGAACCGGTCGAACGTGTACTTCTCGTTCAGATCCGAATCGCGGCTGCGGGTGCCGGCGTGCAGCACGTCGGAGCCCCAGATCCCGCGCTCGTTGGACGTCGCAGGCGCCGTGACCGACGCGGGAGCGGCGGCGGGAGCGGTCATGGGTTCCGGTCGAGGGTCCGGTCGCACCGTCACTACCACATTCAGCGCACGTCCGGCAGCCTGTGTGAGCGCTGTGCGCAACGCGGGGCCGTAACGGGTGTCCAACTGCTCCCGCGCAAAGCTGTGCGGTGCCGCGAGCACCACGGTGTCCTGACTGAATCCGACGGGCCTCGTCTCATCCAGCCAGGCTCGCAGCGCAGGTCCGGTGAGCTGGTCCTGCAGGGATCCAAGGGACCGCAGCCACAGCTCGTCGAGGTCGAGGACGGCAGATTCTGGCACCGGTGCTTCCTCCTTCCCGGCCACTGGCTCGGGATGCGCTGCGTCGGTCATAAACCAAGGTTTTCCACATGACCCTCCACAGATGTGGACAGCCGGATGGTCCTCGGGATTGACACCGGCATGCGGCGGGGAGCAAACGGCTCCTCGGCGGCACCAGGGAAGCGGTGCGTCCGTTCGTGCGGTCCTGCCTAGGCCACGCACCCGACGCAGAAAACCACACCCCGGTTCGTGAGGCCATTCCGACGGAACGGACCACCCGGCGCGGGGTGTCGGGGAGTATAGGGGGGGTCACCGACGACCCACAAGCCAAAATCCACAGGCCCGTCACCTGCCGGGGTTGAGGCCTGGCCGTGGCTCGCCGGTCAGCCTTGGCAGCATGGAGCGCCATCGCCTTTGACACCGCAAGCCCACGCTCCCTACACTCGCTGACCGGGCTTCGGCCCCGTTTGCCATGCCCACGGCCCACCGTCATTGCGCGGGTGAACGGCGGCCGGGAAGGCGGCGTCATCAACGAAGATCGCCACCGGCCGCACGAGACTGGATTGACCGGATGAAGCGTACCTACCAACCGAACAACCGCCGGCGCAAGCGCAAGCACGGATTCACACACCGCATGCGGACGCGCGCGGGTCAGGCGATCGTGAAGCGCCGGCGCGCCAAGGGGCGCAAGCGCCTTTCCGCGTAGCGGGCATGACGCCGTGATGGGCGACACCGTGGCCGAAAAGGCTCAGTCAGGACGGGCCGCATCGGCGTCTCGCCGCCGCGCCCGTACCGGGCGCCTGCGGTTGTCTCGCGACGTCCGGGAGGTCTTCGCGACCGGCCGCGCCACCGCTTCCCCACTGGCGGTCGTGCACGTGCGCGACCGCCACGACGGTGGTCATGCCAGGGCGACGGTGGTGGCTGGGCGCAACGTGGGTTCCGCAGTCGAGCGAAATCGCGTGAAACGACGCCTGCGGGCGATCATCGCGGATCTGCCGCTGCGCGACGGGGCCGACTACGTGGTCGTTGGTCGCAACGGCGCGCTGAGCGCATCCGCGCAGGCGCTGTACACCGCAGTGGCGCAGCAGGCGGACCTCGCGGGGCGCCGGTGAAGACGTTGCTGACCGCGTTCGTACGCCTGTACCGGCTCATCCCCCGGCGCGGCCCCAGCCCCTGCCGGTTCATGCCCTCGTGTTCGACGTACGCCCTTGAGGCTCTTGAGCGCCACGGCGCGGCGCGCGGCAGTTGGCTTGCTGTGCGCCGCTTGTTGCGCTGCCATCCCTTCCACGCGGGTGGGTACGACCCCGTTCCCTCGGCGGCAGTCCGGAACAGGAGAATCGCGTGACTTTCGACCCGTGGGGAGATCTTCTCGCTGGCATAGCGGGTGTGCTGAGGTTCTTCCACGGCATGCTCGAAGGGGTCGCCGGGGCCGACGCGTGGGGGTGGGCCATCATCTTGCTCACCATCGCCGTGCGTATTGTTCTGCTGCCCCTGGCTGTCAAGCAGATCCGTTCTCAGCGGGCTATGCAGAGCCTCCAGCCTGAGATGAAGAAGATCCAGAGCAAGTACAAGGCCGATCGCGGGATGATGCGCTCGGATCCCGAGAAGTACCGGGAACTGCGCGGAAAGCAGCAGGAAGCGACGATGGCGCTGTACAAGGAGCACGGCGTGAACCCTGCATCCGGGTGCCTGCCGCTGTTGCTCCAGATGCCGATCTTCTTCGCCCTGTTCCGGGTGCTGCAGCCGTCAGGCGACCTCCCCGACGAGGCGTCGTTCTACATCTTCAACAATCTGTCCGCGCAGACCACGGCAGCTGGGGCGGCCGGTTGGATCCTGGTCGTGCTCATGGCGGCGACCACATACCTGTCCGCGCGGCAGATGATGTCATCGACGGCCGCGACAGGACAGGCGCAGCAGCAGCAGAAGATCATGATGTACGCGATGCCACTGGTGCTCATTGTCTTCTCCGTGCAGATGTTCATCGGCGTCCTGATCTACTGGGTCACGACGAACCTGTGGACGATCGCGCAGCAGTACGTCATGTTCCGCGCAACGCACGCCGATTCCGCTCGGACCGCGGGCAAACCGCCAACTGCCACACCGACCAAACCCTCGACGCCGGCGAAGTCTGCGAAGCCGGAGGTGTCGCGGGAGCGGCCCAAGTCGGCGAAACCGCCGAAGTCAAAGAAACCGCCGAAGTCAACGAAGACGACCAAGGACAAGAAGTAGGGGGAATACGTGGCGCGGCAGGTGGAAATGAGCGGGCCGACCGTCGAGGAGGCGGTTGGGGAGGCGTTACGCAAACTCGGTCTTGAGCGCGATGCGGTGGACGTGGAGGTGATCACGGAACCGCGAAAGGGCCTGTTCGGGACCAAGCCGGCCGTGGTGGTGGTGCGCGAGCGGCTACAGGCTGCGGACAGCGGCGGTCCCGCCGGATCGGGGTCCGGCGTTGCCGTTGCCGAACCAGTGGACCCCCCCGGGCCCGCGACGGCCGCACCCACAGATGACCTTCCATCACCCGCGAACGAGGAGTCCCAGGTGACCGAGACGGATACAGCAGCAACCACTGAGGCCCGGCCAGACGAGGAAGTCACGCCGGAGGAGCGCCTCAACCAGCTTGATCAGGAGGCGGACCTGGCGGCGGATTTCGTCGAAGGGCTACTGGACCGCCTGGACCTCCCAGGGGACATCGAGATCGAGATCACCGAGGAACAGGCGATGCTCAATCTCGAGGACGTCGGCTCAGGTCTGCTCATCGGGCGCCGCGGTGCAACGCTGGACGCATTACAGGAACTGGTTCGCTGTGCCGTGCAGCGCCAGACCGAACGACGCTCGCGGGTTCGTATTGACGTGGAGGGCTATCGCTCGCGACACGTCGAGAAGCTCCGCGACCGTTGCCGCGAGGCGATCGCCCAGGTGCGAGAGAGTGGCGAACCCGTGCGTCTTGAGCCGATGGACGCGTATGAGCGCAAGTTGATGCACGACCTCGTGGCCAAGACCGGGGGGGTGACCTCGTCCAGCGAGGGGACCGAGCCGAAGCGACGAGTCGTCATTCACCCCGACACGTGACCCGTGTCGGCAACCACTGTCACGGGCAGCCAGACGAGCAACTGCATGCCGAGCCCGACTGCGCCCCCGCCGCGGCGGGGGCGTTGCTGTTCACGGCTCTGAGCTGCCTCATCGTGGGTGGGTGGACACGGTGAATCACCCCAACCCACCGGTCAACAGCCCACAGACGGCAAATGACGGCGTTTCCGCAGGTCAGGACGATGTTGATCATCGTCTTCAGCGGCTTGCCGGC
>WHTG01000235.1 GCA_009377835.1 Nitriliruptorales bacterium
GCCGGCTGATCTCCAGGCTCCGAGTGCACGAGCAGCCAGTACCCATGCGGTACGACGAGATCGCCTCAGCTTCCCCCGTCATGCGCAGCGCCGAGGATGAGCTGCTCCTCGGGGTCGAGCACGGAGATTTGGGGGCGGCCTTGGGTTCCCTCTCCCCGCAGCTGCGCGCCGTCATACAGGCCACTGTGATCGATGGCCTCACCTCGCGGGAGGCCGCGCGTCTGCTGGGCATCCCACATGGGACCGCCAAGAGTCGGCTGCGACGGGCGAAGACCCACCTGCGCGACCACCTGATGCCGATCCAACAAGGAGGGCAGCCATGACCCGGGCTCGCTGGCATGCCGCGCCCGGACTCCTGGCACGCTACGCCAGTGGGGGCCTCGACCATCCGGCTCAAGCCGCGGTCGAGACGCACCTGGCGGAGTGCGCCAGCTGCCAGGCCGACGCGGCGAAGCTGGTGGCGACTCCCCGACTGGACGCCGTCTGGCAGGACGTCGTCCTGGCCATCTCGGCACCTCCGACGCCGCTGTCGCACCGGGTGCTGCGCCACATCGGCGTCCCCGAGTCCGACGTTATGATTCTGAGGTCCTCATCCGGTCTGTATCGGCCATGGGTGCTGTCGGTCGCGGGCGCACTCGTCTGCGCCGTCCTCACGAGCCTGGCCAACGACCGTCTGCAGGACCTGTTGTTCCTAATGGTGGCTCCGCTGGTGCCGGTCCTGGCCGTCGTATCGGCGTACGACTGGACGGATCCGATGCGCGAAATTGCCGTGGCTACGCCACTGAGCAAGCTGCGCATCGCCTTGCTCCGCACAGCGGCAGCCACAGCGGTCGCGGTGCCGGTGACCGTCAGCGTCGGCCTGATCGTGCCGGGGATCGGCGACCACGCCGTCGTGTGGCTGCTCCCGTCCCTGGCGCTGACCCTCTCAACGCTGGTGCTTCTCACCTGGTTCACGGCTCGAACTGCCGGTAGCGCGACCGCTGGTGCTTGGGCGGCGTTCATGACCCTCCTGTACTCCTCGGATGCGCCGCACGTGATTGCCTCCGCGCAGGCCCAGGTGGCATTCGCCGTCGCGTCCCTGCTTGCGGGCTTTCTCGTTCTACGGCTTCTGTCGGCTCGTCCGGTCGGGGGGTACGCATGACAACGCCGATCGCCACCCTCCGCGGTGTCTCGAAGAGGTACGGGTCCACGCGGGCGCTCGAGGCCACAGACCTCGATCTGCATCGCGGCGTAATCGGGCTGCTCGGGCCCAACGGCGCCGGCAAGACCACGCTGCTGCGGCTGATCGCGTCGGCCCTGCCGCCCTCGACCGGACAGATCACGGTCGCCGGCCACAACGTGACCGGGACGATCGCGGAGCGCACCGCAGCCCGGCGATGCCTGGCTTACCTGCCGCAGGAGGTCGGCTTCCCGCGTGGCATGACGGCGTTCGACTTCCTCGACTACATCGCAGTGCTGAAGGAATGGCGCGCGCAGGAGGAACGGCATCGGGAGGTGCTGCGGGTCCTCGCGCTCGTCCAGCTCCACGACCGGCGCACCGTGCGCGTGTCGGCCCTTTCCGGCGGGCAGCGCCGAAGGCTCGCGCTCGCGCAGGCGCTCATGGGCAACCCTGACCTGGTCGTGCTCGACGAGCCGACGACCGGTCTGGACCCGGAGCAGCGCGCGGCCCTGCGCGGCATCCTGTCAACCGCCGCGGTGCACGGCTGCGTGCTGCTGGCGACTCACCAGACCGAGGACGTATCGGCGCTCTGCGACCGGGTGATCGTGCTGGACCAGGGGCGCGTGCGCTTCGACGGGACGGTGCCACAGTTCGTGTCCAGGGCGAGCGGCCAGGTGTGGATCGACGCGGCCCCCACGGACGGCGCTCTTTCCTCCTGGCGCACCGGAACGGGAGCCGTCAAGTCGGTGGGTGGCCGCCCAGGGCCGGACGCCAGTGCTGTCGAGCCCAGCGTCGAAGACGCCTACCTGCTGTTGCGCGCCGAGGATCCCGAGACGCAAGGAGCTATGCGATGACCGCCGTGACAGCCTCCACGATCGATGACCGCGACCGCAGCGCTTTGGGCAACCTCGCGCGCAAAGAGATCGTTCGGTACGCCCGGCACCCCGTGTTCCTCGTCGGCCTGGCCGTGACGCTCCTGAGTATGTGGGGTCCGCCAGATGGGCTCGTCTCATCACTCGGGAATGTGATCGTCCCGGCGGCCGGGATCGGAGTGTTCGGCCTGATCGTCATGGCGTCACTGGTACGCAGCTCGGACCGCGCGGCAGAGGCCGCCGGCGCCGTCGCGACCGGCCAGCGGACGCGCACGCTGGCGCTCGTTGCCGCGCTCGTGGTACCCGCCACTGTCGGTCTCGCGTGGTTCGCATGGGCCGTCTGGGCGTTCCACCGGTGGCCGGCTCCACCCAACGGCGCGCCGTTCGGCGGCATCGGTGACGGCTGGGCTTACGCCGTGCTGTTCGACCTCGGCGTGCTTGCCTGCATCGGCGGCCCCGTGCTCGGCCTCGTCCTCGGGCGGTGGGTGAATCGTCGTGGCGCGGCACCCATCGCCGTCGTCTTGCTGGTCTTGGCGACGATCGTGATGCAGGGCATCTTCGAGCCGCTGCGAACCATCCGGCTGATCATGCCGTGGACGCAGTTCACCGGCCAGTTCGGCATCGAAGGTGACCCGAATCGGATCGCGATCCTCACCGGATCTCCGCACTGGTACGGCGTGTACCTGGCCCTGCTGTGCAGCGCCGGCGTGCTGGTGGCACTGCTTCGTGACGACGAGCGCCCGCGCGGGCGGCTCATTGTGGCGCTGGCGGCCGTCGGTGTGGCCGCGGCCGTTGCCTGCGTCCTTGCCGTCACCGGCGGCGTTCAGGAAACGATGTTCAACCCCCTCCCGTCCGGGGTCTCGTGATCCACCACGCCGCACGGGCAGTCCCATGGCTGCTCGTTGCGGCGAGCGGCGCAGTGATCGTCGGCGCGATGCTTGTCGTTGGGCACTGGCCGTACACCATGTGGCCGCTGCAGGGCTGTGCCGTCGGCCTGCTGGCAGGGACAGCGGCCTGGTGCTTTGACGAGCCCGCGGCGGCCATCGCCGACACCGCCCCGCGGCACCTTGCGTGGCGCACGGCTGCAAGGTCGCTCGGCTTGCTCGCTCTGGTCGCGACGTGGACCCTGGCAGTGCTGCTCTCGCGCGGGGGGTTGTTCGGACACGCGCTGGACGTGTGGCTGCAAGGCGCCGCAGCGGTGATGGCCGCCACGGCATACGTCACATGGCGGCGCGCAGCCGGGCATGAGTCGCCGGGCCGTCGGGCGTCTGCCGTCGTCGTGCCGTTCGCCGCGTTCTGGGCGCTCGCGCGACCGGCGAGCGAAGTTCTGCCGTTGCTGCCCTACTCAGAAGCGGCTCCGTGGGATGACAGCCGGCTGCTCTGGGTGATCGTCGCAACGGTCGCGTCGGCGACCCTCAGCCATAGCCTTGGCGACGCGCAGTGGTGAGGATGTCCCGAGTTCCGTGGAACTTCGGGGGCGGCCCTGAGTGATTGTTACGCGACCTCCTTGCGTCGACAATGTAGTTGTCGGGTGTGACAGCGACGTGTCGGGCGAGCGCGTCGCGCAGGGCTGGCAGGTGCCGGTAGCCCTTGACGCGGCGGAACTGCTTGCGGGCTTCGATCATGCCTGCGGCGCACCAGCGGCGGACCATGTCGCCGTCTTGCCAGCGCTTGACGTTGCGGGAGTGCTCTCGGCAGATCTGGATCATCGACTCGATCGCGTTGGTCGACCGTAGCGTGCGCGCGAGGCTGTCGGGCAGGCCCAGGGCGAGCACGGTCAGCGTCTCGACGAGGCCTTCGCGCAGCGACCGCCGCGTCGGGATGCTTGGCCTGCAGGCTGCGCGCCAGCGCGTGCAGCGCCGAGCGGCCGCGGGCGTGGTCGGTGTCGCGGTAGGCCGCGCGCATCTTGCGTTCGACGAACGTCTGCTGGTGCTTGGGTAGGTAACCGATCACGTTACGGATCTTGTGCAGCTGGCAGCGCTGCACCACCGGGTGGTCGAACACCGCCTTGACCGCTGATGACACCCCTTGGCACCGTCGATGACGACGAGCACCGGCCGGTCAGTCGCCAGGCCGCGGTCGTGCAGCCCGGCCAGCAGGTCACGCACAACGGTGGCGTTCTCCGCCGACCCCTTGACCAGCCCCAACGGGTGCTTCACGCCGTCGTAGTCGATCGCCAGCGCGACGACGCACAGGTGGTCGGCGAAGTGCACCCCGTCGATCATCACCGCGGCGACGTCCAGCCCGGACAGGTCCGCGGACAGCAGCTCGTCCAGCGCGGTGCGTGTCAGTGCGACGAAGCGGCGTGACACCGCCGACTTCGACGTGCCCGTCGACGCGTCGGTCACCGTCGTGCCGACCGGCTCCAGCCCGACCGGGTAGCGCCGCGTCGACCCAGCATCCGCTCCATCGCCAGCTGGCCCAGCACGTCCCAACTGGCTGCACCAAAAGTCTCGGAGTTTCA
>WHTG01000054.1 GCA_009377835.1 Nitriliruptorales bacterium
CGTCGCGGCGCTCACCGACCAGTCGGACATACGCGAGCTGGACATGCAGGTGTGGGTCGGCGAGGACGATCTGATCCGGCGGGTCGCGTACAGTCTGGATACGTCCCAGGCGCACGTCGATGTCGCGACCGAAGGCGCGGACGTCGAGGCGGATCCGAGCGGCATCGTTACCGTCACGCTCGAGTACTTCGACTTCGGCGCACAGGTCGAGATCGAACTACCCGAGGACGATGACGTCGTCGACGTCGACGAGCAGCAGATCCGAGACTCCATGACCGCCCCGGGAGCCGCCGCGACCGAGCCGACAGACACGGGGTCGTAGATCGCCTTTTTCCGCCCCCAGGAACGGCACGGCGGCTGTCAGTGCGCGGCGCGCCACTCCTCGGGCCAGCGCTCCTCCCCCAGGTGCCAGCGTTCGGTGCGGTACGCCAGGCACATGTACCACGACAGCAACTCACCGTTGATGTCACGGATGTCGATGCGGTACGAGGCGGTGCGGCGGGACCTCGCCACCTCGCTGGCACCCGCGGTGATCGGCTCCCCGATCTTCGCCGGCTGGCTGTAGTGGCAAGCGGTTTCCAGCGCGACCGCCAGACGCCCATAGCTGTTGCACGCGACCTCAAAGGCCGCGTCTGCGAGGGCGAACAACACCCCGCCGTGGACCGTGCCGGCGAGGTTGCCGTGGTCGGGGGTCGGGGTCATCTTCACGGTCGCTGATCCCGGCAGCCATGAGACGAGTTCGATGCCGAGTGTCTTGAGGAGGGCCGTGTCGCGCAGCAGCGTGTCCAACTCCTCACGCAGCTGGCGTGGAAACGACATCACGGTCCCGCTTTCGTCTACGTCGGGGTGCCGCCCTCGGTGACGTCGTCCGTGGCGGGTGCGCCGGTCGACTCGGTGCCGGACGACAGACCCATCTTCGCCCGGATCTCCGACAGGCGAGCCTGCGCGGCCGTGTCCATTTGTGCGGTCTCCACTTCGAGCATGCGGCTCTCAACGGACTCGCTGGCCAGTTCCGACACGCCCTGCGCCTTGGCGTACCGCGCCTCGATCTTGGTCCGGACTTCCTCGAACGTCGGGATGTCGGTGCCGACCGTCTCCGACAACGCCGCCATGGCCTTGTTCATCTGCTCGGCCATCTTCGCCTGGTCCAGCTGCGACAACAGTTTCTGACGCTCCGACAGCTTGCGCTGCATGACCATCGCGTTCTGGTTCACGGCCGCCTTAGCCTGGTCGGCCGTCTGGGTCGCTTGCAGGTGCAGTGTCTTGAGGTCCTCGACCTCTCGCTCCAGCGCGATGAGTCGGTTGGCGAACGACTCGGCTGCGCGGTTGTAGTCGGCAGCTTTGGTCGCGTCACCCCGCTGCTGGGCCTCAGCTCCCATCATGACCGCCTGCTGCGCGGAGCCGTTGACCTTCTCCAGCTCCTCGAGCACCCGGTTCAGCCGCATCTCTGTCTGCTTCTGGTTGGCGATGACGTTCGCCGCCTGCTCCTTGAGCCGCCGCTGCTGTTCCTGCGCCTCGGCGATCGCCTGCTCGAGCTGGACCTTCGGGTCGGCGAGTTCGTCGAACTTGCCGGTCAACGCCGCGGCCATGTAGCGCCACATGCGCTTGAAGAGCTTGCCCATCTCTGCACTCCGATCGTGTGCTGTTTCCTGAGTCCTACAGCCTGCGGCGTGGCCGCGCTACCCCGTCACTGCTCGAGTGACACGGCCGACCCCGGCCGATGAGTCTCCTCCAACGCCTGGCGCAGCGCCTCCATGTCCGCCACGACCGCGTCGACGTCGGTCCCCAGGCCCCCCACCGCGCGCGCGTCGTCGGCCGAGAGCGCGAGTTCCACGGCCCGGGCGACCGCTTCGTCCAGTCGCGCGTCGAGCAGCTGCAGCCGGTGGCGCGCCTCTGCCGCAACGCCGGTGATCCGCTCGGTCGACTCCAGTTGCGCCTGCAGACTCTTCGCCAGTTGCAGGTCGGCTGCTCCGCCCCGCTTGGCCATCTCCAGCCGGGCGCGGATCACGGACGGATCGTCGAGGTGGTCCAGCGCCGACTCCAGCGCCATGCCCCGCTGGGCGATACGCCACGATTCGTCGACCCCGCTGTTGAGACGGTCCCCGATCTCGGCGAGCCGCTCGCGTAACGGCCCGCTGCTGGCGGACCCCAGCGCACGTTGGTAGCGGTTGCAGGCATCGATGGCGTCGGCAACGAAGGTGCGCCACGGGTCGGACAGCTGCGACAGGTCGACCGCCGACTTCGGCGCGCGCGGGATCGCCAGAGCGACGCGCACGGCGTAGGCGGCGGCGCCGACTGCGGCAGCGACGGGGATAGTCACCCCTGCCACGATTCCGGCGGCCGTTCCCGCACCGGCGAGCAGGATCGCCGACGGCGACGTGATCGCCTCCGCGACACGCCGCGTGAAGAACCGGTCCCGGAACGAGGCCATCGGGACGACTAGAAGTTGCTGATCACGGCGGTGAACACCTTCGAGATGGTGGTGGGATCGCTCGCATCGTAGGCGCTGGCATTGGTCGTCTCGGCGATTCGGCGGAGGACGTCGAGGTCCGCGTCGCCGCCGTATGCGATCGGGAAGATCCGCACCGGCCTCGTGGCCTGTCCCTCGTTCGAACTGCGCAGGATTTCCAGCAGCCGGTCGATGTCGCTGTTGCGCGGATCCTCGTTGCGCCCGTCGGTCAGCAGCACGACCGCGTTGATGCGCTCCGCGTCGAAGTCCTCCTGGAGCAGCGTGTACGAGTCCTCCGCGACCGTGTACAGCGGGGTGCCGGCGGTTGGGATCAGGCCGCGGATCGCGGATGCGATCCTCTCCCGCTGCTCGCCGATGGGCGCGATCGGCACGAGGTCGATGTAATCGGTGGGTTCCTCGGGAGCGAGGTCGGTCGAGAAGATGCGCAGCCCGACCTCGTCGTCGTTCTTGAACTGGTCCAGCGCTTCGATCGCCGCCTGCTTCGCGAGGTCGAGCTTGGTCTCACGTCCGTCCCCCGCGGGGTCACCCATCGATCCGGAAACGTCCATCACGAGCAGCACGCGGGCGCTTTTTCGCTGCTCCCCCCACTGGTCGAGCATGTTCACCATGACTGGCGGGTCGGGAACCTCCAGCAGTGTCTGGGGCTGCTCGGGGTCGACGCCGTTCTCCGGACTGACCGGATCGCCGATCGCGACTTCGGTGTTGCCGGGCCTGAAACCGAACTCCAGCACCCGTTCCTGGTTCTCGGGTCGCTGCACGAAATCGGTGAAGACCTGCGCGGCCTGCCGCTGCTCGTCGCTGACCCACTCCGCATCCAGGGTGAAGAACGGGTTGTCGCTGAAGAGTGTTCCCTCCTCCGGGTAGATGGCGACGAGCGGAATCTTGGGGGGCAGCGGCTCCTCACCAGGATCGAGGACGCCGTCGGGGTCGCCGCGGTTGTAGTCAATGAGGGACTTCTCCTCGACCGCCACCGCCGAGACGTAGGTCAGCGAGGTTCCGCGCGCGTCCGTGCGGTACCAGTTGTTGAGGAAGGACAGCGTGGTGTCGCCGTAGTGCACGACTGCGGACTCGACCCCACGCGCGAATCTGTTCACGTCCGGCGCCCGGAGATCCTCGAGGGTCAGGTCGGCGACCTTGCCGGTCGCCGCGTAGTACTGCGCGATGAGGGCGGACAAGCCCGAGGTGGAAAAGTTCGGGTTGGTCTTTCCGAGGCGGAACTGCCCCCACTCGGGGTGCCCGAAGGCTGCCCAACCTTCCTTGTTTCTGGCAAGCGCGAGAATGTCCGAGAAGCCGATCGGCTCCTCGGGGTAACCCAGCGCGTCGGCCATGGGTTGCGGCATCGCGATGACCAGGGGCGTCACCATGAAGGGCGTCCCCTCAGGGGCGATGGCGGCCTGTCCCTTGTCACCCAGGCGCTGGTTGAGGATGGTGCCCCAGGCGCTGGAGGCCGGCGACCAGATGACGGGGCGCGGCCCTTCAGCGTTCTCGTCCCAGCCGTCGGCCAGCAATGTCGTCGCCGCGCCGGACGCCTTGCTCTGCGGACGGGCGAAGATGCACTTCCCGTCGACCGCGGCGCCGTCGGAGCCGTTGAAGGTGCGCGCGAGGTCGCGCATGAGGTCGGCCTTCTCCGAAGAGACCGCCATGTCCACGACGATGCAGTCACCTGGATCCTCCAGTGAGACGTCACCGTCGTCGCCCTCGTCACCGCCGAGATCGGGCAGGCATGCGGCGAGCAGCCCTGCCATCACGAGCCACACCACGAACCTGTGCCCTGCGTCCATCATCGCGTGATCTCTCCCCACCGCCGGCGCAGCGCCTCCAGAACGCCGCCGTTCGGGATGTTGGTATTGGCAGGCAGCTGAAGATCCGGGTCGACACCGCTGGCGGTCGGCTGCCCCTCGACGCGCCATCCGTTCTGCGCCAACGCCTCCCCTCCGCCCTCTTCCATCAGCTCGGCGAGACGATCGTGCGCCTCCGGAGCCAATGGTGCCAGGACGACCTCGGCGACGGCGACGGGTTCCAGGTACACGACGGTCAAACCTTCACGGCGGTCGGGGGCGGCACGAGCCAGCTCATGCCCCGCTTCGGCTTCCGTGGTTCCGACCAGGTCATAGGCGCCGCGGCGCTGCAGCATCTGCTTCAACGGTGTCGCTGTCGAACTCACAGCACTCGGCACAGCTCGCTTCAGGTCCCCCAACCAGGTCGCGAACGGCGAGTCGAAGTCACGCGTGGAAAAATCCGCGCGCCCGAAGAACCCGGAGGCTGCGTGTCCCAGGACGAGCAGCCCGGTCGCATTTCGTTCGGGATCCGCCACCCCCGGCCTGACCGGCCCCCACGTTGCTTCTCCGCCGATCTCCGACCACGGCCGGCCGGCCTGACCACCAACGCAGCGCCACGAAAAACCCCCGCTGCACGTGGCCTCCAGGACGGCATAACGGTCCTCCTGCACGACCAGCACGAGCGGCGAACGACCGATCGCCGATACGTCCGACATCAGTGGCGGCAGCCCCTCGCGGCGGCGGGCTTCCTCGACGATCTCGGGCCAGGGCTGCAGGGTGAGCCACCCGTCGGCCGACGGCTGCTCCTGCACCAGCTCGGCCGCCGTCAGTCCTGCCTCCTGAACGCTTATCTCGACATCGTCGTCGTCGGCGCGCAAGGCCTCGCACACCGCCTGGAGTTCGGTGACACAGATCAGCCGCAACGCTTCGCTCTCGGCGAGCACGCCGCCGCCTCGCCCGCCGACGCCGTCCCGCACGTACAACGCACCGACGATCATGGCGGCCGCCGCGACCAGGGCGAGCAGCCTCTTCACGGCGCCAGTGTGCCGCGCGCGTGCACGGAACCGTCGCAAGGTTAGGCTCGGGCCTCATGAGCAAGACGTGGACGCTCCGCTTGACGTGGCCGGCGACGGCGGCGGTGGTGGTGGCGGTCGCCATGGCGCCGAACGTCGCGGCGGCCGCCGACGTCGAGACCGGCGCGACGCCGGCATCAGGCTTCGAGGCCGACGGCGCACCGGAGGAACGCGGCTTCGGCGATCCCGCGGGAGCGCCCGCCATTCCCGGATTCGGCACGCTCATCGTGCTGGGGCTGCTGCTGGCGAGCGGCGCTGCCCTGTTCAACGCCGGCCGCACCAGCCGCCGTGTCGCGAAGAACCGGGTCGGCGAGGCGCGCACGGAGGTGCGTCACCAGATCGACGTGATGGCCGAGAAGATCCTGGCCATATCCGACCAGGTGACGATCGGACCGGCGGAAGCGCACACGGCGTACTCGAAAGCCACGACGGCCTTCCGGGAAGCGTCCGAGGGCTACGAAGGCGCATCGACCGAAGCCCAGTTGCGCCTGCTCAACGACACGCTCGACCGCGCTCGCTGGCATCTCGACGTCACGACCGCCTTGCTCGAGGGCCGGCGACCACCGGATGAGCCCGGCGCCGGCGTGGGATCCTGCTTCTTCGATCCGGACCACGGGGCGGGTGTGCGGCAGGCCACCCTGCGCACGCCGGCAGGTGATCGGCAGGTCGGTGTCTGCGACTACTGCGCCGCGAAACTGGACCGGGGTGAGGCTCCCGCCGCTCGTGACGTCGTTGTTGGTGGTAGGCGCGTGCCGGCCGGTGCGGCGCCGCGTGAGTACGGCGGCGGCGGATACGGCAGCCTCGACACCTTCACGATCCTGTTCGGCCGGAGCGGGCCCGTGCCGTATTCCTGGGGACGTCCCCGGTACCGGCGCTCGGGGTGGGGTGGTGGCGGGTTCGGCGGCGGCTTCGCCGGGGGGCACCGCTCTGGCGGTGGTGGCCGGCGCGGCTTCGGCGGTGGTGGAGGTGGGCGGCGCAGCCTCGGCGGTGGGGGCGGTCGCCGCAAGCTCTGACGGCCGTCTTAGCCGGTCGGCGCCCCGCCCTCGTCCACATCCTCGTCGTCCCAGGCCTGCTCGACTTCCGGCGGGACATCGAAGGGATCGTCGATGTCGACGCGCCCCTCGTCGGGACCGGTGGAGTCATCCTGCTCGGGCGGGACTGGCGTGCTGTCGGATTCCATGCCACGAGTTCTACCCGCCCCCGGCTGCGGCGCCCACGCGTTATCCGGAGGGGACTGCGGGTACGCGAAGGGTATGGGTGACAACACGCGCACCGGTGCGGCAATCGTTACCGCATCGGACTCCGGCATCGGCAAGGCGACCGCCGTCGCCCTGGCGAACGCGGGCTACGACATCGGTATCACGTGGCACAGCGACGATGAGGGGGCGAAGGGAACGGCAGAGGAGGTGCAGCGGGCCGGTCGTCATGCCGAGGTCCGTCACCTCGACCTGTCACGACCCGACACTGCCAGGGCGACGATCGATGACCTGGCCGCGGCGCTGAAAGGCCTGGACGTCCTGGTGAACAACGCGGGCCGCGGAGGCGCGGGGGCATTCCTGCAGACGTCGCTGGAGGATTGGAACGACGTCCTGAGCGTCAACCTGACAGGAGCGTTCCTGTGCGCGCAGGCGGCGGCGCGCCGGATGGTCACAGCGGGAAGCGGTGGGCGCATTGTCAACGTCACGTCGGTCCACGAACACGTTCCGCTGGAGGGTTCGTCGGCCTACTGTGCCTCCAAGGGCGGGCTCGGGTTGCTGACGAAGGTGATGGCGCTGGAGTTGGCGGAACACGGCATCACAGTGAACGCAGTCGCACCGGGCGAGATCGCCACCGAGATGACGGGCAACGAAGACGTCGACCCGCGAAGGGTCGACCGCCGCGGCATCCCCGCCGGCAGGCCGGGTAACGCGCACGAGATCGCGGCCGCCATCACGTACCTGGTGTCACCCGCGGCGGCGTACACGACCGGTCATTCGATGGTGGTCGACGGCGGCCTGCTGTTGATGGCGGCCCAGGCCAACGCCAAGCTCAAGCCGGACTAGCCCGCCGGACCCGACCGCCCTCGACCCGCAGCCCCTCCGTTCGCAACAGCGCGGCCTGCTCGGCAGCCAAGTGGCTGACCAGGCGGTCACCAGCGCCGACGACGCGGTGCCACGGGACGTCCACGGTGGTCTGGCGCAGGAAGTTGCCGACAGCACGTGCGGCGCCCGGGTAACCGGCCTCTGCCGCGACCTCGCCGTAGGTGAGAACCTCGCCGGGGCGGGTGTCCTCCAGCACCCGTCGGACCGCGTCTTCGAATCGCGTCATGCTCGCAGCGTATTTGGCGATCACCCCGTGAGTCCGCAGACTGTCGCGGTGCTCGATGACTTGCTCGCGGCAAATGTCCGCTACGCCGAGGCCTTCGACGCCGGCCACCTTCCTCGGGAGCCCGCGAGACGACTGGTCGTCATCACCTGCATGGACGCACGCATAAATCCCGCCGCCGCCCTGGGCCTGCGGCCGGGGGACGCCCATGTCCTGCGCAACGCCGGTGGGCGTGTCAGTGACGACGTCATCCGCTCGCTGGTCGTCTCCACGGGACTGCTGGGGGTGACGACCGTCATCGTCATGCACCACACCGGCTGCGGGATGGCGGCGATCAGCAAGCGCGACGTGCAGGCGGTGCTGAGCGACATCTCCGAAGAACACTGGGAGGCCTTTGACCTCCTGGCCATCGAAGACCAGCACCAGGCCCTGCGCGAAGACGTCGACGCGGTGTTGCAGTCGCGGCTGCTGCCGCCGCTGCAGGTCACCGGCCTCATCTACGACGTCGCAACAGGACGGGTGCAACAGATGCTGTGACGGCCGCCTCGTGACGCTCCAGCTGCTAGTTCGCCACGTCCAGTTCGAACCACACGGTCTTGCCGTCTGACCCCGGATTGGTGCCCCAGGCGTCGGCAAGAGCTTCCACGAGCACCATGCCGCGGCCGGTGGTGGCCTCCCGCGACAGGTACTGCTGGACCGGCGGGGCAGGGGATTTGTCGGTGACTTCGACCCGGACGATCCTGCCGTCGTTGCGTACCCTCACCGTGACGTCGGAACGGGCGTGCAGGACCGCGTTGGTGACCACCTCGCTCACCAGCAACGTCACGACGTCGAGTGTCGTATCCACTTGATCGTCGAGAAGGGCGTCCCGGACAAATCGCCGAGCCCGACGCGGAGATTCCGTGTCGGGCGGGAGAATCATCGCTTGCGTGGGCACTCGGACCTCGCGTGCAGGCGGCCGGGCAGGCGGCCTTCCCGGCGCACAACCCCGTCCTGTGTAGTTCCCCCGCCACGCAAAACTCACACGTCGGACGTCACGTGTCCCATCCCGTCACGTGCGGGGTGGGACAGGGGTTCTGCCGGCCGTACTGCCCGGCCCTAGGCGTAGCGCAGTTCGTCGGCCTCCGTGTCGGCGACCGTCGTATCGCAAGTTTCGCAGTACCAGCGGGTTTGCAGGGTCGTGCCGCACAGCGTGTGGGCCGGCGACTCGGTGTCGTCGCCGTGTTCAGCGCCCCAGGCGGCGAGCAGCCGAAGGGCGTCGGCGAGTTCCTGTCCGGCCTCGGTCAGCGCATACACCGACCGCGGGGGTTTCTGCGAGTAGCGCTGCGCAACGATCAGCCCCTCGTGCTCAAGATGCTTCAGGCGCTGTGAGAGGACGTTCGTCGCGATGCCGGCAATGGCCTCCTGCAGCTGGTTGAACCGCACGCCACCACCGAGCAGCGCCTCGATCACCAGCAGCGACCAGCGGTCGCCGACTTTCTGGACCGCGGCAGCCAACGGGGAATTCTCGGCAGGCATCGGCAGCAGTGTAGTGCTGCAGGCGGCGCGAGTGACTGGTAGATTGCAAGCCACTAGCCTTGGCGTCACGGACCAGCCGACTGGAGTCGAGATGGATGTCCTCTCCCACATCGCAGAATCCACCACCGCCGTAGCCGAGAAGACCGGCTCCGCCGTGGTCGCGATCGGCCGCAACAGTCGCGGCGCCGGCGTGGTGGTCGCCCCCGGCGCGGTGGTCACCAACGCCCACAACCTCCGTGACCGCACCACGCAGGTGACCTTCCACGACGGCCGCACCGAGCAGGCGACCGTCCAGGGCGTCGACGTCGACGGGGACCTGGCCGTGCTCAGCGTGGACACCGCGGACATCGAGCCCCTGCAATGGGCCGGCTCCGGGGACGTCAAGGTGGGCACACCGGTGTTCGGGCTCGCCCGCCGCGGAGGCAACGGCCTGCGGACGACGTTCGGCACCGTGTCGGCGACCGACCAGACGTTCCGGGGCCCCCGGGGGCGGCGGGTCGGCGGCGCGTTCGAGCACACGGCGCCGCTGGGTCGCGGATCCTCTGGCGGCCCGGTGACCGACCTGGAGGGGCGGCTACTCGGCATCAACACCAGCCGCCTGGGGCACGGCTTCTATCTCGCCGTTCCCGCCGACGCGGACCTGCGCCGCCGGCTCGACGAGCTGGCGGCGGGACAGTCGCGCGAGCGTCCGCGGCTGGGTGTCGGCCTGGCGCCGAGCTCCGTGGCGAACCGCCTCCGGCGGTCGGTGGGACTGCCCGAACGAGACGGGCTGCTGGTCCAGGCAGTGGTACCGGGCGAATCGGGTGAGCGCGCCGGGCTGCAGATCGGTGATCTCATCGTCGCGGTCGGAGACCGCGACGTCGCGCGGGTCGACGACCTGATGAGCGCCCTCGACGCGCAGACGGCGGACTCCGTGCTGACCCTGACAGTGGTGCACGGAACCGAGGAACGCACCGTCGCGGTGCGCTTCGACGGTTCCACCGCAACGGAGGGGGCAGCATGAGCACCGCGGTGGCCGACCAGGTCGCGGCACCCGGCGCCGACGCATTGGACGCCTACTCGCGTGTCGTGTCGTCCGTGGCGAGCGCACTCCTGCCGTCCGTCGCCAGTCTTCGAGTCGGTGACCGCCGCAGCCGCACGGGTTTTGGCTCGGGTTCCGCCGTCGCGATCACCAAGGACGGGGTCATGTTGACCTCCGCCCATGTCGTCGCCGGACGTGACACCGGCGCAGCGATCTTCGGGGACGGGAGCGAATCTCGCTTCCGTCTCGTCGGCGCAGATCGCCTGAGCGACCTCGCGGTGATCCGAACGGACTCGCCGCTGGAGGCTGCGGCCGACCTCGGCGACGCCGACCGCCTCGTGGTGGGGCAACTCGTCGTTGCGATCGGGAACCCACTGGGGTACGCGGGCTCTGTCAGCGCCGGAGTTGTCAGCGCATTGGGACGGTCGTTTCCGGCCGCTGACGGGCGGACCGTACGCCTGGTCGAGAACGTCATCCAGACGGATGCGGCGCTGCACCCGGGAAACTCCGGTGGCGCCCTGTCGGACGGCGCCGGACGCGTCGTCGGCATCAACACCGCCGTCGTAGGCCCGGGCATCGGCCAGGGCCTGGGGCTCGCGGTGCCGATCAACACGACGACGAAATTGATCCTGTCGACGCTCCTGCGCGACGGCCGTGTCCGGCGGGCGTACCTCGGCATCGCTGGGGGCACCCGTCCCCTCCCCCCGCGAGCCGCCGCCGGCACGGGCCGGGACAAGGGGCTGGAGGTCACCACGGTCGTCGGCGGGAGTCCGGCAGCCGCCGCGGGCCTGAAGCCCGAGGACATCGTGCTGTCGGTCGATGGCGTCGGCATCGACAGCGTCGGCGCCCTGCAGCGGCTGATGAACGCGGATCGCATCGACCGTGCGGTAACGCTCGGCGTGCTGCGCGGCAACCGGTCCCTGACTCTCGAGGCGCGCCCGGTGGAGCTGGAGTAGCTCCCCCTCCTCGTCGTCCCACACGGAAAAGGGTCGACCATCACCAGGGCCGGGCGGCTCAGGGACCGGATTCCGCCTCGAGGTCGCGCAGTCTCGCCACCGCCCCGTCGGCCGCGGCCCGTGCCGCAGCCGCCCGCCCGGTCATCTCGTCGGCGTCCTCGGTCAGCGTGTCCGCACGGACCCTGAGGTCGTGCGCGCGCGCTTCCAGCCGCTGCGCCTCCGCCACCGTACGCACCGCCGCCTGGCGCGCGTCCCCGGCGCGGCGCTCCAGCCCGTCCGCCTCCTCCTGAGCGTCGGCAGCGTGACGCCGGGCCTCCTCCAAGGCACGGCGGACCGCCTCCTCGCGGTCGTCTTCTGCCGTGTCAGCCAGAGGGGCGACCGGCTCGTCCGCGGGTGGCACAAGCGCGAAGCCGGTCACCGCGCCGAATCCCGACGGCGCCGGCAGCTCCCTGGTCAGGTGTCCCGCCCGCAGGGCGTCGGCCGCCTCGCCGTCGACTGACGCCGCGTCCAGCGTGTCGGCGATCGCCTGCCGGTGCGATGCCGGGTCGGCGCCGGCGTCGCGGAGCACAGCCGCCGCCAGATCCCACACGTCATCGACGCGGGCGCGGCGCTGCTGCGACGCCTCCCGCAGGCCAGCGTCGCGGACGCCGGACAAGGCGCGGCGCTGGGCGGCCGCGACCTCCGCCCCGGCGGCAACCAAACCGTCGACAGCATCCGGGTGGTTGTGCGCCACCTGGTTCAGAGCCCACGCCGCCATCGTCGGTCGCCGAAGCCCCTTGACCTGCTTGGCGTCCTCCGGCCGTCCCTCCGCTCGCAGCCGTTTGCCCAGCGCGTCGCGCGCCGCGGTGAATTCCGACGGCGGCAGCAAGAACAAATCGTCGAGATTCTCGGCCACGAGCGTGGAAACTACGGGCCATGGATCCCCGTCGACAACCCACCATCCGCGTGGGAACCGCCTCCTGGACCGACCCCACCCTGCTCAAGGAAACGGATTGGTATCCCAAGCGCAGCATGAGCGCCGAAGCGCGTCTGCGGTTCTACGCCTCGATCTTCACGGTGGTGGAGGTGGACGCGACGTACTACCACCCACCCACGGAGGAACTGGCGGCCCTGTGGGTGGACCGCACCCCGCAGGACTTCCGGTTCGACATCAAGGCGTACTCGCTGTTGACACAGCACCCGACGCAACCGAAGTCGCTGTGGGACGACGTCGCCGAGCAGGTGCCGGACGAGCACGCCGGCGCGAAGGCGGTCTACCTCAGCCACCTACCCGACCAGGCGGTGGACGAGGCGTTCGAACGCTTCCGAATCGCGCTGATGCCCCTGCACTCCGCCGGGAAGCTCGGGGCGGTGTTCTTCCAGTTCCCCCAGTGGTTCACCGCCCGTCGCGACAACCGCGCCTATCTGCAGTCACTGGCCGAGCGCCTGGCGGACTACCAGATCGCCGTCGAGTTCCGGCACGGCAGCTGGATGGACGCCGACACGGCGCCCCGGACACTGCAGCTGCTCGAGTCGGCGGGACTGGCGTACGTCAGCGTCGACGAACCGCAGGGCTTCAAGTCCTCGGTTCCTCCCGTCGTCGCCGCCACGGCGGATCTCGCGGTGCTCCGGATGCACGGCCACAACCGGGAGAACTGGCAGCGGAAGGGGATCACCGCCGCCGAGCGCTTCCGGTACCTGTACTCCGACAAGGAGCTGCAGTCGTGGGCGCCGAAGGTCCGTGAACTGGCAGGGGGCAGCCGCGAGACCCACGTGCTGTTCAACAACTGCTATCGGGACTACGGCGTGCGCAACGCGCGGCAGCTTGGCGAATTGCTCGATGACGGCTTGCAAGACCGCCCGGCGGAGTGAGGCCCGGCGGAAGGGGGAAGGGAGATGAGGTCCACCGGGAAGGAAGGCGCATGGCAGAGCAGCGTCTCTCGCAATACGACGCGGAGCACATCCGCGAGGCCCTGATCCACGACGAGCGGGTCAGCGCGCTCGACGTGCAGATCCGCGTGTCGGGACCGGCGCTGGTCGTGACGGGAACGTGCCGACCGAGGAGCGCCGGCGGGCGATTGGCGACGTCGTTGCGGAGATGGCACCCGGTGTTGAGATCCGCAACGACGTGACGGTCACCGACCTGAGTGAGCCCGACGGGGAGGAGGTGGTGTCGTGATCCGGATCGCAGCGGTCGCCGACGTGCATCTGGGCACCGATTCCGCCGGGACCCTGTCACCCCACCTGTCGCAGCTGGGCGATCGTGCGGACCTGCTGTGCATCGGCGGTGACCTGACGCGACATGGGGAGCCCGAGGAGGCAGCGGTGCTCGCGGGCGAACTTCGCGACGTCGCCGTTCCGGTTGTCTGCGTCCTGGGAAATCACGACTACGACGCCGACAGTGAGGACCTCGTCCGCAAGGAGCTGGAAGAGGCCGGCGTCACGGTTCTCGAGGGTGAGCGAGTGGTTCTCGACATCAACGGCCGCAGTGTCGGAGTGGCCGGAACCAAAGGTTTCGGGGGCGGGTTTCCGGGCGCCGCCGCCAGTGACTTCGGTGAACCCGAGATGAAGGCGTTCGTCCGGCACTCCCGCAGACTCGCGGAGTCCCTGGAGGAGCAGCTGGAGGGACTGGACAGCGACGTCAAGATCGCGCTGACGCACTTCTCCCCCGTCGAGGAAACGCTGCAGGGCGAGCGTCTGGAGATCTATCCCTTCCTCGGCTGCTATCTCCTGGCCGAGGCCATCGACCGCGGCGGCGCTCATCTCGCCCTGCACGGGCACGCGCACAGCGGGACCGAGAAGGGCCGGACGCCCGGCGGTGTGCCGGTCCGCAACGTGGCGCAGCCCGTCATCCGCCACGCCTACAACGTGTATTGCGTGGGCAGCGGTGACGACGACCCCACCTGCGAACCTGCGCCGAGCTGATCTCGCCGCCGTTGTCCTTGCCGCCGGCGGCGGAACACGCCTGCGGCCATTGACGCACCTGCTGCCGAAGGCGTTGTGCCCGGTCGGGAACCGGCCGCTGGTGGACCACGCCATCGACCGTGTCGCGCGGCACGCCGCCGAGGTGGCCGTGAACGTCCACGCGCACACCGAGCGCATGGTGGCCCACCTCGGCAGTCGGGTGCATGTCTCGGTCGAGCATCCGGTGGCGTTGGGGACGGCCGGCGCGATTGGCCGACTGCGGAGGTGGATCAACGGCCGTGGTGCGCTCGTGACGAACGCCGACGCGTGGGTCCGCGACGACCTGTCGGAGCTGGTGTCGGGCTGGGACGGTCGCCGCGTCCGCCTGTTGGTGGTGCACGACCCCACCAACGGTGACTTCGGCGAATACCGGTACGCCGGCGCCTGTCTGCTGCCGTGGTCGTGGGTGGTCCGCATGCCCACGACACCCTCCGGGCTGTACGAGGTGTGCTGGCGGATCGAGCAGGCGCGAGGCCGGCTCGACCTGTCCCCCACCACGGCCGCCGTCATCGACTGCGGCACCCCTGCGGACTACCTGGCGGCGAACATGGAGTGGTCGGGCGGTGAGAACGTCATAGGTCCGGGGGCGCTGGTCGCGGGACGTGTCCGGCGGTCGGTCGTGTGGCCCGACGGGGTGGTCGGTCCCGACGAGGACCTCGTCCAGGTCATCCGGGCCGGTCGGGATGTGACGGTGGCGG
The DNA here is from genome assembly GCA_009377835.1 of Nitriliruptorales bacterium. Taxonomy (GTDB): domain Bacteria; phylum Actinomycetota; class Nitriliruptoria; order Euzebyales; family Egibacteraceae; genus WHTG01. The sequence goes on from WHTG01000054.1 coordinate 14,762, forward strand.
TTCGCTGACCACCGGCACGGACCACACAACAGGACGGACGCAGGAGCGGCAACGAACGGTCAGGGTTGTCGTGCGTGCGCCCCGGGTACCGAAGCGGCGTGTCAACGCGGACCGTGGAGCAGATCAAGGAATCGCTGAAGCGCAGCGCGGCGGCGTTGCGCGACGCGGGTGTGCCGTTCATGGTCGGGGGTGGGCTGGCAAGCTGGGCCCGCGGCGGCCCGGAGTCGGGCCACGACGTCGATTTCTTCATCAAGGCCGATGATGCGGAACGCGCCTGGAAGGCGCTGGGTGAGAGCGGCATGCGGCTGGAGCGACCGCCGGAGGACTGGTTGTTGAAGGCCTACGACGGCGCGGTGCTCATTGATCTCATCTTCGCCCCCTCCGGCATCGAGATCACCGACGAAATGATCGACAGCGCCGAAGAAATCGAGATCGTGGCGCAGTCGATGAAGGTCCTGTCGCTGGAGGATCTCATGATCACCAAGCTCGCTTGCCTGCGCGAGCACGAGCTGGACTACGAATCGCATCTGGAGGTCGCCCGTTCCCTGCGGGAGCAGATCGACTGGAATGCCGTGCGGGCAAGCGCGCCGGACAATCCGTACGTGCGAGCGTTCTTCGTCATGGCGGAGGGGCTGGAACTCATCCCGCCGAGGTCATGACGCTCCGTCCTCGCGCCCGGCGCCGCCAGTCGCGACCCTGGACGGCCACGCGGGGCCGTTCGGGCTGCTAGAGGAATTTCTCGGCGACCAGGTCGAGCATGTCCATGTCGTCGACGAGCAGATGCTGCAGCATCACCTGCTGCACGCCGGCGTCGCTGAATTCCTTCAGCAGAGCGCCGACCCGATCGACGGTGCCGGTCAGCCAGTGCGGCTCGAACGACGCGACGTAGTCCCGCAGCGGCTCGTCACGTCCGGCCCGCTGCTGCAGACGACGAGCCCGCTCCTCGAACTCGTCTTGCGTGCGTCCGACGAGGCAGCGGGTCATCAGCGAGTAGCGGACCTCACGTGCGTCGCGACCGGTAGCGCGGCAGGCGTCGTGCAGCGCAGCCCTCTGCCGGCGGCACTGCTCCGGTGACAAGAACACGCCGTTGAGTTCGTCACCGAACCGTGCCGCCAGCTGCGGTGTTCTGCGCATGCCGCTTCCACCCAGGATGATCGGAGGGCGCGGGTCGGGCACCGGCGCGAAATCCGCCGCTTCGATGGTCACGAACTCTCCCTCGAAGTCGAACGGCTGCGCCGAGGGATTCCACAGCCGCGACAGGACGTCGAGATGCTCCTCGAGCCGGCGAAAGCGCGTCTGGATGTCCTCGAACGGAAAGCCGTGTCGCCGATGCTCCACCTCCATCCAGCCGGTGCCCATCCCGACGGCGATTCGACTGGTGCCGTCGGCCCGCGGACCGGCCATCTCGGCCACCGTCGCGGCCATCTTGGCCAGGTTCCCGATCGGACGGAAGGTGGCGGGCGTTACCAGCGGCCCCAGGCTGATGCGCCTCGTCTCGCGCGCCAGCCCACCCAGCGTGGCCCACGCGTCGGTCGAGCTCACCCCACGGCGCGATCCGTTGCTGTAGTGGTCGCTGCGGTACATCCCGTCAAATCCCAGCGACTCCGCGCGCTGCGCCACCGCCAACAGGTCGGCGTAGGTCAACCCGTCCTGACCCTCGAGCATGACGTTGAAGTGCATGTGCCTCCGGGCACTGTCGTGGCGTGACACCCGTTTTCTCCACCTGGTCGCGTAGGGTCACGCATGCCTATCAGGGGTGCCGGCCCTCGACAAGGAGGAGCGCGTGTCGTCGTCGACCGAAACCGCACAAGGATGGCTGCGGCCCGAGGAACTCGACGACGTCCGGGACCGGGTCCCGATCGTGTACGTCGAAGCGCTTCCCGTCCGTGTCGACCACCTCGGTGCGGTGGAACGGGTCGGTCTGCTCCTGCGTCACCGGCCGGACGGGACCTTCAGCCGTGCGGTGGTCTCCGGCCGTGTCCTGTACGGAGAAACCATCCGCGAGGCGCTGTGGCGGCACCTCAGTAAAGACCTCGGCCCGGAGGCCCTGCCGCAACTGCCGACCCATCCGGCACCGTTTACGGTCGTGGAGTATTTCCCCGACGACGGCAGGCGGTCCGGCTTCACCGATCCTCGCCAGCACGCTGTGTCCTTGGCCTACATCGTGCCGGTTGACGGCGAGTGCTCCCCGGCCCAGGACACCCTCGACCTCGCGTGGCTGTCCCCGGGAGAAGCGCTGATGGAGACCGTCGCAGCGGACATGAGCGGCGGCCAGGACCGCCTCGTGCGCCTGGCCCTGGCGCATGCCGGAATCGCGCCCTGACGCCGACACCACCCGGGATCGCCCGCCGGTACCCTGTGGGCATGGCAGAAACCCGCTGGCTGAACGATGACGAGCAGCGCGCATGGAGGGCGTTTCTCACGGCCACACGATTGCTGTTCGACCGCCTGGATCGTGAACTGCAGGCGCAGGCCGGCATCCCACACACCTATTACGAGATCCTCGTGCGCCTGTCGGAAGCCCCCGAACGGACCATCCGGATGAGCGAACTCGCGAATCGTTCGCAGTCGTCACGCAGCCGGCTGTCGCACGCCATCGCCCGGTTGGAGGAGGCGGGGTGGGTTCGGCGTGACTCCTGCGACACGGACCGGAGAGGGTCCTTCGCAGTCCTGACCGACAAGGGGTTCGCGGCCCTCGAGGCGGCGGC
>WHTG01000236.1 GCA_009377835.1 Nitriliruptorales bacterium
CGACAGCGGCGACGATGTCGTCGTCGTCGCGCACACCGGCGGCGACCATCGCGCGCGTGCGTCCTTCGAACTCGGCTCGTTCGGTGCGCTTCACCATCCCGTTGGCCGAGACCGTGACAACGCCGCCGAGCCCGGACCGCAGCACGACCGCGCCTGCCATGGGCACGTCCGGGCCGTCGCCGAGCAGCTGCGCGATTGTGGTCCCGCGTTGTCGCAACGTGGTCACCGGCAGGTCGCCCACGGCGATGCGGTAGCCACCGCCGTCTGCGTCGATCAGCAGGAGCGTGTCCTCGGTGGTCGCGCTCAGCAGCGCCACGGCCGGATCCCGCGGATGAGTGTGGGGCTTGGCGACCCGACGGTGCGGGACACTCTTGAGGTACCCGCCGGCTGTCACGTACAGCGACACGGGTTGTGCCTCCAGGCGCACCGCCGGCGTCCCCGCGTCGCCCTCCGACAGCGAATGGTCCTGCGGCACGATGCGGCTGCGGCGCGGATCTGCATGGGTCGACTTGATCGCCTTCAACTCGTCGGCGAGCAGCGCGTCGAGCCGTTTCGGGTCGCCCAGGATGGCGTCGAGATCGGCGACGAGGGCCAGCAGCTCCCGGTGCTCGTCGACGATCTTCCGGCGTTCCAGTGCGGCGAGGCGCCGCAGCATCATGTCCAGGACCGCAGTGGCCTGGACGTCTGTCAGGCCGTAGCGGTCCATGAGCTGCCCGCGCGCCTCGTCAGGCGTCTGCGACGCGCGGATCAGGGCGATGACCTCGTCGAGGTGGTCCAGTGCGATGAGCAGCCCCTCCAGCACGTGAGCCCGCACCGCGGCCTTCTCTCGCCGGTAGGTCGTGCGCCTCGTGAGCACCTCCCGCTGGTATGCGAGGTACTGGGTGAGCATCTCGACCAGTCCGACGGTGCGCGGCTGCCCGCCCACCAGCGCGACCATGTTCGCGTTGAAGTTGGTGCGCAGGTCCGTCAAGGCGTACAGACGGTCGAGAACGGCGGCAGGGTCCTCACCGCGCTTCAACTCGATGACGATGCGCATACCGTCGCGCGACGACTCGTCACGCAGGTCCCGGATCGCCTCCACCTTTCGTTCCTTCACCAGGTCGGCGATGCGCTCCAGCAGCGACGCCTTGTTCACCTGGTACGGAATCTCTGTGACGATGATCCTGGGCAGTCCCCCCGTCCTCGTCTCCGTCGTCGCGACCGCCTCCATTGTGATGGCGCCGCGCCCTGCGAGGTACGCATCACGGATACCGTCCGACTCGACGATGCGCCCGCCCGTGGGTAGGTCAGGCGCCGGTATCAAGCCCATCAGGGTTTCGACCGTCGCCTTCGGCTTGCGGATCAGATGCAGGCACGCGTCGATGACCTCGCCGAGGTTGTGCGGCGGGATGTTCGTGGCCATCCCGACGGCGATGCCGCTGGCGCCGTTGACCAGCAAGTTCGGCCAGCGCGACGGCAGGACAGTCGGTTCCTGCTCGTAGCCGTCGTAGTTCGCGACGAAATCGACGGTGTCCTCGTCGATCCCCGCGAGCAGGTCCATCGCCGGCGGCGTCAGCCGCGCCTCGGTGTAGCGCATGGCGGCCGGCGGGTCCCCGTCGACGGAGCCGAAGTTGCCGTGGCCGTCCACGAGCGGCGCACGGGTGGTGAAATCCTGCGCCATCCGCACCAGCGCGTCGTAGATCGAGGAGTCACCGTGCGGGTGGTATTTCTTCATGACGTCGCCGACGGCGGACGCGCACTTGCGGTACGGGCGGTCGGGACGCAGGCCGGCTTCCCACATGGCGTACAGGATCCGGCGCTGCACCGGCTTGAGGCCGTCGCGGACGTCCGGCAGCGCCCGCCCGACGATGACGCTCATCGAGTAGTCGAGAAATGCCTGCTCCATGCGATCTGCGATGTCGACATCGACGATCCGGTCGTCTCCGCCGAGCAGTGTCTGCTGTCCGCTCATCCCTGCCGCCTACGCCCTTGCGGGCTGCTCGGGTCCTCAATATCTGGCGCCCTCGGGCTGCTTGATGCGCTCATGCTTGGCATGATGCCGCACGACGGTTCCGACCCACGGGAGGGCATGTGGCGCAGCTGAGCATCGATTCACTCGAGCAACTGCAGGAGACCACCGGGAAGACGCTCGGACCGTCGGACTGGCGCGAGGTCACGCAGGACATGATCGACGCCTTCGCCGAGGTATCCGGCGACCACCAGTGGATCCACACGGACGTCGAGCGCGCCAAGAACGACAGCCCGTTTGGCACGACGATCGCGCACGGCAACCTGACGTTGTCGATGGCCGACGGGTTCCGCGCGCAGCTGCTGTCGTTCAGCGGCTTCCAGCTGGGCGTGAACTACGGGTGGAACAAGGTTCGCTACCCGGCGCCGGTCCCGACCGGCTCGCGCGTGCGTGGCACCGCCGAGACGCTGTCGGTCAAGGATCTCGGCGGCGGGTGGTACGAGCTGATCCAGCGGCTGACCGTGGAGGTCGAGGACTTGGAGAAGCCCGCGTTCGTCGGGGAGTCGGTCGTGCGCTTCCTGGCGTGACCGACCCGCCGGCCGAGGTCAGCTCTTGAGGGAGGCGTCGAGGGTGATCTCGATGTTGCCGGCCAGCGCCTTGGACACGGGACAGCCGTCCCTGGCGGCGGTGGCCGCCTCCATGAACGCCTGCTCGTCGGCTCCCGGCACGATCCCGACGACGGTCAGCTTCGACGACTCGATGTGCGCGCCACCCTCCGTGGAGAAGGTGACGACAGCGGAGACCTCCAGACGCTCGGGCGGCATGTCGGCTTTCGCCAGCGCACCTGACAGCGCCATCGAGTAGCACGTCGCGTGCGCGGCGGCGATCAGCTCCTCGGGGCTGGTCCCCTTCGCCTCGCCGGCGCGGGCGTCCCACTCCATGTGCAGCGGCCCCGCGGCACCCGAATGGTCGAAGGTCGTCTTGCCCGACCCCGACTGGAGGTCGCCTTCCCAGATCGAGGTCGCCTTGCGGTCAAAACCCATGTCGTGCTCCTCATGTCGACGATCGCTCGAACCCTACCGCCGCAGGACAAACACGACAGCCGCCCTGTCAGGAGCCGTTCTCCTCAGCGGGCCGCCGCACGGGCCGGACTCGACGTGCCCACGCCCACGGTCAACGCCTCGTCGGGTGGCAGCTGCCGTCCGGTGGCAGCTGCCGTCCCTCGTCCAGCGCCTCGGAGAACGCGGTGTCGCCCAGCGCCCGGCCCGTGCGGGTCGATGTCGATCGCCCACGCGCCATCCTGACCGCCTCGCCGTGGCGACGCTCGATCTCGCCCATCAGCGGCCAAGCGACGAGCCCCACGCTGTCGCGCAACGTCGCCGCGGCGCCCAGCAGGCGCGCCGCCCGCGCAGGGTCCTCCACGAGCGCGAGGCCGGCGCACACGCCCAGCCAGTACGCCAACAGCGCCCTCGGCTACCAGGCCTCAGCGGTCTGCGCTGCAGCCCGCACCCACCAATGAGACACTCTTGCTGACTGCGGCGCCTATGTCACGTGCTTGGGGTCGGCCGTGGCCGTTGCGTACTGCGGGCGCCCGGTGGGCCGGTAGACGTGGATCGTGACCCCACTCGGGGTGGCACGCGATTCGACCAGTTCGAGCGCCCTGTCCGGGCCGGTGTCGGGGAACAGCCGCGTGCCCTGGCCGACGACCACGGGGAAGATGAGCAGGGTGAGCTCGTGCTGCAGGTTCACGCTCTGCCCTTTCCGAACAAGAGCCGCACGTCGGCGATGTCGTACTCGGCTACCGACACCGAGAGCATTGCCGCGCGTTGCTTGTTTCTGGGGCCGCTGCGGCGGAAGGTCTTGACGGCCTCTTGCGACTCCCAGCGCTCAAAGAGGTTGACGCGGCCAGGGTCGAGCAAGTCGGCCGTGATGGCAAAATCGAGGCAGCCATCTGCCTGGCGAGCCTTCTCGACAACGCTCATGGAGCCCGCGAGGTAGGACTCGCGCTGCTCAGGGTCGACCGTGATGTGTCCTGCGACGGTGACCATAGGTGCGCTCCCCTTCCGAAGTCTTCGTGTGTCAAGGCATCTCCCATATCTGCCTAAGCGACGACGAACGTGTAGTCGCGCTCGATCCGGCCGTGCGCGGCGAGGACGAGGAAGTTGAGCCCGACTCCGAACACCTCGCCGTCCTTGGCGACCGCCTCCCAGTGGAACTTGACGACGTCGCCCAGTCGTTCGGCGTCGTCGCGGCCCCGGAAGCTGAGCCCCTCGGAGCCGACCCAGTGCTCGTACGCGCTCGCCGCGCGCGCCTCTATCTCCTCGTATGCCCGTGCCTCGAGGATCGCCGTCAAGCCGAGCCCGGGTCGCGCCGCGATCCCGCGGATCTCCTGCGGCGGCTGGAGGATATGCCTCCCGTCCTCCGTCCAGAGCTCGGCGATCATCCGCCGGCGCCGGTCGGCATCGGGCTCGTTCCAGAGCGCGAGGTACTTCTCCGCCAACTC
>WHTG01000209.1 GCA_009377835.1 Nitriliruptorales bacterium
CGACAGCAAGTTCCTGCAGGAGGTGCTCGCCGACGAGGTCTACTACGCCCGCATCCTCTCGATCAGCGGGCCGGAGTGGGCCTCGACCTACGACATCGAGGTTGAAGAACTCCACAATCTTGTGGCCGACGGAGTCGTTGTTCACAACTGCGCGGCTCCGTTCAAACAAGCGGAGTTCGACATCATGTACGGCGAGGGCATATCCAGGGAGGGCTCCATCATTGACGTCGGCGTCGAGCACGGCATCGTCAAGAAGGCCGGCGCCTGGTACACGTACGAGGGCGAGCAACTCGGACAAGGACGCGAGAACGCGCGCAAGTTCCTCAGGGAACACGACGACGTCGCCAATGAGATCTACAAGAAGGTCACCGAGAAACTCGGGCTGGTCCCCACCGACGTGACCGGCGACGACACGATTGCGGACGACTGGCCCGGTGGCGAGGGCTGAGCAGACCACCTCGGCGGTGACCTCCGCGACGGACGACGTCAAGGCGATCACCAAGGCCGTCGCCTACGGCCTGCGGTCCACGCAGAGCAGGCCCCAGACGGTCGCGGAGATCACCGCCAAGCTCAACGGTCGTTTCGACGACGGGGCCGTTGTCGCAGCAGCCGTTGAGCAGCTCGAGTCCCTCGGCGCCCTCGACGACGTCACCTTCGCGCGCATGTGGGTCGAGGACCGCGGGCACCGACGTGGCTACGGCCTGACTCGTCTGCGCCAGGAGTTGCGCCGCCGCCAGGTACCCGAGGACATCGCCCAGGCGGCGCTGGCGTCGCTGGGGGAGCGCGACGAGCTCATGACGGCGTCAGACCTCGCCCGCCGGCGCGCCGCGACGCTGCCGGCGGCACTGGAACCTGCGGCCGTCGCACGGCGGCTGCATGCCTACCTGGTGCGCCGCGGCTACAACCAGGGTTTGGCGAACAAGGTCGCCATCAACGTCAGCGGTCTGGCCCGCCATCGCGAGTGGGACTGACGCGGCTCCGGCCCCGACCCCTCGCGCGCACGCACGCCCCTGGGTCGATACGTTCGCGGCACGGACACGAAACAGCCCCGGCGGAGGGAACCGGGGCTTTTCGGTCGTTGTGGGATCTATGAGTGCTGGCGACGCGGCATCCGCCCACCGTTCAGCGCGTGGCCTGCGCCGACGAGCATGATCAGACCGGTCGCGGTGGCGGCGAGCCACCCTGCGGGGTCCGCCGGCGTGGCGGTGTGGCCCGCGGCGGTGTAGGGCGAGGCCTGCGTGGCCTCCGCCCCCGCGGCCAGCGGTTCCTCGGGGCCCGTCGCGGCGGTCGAGCCGAACATCTGCTGTGCGATCTGCGGCAGCTCGTAGATGGGAGGAACGCTGACCAGCGGCGCGGCGAACGGCTGCAGTGTCAGAAGGCTATTCGAGCGCATGCCCGGAAGGATCGGACCGTGGGCGTTGAAGCGGGGGCCTGCGGTCGCGCGCTGCCGGGCAATTCTGCTCCTGGACCGCGGCCGCGACCCGCTCCCGTCGGATGCCTCGGACACCGCGGTGTAGTTCGCTCCTCCCCCGGCCGGCTGCTGCTCGCGCTGGTCGGACTCACTGACTGGCGCATCCGGCGTGGGCGAACCGTCCGAGTCACCGTCACCACCCCCCGTGGGCGCCTTCTTGGTCACCGACTGCACCGTGGCGGTGACGTTGTCGCCGCTGTTCCTGGCCGTCTGCTCCACGCGTTCGGCCGTTTCGCTTTCGCTGTCGCAGAACTCTTCGATCAGCGCCTTGTCCTCGGTCTGCTTCGCCTCTTTGCAGGTGAGGTCGACGACCTGTGTGGTCGAGTCGGTGACGGTGTCGAGGGTCTGCGCTGCACCGGGCACGGCAAGCGGGCCCGCCATCAAAGCTGCGGACGTTGCTGCCAGCAACGACCGCTGCGCGACGGATCCGAGCTTGGGGTGCGCCACGAAGTCCCTCCCATGCGTCTGCACCAGCGTCCGAGCGGCACCGGTACAGTCATGAAAAACGAGTCGGCCCCCGAAGAGTGACGCCCAGGCGCCGATTTTCTACCGTGCGGTAGCAGATTCTCCGCGGGGGATCGCCTCTCCTGCCTCCAGGTCCTCGTCCATCCGGACAGTAGGCTACGGCTGGCCCGGTCCGAGAAGGAGATTGCGTGAGCGTTCTGCAGGTCTGGTTGGCTGTCGCCGTTCCGGGACTGGTGCTCGCGTTCGCCCTCTTCTACGGCCGATCGCGGGTGCGGACGCTGCTGGGATACCTCGCGCTGGCGGTCACCTTCGGCATCGTCGTGATGGTCGACCGAGCGTCTGGGACGCTGATCGGCGGGATTGCGGCTCTCCTGTACGGCGCCGGCCGCGGAGGCCAGGCAGAAGCCGAGGGGGAGGACACCAGCACCATCGCCGTGCCTGACACCGTCCGGCGGACGGCGCGCTTCCGCCGCTGACGCCGCCCCCCGAAGCCCGCGTCACTGCGGGTTTTCCCGGCTGCCGCCGAGATGGGGCAGGAAGCGGCCCGGGCCGTGGAGAACTCCACCCGCATGGCACACCTGAAGGTCTCGTCGCGGTCAAATCCAAATGCGGTGGCGGGAGCGTTCGCCGGGGTCGTCCGCCGGCACGGCCGTGTCGAAGTGCAGGTGGTCGGCGCCGGCGCGCTCAACCAGGCCGTCAAAGCGGTCGCGATCGCCCGGTCGATGCTCGCCGCTCAGAGCATCGACATCGTCTGCGTCCCTTCCTTCGCCGAGATCGAGATCGACGGTAAACCCCGGACCGCCATGCAGATCCTGGTGGAGCAGCGCACCGTCGAGACGTCAATGGCGCCGGCGACGTCCGTGGTCGAAGGTGCGCGGGTCGAGGAACTTTGCAGCGAGGCCACGGTGGACGTCGTGGGCGCCGAAACCGGCGCCGCCGCGCCGCTGGTCACCAAACCGGTGCGCTAGAGGAGGGCTATCCTCAGGTCCGTGACCGCACGGACCTATTTCATCCGCACCTTCGGGTGTCAGATGAACGAGCACGATTCGGAGCGCGCCGCCGGCGTGCTCGAGATGATGGGCTACCGTCGGGCCGACGACCCCGAGACTGCGGGCCTGGTGCTGTTCAACACCTGTGCCATCCGTGAAAACGCCGACAACAAGCTGTACGGCCAGCTATCCCACCTCAAGCCCCTGAAGCTGGCCGATCCGCAGAAGACGATCGTCGTCGGCGGCTGCCTGGCGCAGAAGGACCAGGGTGAGTTGGCCAAGCGCGCGCCGTGGGTCGACGTCGTCTACGGCACCCACAACATGGGCCGTCTCCCGGAGCTCCTGGCCGCCGCCGATTCGGCGGCCGTGCCGGTGGTCGAGATCCTCGAGCACACGGAGATGTTCCCGTCGGCGTTGCCGGCGCGCCGCGAGGTCCGCCACCACGCCTGGGTGTCGATCTCGATCGGGTGCAACAACGCCTGCACCTTCTGCATCGTGCCCCTTCTGCGCGGACCAGAAAAGTCGCGCAAGCTCGGCGAGGTTGTGGCCGAGGTCCGCGCTCTGGTCGACGACGGCGTGACCGAGGTGACGCTGCTGGGGCAGAACGTCAACTCCTACGGCCGTGACCTTGTCGCGCTGGACCCAGGCGACGGACCGCGCAACCGCACCCGGTTCGCCGAGCTGCTCCACGCGCTCGGGGAGGTCGACGGGCTGGAGCGGGTCAGGTTCACCAGCCCCCACCCCAAGGACTTCACCTCGGACGTCTTCGCCGCCATGCGCGACGTTCCCAACGTGTGCGAGCAGCTGCACCTGCCGCTGCAGTCCGGATCTGACCGCATCCTGCGTCGCATGCAGCGCTCCTACCGCAGCAGCCGTTTCCTGGACCTGGTCACCGAGGCGCGCGAGACGATCCCGGGGGTGGCGATCTCCACCGACATCATCGTCGGCTTCCCCGGGGAGACCGAGGACGACTTCGGCGACACCCTGCGTGTCACGAAGCTCGCAGCCTTCGACTCCGCGTTCACGTTCGAGTACTCCAAACGCCCGGGCACCGCTGCCGTCGAGTTCGACGGCCACCTCGATCCCCAGGTGGTGGGGGAGCGGTATCGCCGCCTGACGGATCTGACACGGCGGCTGTCCGCCGCGAGCAACGCCCGCCAGGTGGGGACCGTCCAGCAGATCCTCATCGAGGGCCCGTCGAAGACGGACGCGCAGCGCATGAGTGGACGCACCCGCGGGAACCGGCTGGTGCACGTCGGCCGTACGGCGGCGGCCGTACCGGCCGCTCTGCTCCACGCCGAGATCACCTCCGCCGCGTCGTTCTACCTGCTGGGCAGGGTGACGGACGCGCCCGCCCGGCCGGCGGTCCCTGGCCCGCTACCCACCGTGGCGCAGTGAGGGGCTCGGAGGCAGGGGCGTGATCGTGGGCGGGGCGGTCCTGCCGACCGCGCCGCTGCTGGTCCCCGGCATCAGCGCAACACTGCCCGACGGCGTGGGCAAAGTGTGCGACAGCATCGATGCCGCCGTCGAGGCTCTGCCCGAGTGCGACGTCATCGTCGTGGTTGCCGCGGGGGATGCGGCACTCCACGGCAGCGCGGTCGTCACGCTGGAGGGCATCGGGCGCGGTGATGTGAGTGCCACGTACGAGGTCGACACTGCCGCCGCGGAACAGGTCGCGGCTGCAGCTGGATACCCGATGGCTGTGGACGCACCGCTCCCGCTGGACCTCGCCGTGCTGGTGCTGCACGTCGGCGACCTCGCGCCGTTGGTGCCGGTCACCGTGCCGCCCACGGCAGCGTTCGACGATCTGACCGCCGTCGGCGAAGCGGTGGCCGACGCGTTTGCCGACGACGACGTCCGCGCGGTGGTCGTCGCGGCCGGGGACCTGTCGGCAGGTCTGACGGAACAGTCGCCCCTGCACCTGGTTCCCGGCGCGATCTCCTGGGACGAGCAGGTCGTCGCCGCCGTCGACAGCGGACGGCTGGAAGGGCTGTCGCGCCTGGGCCCCCAGGAGGCGCGGCGTGTCGGTGGGCACGGATGGCCGGCGCTGGCGGTGCTGCACGGGGCCACCGCGCGGTTCAAGCTCGGGATGGTCGTGCGCCACTACTCGGCGCCGCGCGGCGTCGGCTACATGGTCGCGCATGGCAGC
>WHTG01000020.1 GCA_009377835.1 Nitriliruptorales bacterium
CGAACAAGCTCGATGATGGCGCACTGGCTGGCGACCTTGACCTGGCTGCCGAGGTACCCGCCGGAGCCACGAACACCGGGTACCACACTGAATCGGTTGAATTGTGGCTAGGGCCGGACGGCGGTGACCGCTACGTCTACCTCGTGTTCGATTCACACACCGAGCGGTGGCCACGCGCACGACAACACGTCGCATGCGCGTGAGTTCTGGAGCGTCATAGAAGTGCCGATACATGACGACCGCATGGACCATGCGGGTTCCGGAACAGCTTGTGAGGCACTGGCGTGGGGAACGGCTGCGGCCGCCTAGAACGGCAGGGCTGACTCCGGCGCCGCAAGAGGCGAGACGTCATCCGCGCAGCCCAGTGTCTGCCGCCTCGGCTGGGACAGGGGTGTGCCGCGCGGGAGGGACCGCCACACGCGTTTGCCGCGTTTGATGGTGAAGACGCCAGTCGTCGCATCGAGCCTCATGTGCCAGCCAAGGCGATGGCCGACGCGGTGATAGCGCCGCGATAGTCGCACCAGGTCGTCGACGTTGTGCACGCCACCGCGCGCGCGATGGACGATGTGGTGGGCCTCGGTATGACCGGGCGGGTCGTTGGACGCCGGCCATCGGTCGCCGAGATCTCTTGCGACAGTCGCGAACATCACGTCGTCGGGGATGTCCTTCGCGCGCAGCTTCTTCGACACAGCCAACGGCCGCGCACCATCGAAGATCACCGCGCGGCAGTCCGCGTCCTTGCTCAGGACTTCGAGCGCGGCCAGCGTGATGCGCGGCAATGGCCCCCGGACGTTGAGCTCCAGCATGCCCGCGTTATTCACGGTGAACTGCTCGAGGTCGACGTGGACGTTGATCAGCGGCCGAGCCCGGTTCGCGTCGAGGCCGCCGCCGAGATACGCGGCCGCGATCGTCGCCAGCGCGGCTGCGTACTGGCCACCACGGCGCGTCGGCCGCGCTGGAGCTTCGGGCTCATCGGCCGCAATCGGATGCGGCGCACCCTCAGCTGTCTCGTCGTCGTCTGCGGTCGGCTGTTGCTTGTCGCCACCACAGCCGTGCGGCTGTCCCGCCTCCGCGTCCAGCATGCCGATGATCGGTGCAGCGGTCACCTCGTCGTAGTCGCCGAAGAACTGCACGCGACCAAGCATCGACCGCTGCACCGAGAAGTAATTCGCCCGCTGCGCGGCCGCCTCACTGCGTTCGACCGACCTTGGCGCCCGCAGGTCGGCAGCGGCCGCGTCGACGGCGTCACACAGCTGATCGGGACCGAACGCGTCGAGGCCGGCGAACTCATCAGCGGATGCGGCGACACGCTCGTCGAGTTCACTGCGCTGGTGCCTGCGAAGACTTCTGGCGGCCTTCGTGATGCGGCGGATCTGCCCCCACGAGATGTCGCCACGTTGGAACAGCGCGGCGGTCGCCGGCATGTCGCACAGCACCTGGCCGGCGCCGATCACCATGGCACGGTCGGCGCCGGTCAGCCTCGCCGCCAGCCCGATGAAAAGGTCCAGCGGCAAACCCTCGACTCGCTCGGACACACCGGTGCCGGCCAGGCGTCCCGCCGCTAGCACCGCCCGTGCGACATGGTGTTCCGCGGCGGCAAGATCCGCCTTGAGCTGGCGAAGATCATCCGCGGTCGCGGAGGGTACGCGGCGGGTGGATTGCATAGACAAACAGTACGCCTGGGGTGTGGCAGCCCGGTCCGGCATTTCATGAAAGGTGGGGACAAATTCTGCCGGCTGGAGAAACGACCGGGGCGCGTCAGCGCCGGTGACACCCACCCTGTCCTTCGGGCCCCGCGGGTTTCGGGTGCCCCTGTAGCGGCTAGGCGGTAGCGTGCCGCCATCGCCACAAGGGGACCGTCACCATGGGTCAGAACGTCGCTCAGAAGCTCATCGGCTCGCACCTGGTCACCGGGGAAATGGAGCCGGGCGGTGAGATAGGGCTGAAGATTGACCAGACCCTGACGCAGGACGCGACGGGGACGCTGGTGATGCTCGAGCTCGAGGCGATGGGGCTCCAGACCGTTCGCACCGAGGTGTCGGCGCAGTACGTCGACCACAACTTGTTGCAGACCGACGAGCGTAATCCCGACGACCATTTGTTCCTGCTCAGCGCCTGCCGCCGATTCGGTATCTGGTATTCGCAGCCGGGCAACGGCGTGAGCCATGCCGTGCACATGCAGCACCTGGGGATTCCCGGCAAGACGATGGTCGGTTCGGACAGTCACACACCAGCCGCCGGCAGCCTCGGGATGCTCGCGATCGGCGTCGGTGGGCTCGAAGTCGCGATGGCCATGGCAGGCGAGCCGCTGTACATACGCATGCCCCGGATCTGGGGAGTGCGGCTGACCGGCCAGCTACCGCCGTGGGTCAGCGCCAAGGACGTCATCCTCGAGCTCCTCCGCCGCCACGACGTGAAGGGTGGCGTAGGACGCATCATCGAGTACTACGGTCCGGGCCTCGGTGCGCTCTCGGCGATGGACCGGCACGTCATCGCGAACATGGGCGCGGAGCTGGGCGCCACCACGACCGTCTTTCCCTCCGACGGAGAGGTACGTCGCTTTCTGACGCAGGAGCAGCGGGGCGCCGACTGGGTCGAGATCGTCGCGGACGACGGCGCGACGTACGACGTCGACGAGGAGATCGACCTCTCGTCGCTGGAACCGTTGATCGCCAAGCCGTCGAGCCCGGGCAACGTCGTGGCGGTGCGCGAGGTGGCGGGCACGCAGATCTACCAGTCGTACATCGGTTCCTCGGCGAACCCGGGACTGCGCGACATCGCTGTCCCCGCCATGCTCCTCGAGGGGCGGCAGGTGGCGTCGGGCGTCTCGCTGGACATCAATCCGGCGTCACGGGAGACGCTCGAGAACCTCACGAAGATGGGGTTGCTCATGCCCCTGCTCCACAGCGGCGCCCGGCTGCATCAGTCCGGGTGCAACGGCTGCATCGGCATGGGACAGGCCCCTGCAACGGGACGCCCGAGCCTGCGTACCGTGCCGCGTAACTTCCGGGGGCGGTCCGGCTCGAATGAGGACGCCGTCTACCTGGTGTCGCCGGAGACCGCGACACTCTCCGCGCTGACCGGCGTGATCACCGACCCACGCGACGGCGCCCAGGAGCTCGGACTCGAGTGGCCCCAGTACGAGGAGCCGGGGGACTATGTCATCAACCGGCAGATGCTCCTCGAGCCGTTGGCGCCCGATGCTGCCGCGAAGGAGGAACTGGTCAAGGGGCCGAACATCTCCTCGCTGCCCGAGTTCGACCCCTTGCCTGATGCGTTCGACGCCCCCGTGCTGCTAAAGGTCGGCGACAACGTGTCCACCGACGAGATCATGCCCGCCGGGCAGAAGGTCCTGCCGTACCGCTCGAACATCCCGAAGATCGCCGAATTCACCTACTACCAGGTGGACGAGACGTACGTGGAACGTGCCAAGCAAAGCGGGGACCAGGGCCACATCATCGTCGGCGGCGACAACTACGGGCAGGGATCGTCGCGCGAACATGCCGCGATCGCGCCGCGGTACCTGGGGCTGCGGGTCGTCATCGCCAAGAGTTACGCACGCATTCACTGGCAGAACCTCGCCAACTTCGGGATCCTCGGGCTGGAGTTCGACAACCCCGACGACTATGACCGCATCGAGCGCGACGACGTCTTTTCGCTGCAGGGGTTGCGCGACGCGCTGGAGTCGGAGGCGGGCACGCTGGAGGTGCACAACACCACCAGGGACGAGCGGTACACGCTGCGCCACCAGTTGTCGCCGCGGCAAGCCGAGATGATCGTGACCGGCGGGCTGATCGCCGTGTTCCGCGAGCGGCTGGAGGCGGAGCGCTCAGGGCGTGAGCCGCCGTAGCCGCGCGCGCTGCCTAACCGGTTCGCTGCCGGTGGTGGTCGAGACTGTGGTCACGCGAGCGTGAAGGGGCGCACCGTATGGAGGTCGTGCACGTCTTGCCGCCGGCCTGGGTCGTCGCCGTCGACGTCTTTGCCGTCCACCTGCGCGACGAGCGCATGCTGGCCGAGCTCACCACGGCCGCGTACCTGCGCGATGTCCGCCAGCTCGCGGGGTTCTGCGCGGAGTTCGGAATCGACGGCCCCGCAGAGGTCGAGCACCTGGTTCTGCGCAGATGGCTGGGGGCACTCGCGGCCGAGTCGTACGCGCGGACGTCGCTGGCCCGCAAGACCGCAGCGGTGCGAACCTTCTTCGCGCTGCTGTTGCGCAAAGGGATGGTCGCAACGGATCCGGCGTTGCACCTGGGCACACCCAAAGTCGGTCGGCGCCTGCCGAAGGCGCTGCGGCGCGATCAGGTGGCCACGCTGCTCACGACACCGGACCCCGCGACGCCGGGGGGCTTGCGTGACCGCGCCGCGCTGGAGTTGCTCTACGCCAGCGGCGCACGCGTGAGCGAGATCGCAGGCCTGGACGTCGACGCGGTGGACCTCGCCGACGCGACGGGGCGGCTGTTCGGCAAGGGCAGCAAGGAACGCATCGTTCCGCTGGGAGAACCGGCATGCATCGCCATCGAGCGGTGGCTGTCGCACGGGCGACCGCTGTTCGCGGCGCGGTCACCGTCGCCGTGTCCGGCGTTGTTCCTGTCGCGACGGGGTGCACGCTTCACGGCACCCGATCTGCGCCGGATGGTCCGGTCAACCGCTGGCGCTGCCGGGCTCGGTGTCGTGACGCCACACATGCTGCGGCACAGCTACGCGACACATCTGCTGGAAGGGGGGGCCGACCTCCGCAGCGTTCAGGAGCTCCTGGGCCACGTTGCCCTGTCGACCACGCAAATCTACACTCACGTCTCCCGCGACCATTTGCGCGACAGCTACAACCACGCGCATCCGCGGGCCTGATCAAGGCCACCGCATGGCGTCTCCTCTACCTGGAACTGACAGCCGCGCAGGCGCGCGACGACAACGCGTTGGGCAGGGGAGGGTGAGCCAGGACCCCCAGGTTGTCGCCCTGTGGGAGGGCTACAAGAGCAATGCTGATCAGGCGTCGCGCGAGCGCTTGATCCTTCAGTACTCGCCGCTGGTGAAGTATGTGGCGGGCCGTGTGAGCGTGGGGCTGCCCGCGACGATCGAACACGCCGACCTGGTGTCATACGGCATGTTCGGGCTGATCGACGCGATCGAGAAGTTCGACCTCGGCAAAGGCGTGAAGTTCGAGACATACGCCATATCGCGGATCAAGGGCGCGATCATCGACGAGTTGCGGTCGATCGACTGGATCCCGCGGTCGGTGCGCTCGAAGGCACGGGACGTCGAGCGGGCGTTGACGGCGCTGGAGGTGCGGCTGCGTCGCACGCCGACAGAGGACGAGCTCGCCGAGGAGCTCGATATGGGCGTGAAAGACCTGCGTCAGGTGCTCACACAGGTCTCGCTCGTGTCGGTCGTCGCGCTCGACGAGTCGTTCGGCGGGGAGGATTCGGACCGTCAGGCGCTGATCGACACCCTGCAGGATCCCAAGGCAGCAGATCCCGAGTCCACCTACGAGGACACGGAGATCCGCGCCCTGCTGGCTGAGACCCTGAACCGCATGAGCGAGCGCGAGAAGACCGTGCTCGTCCTCTACTACTTCGAGGGCATGACGCTCGCGCAGATCGGCCAGGTGCTGGGCGTGACCGAATCGCGGGTGTGCCAGATGCACACCAAGGCCGTGCTGGGTCTCCGAGCAAAGATGGTCGACCACTCCTGACGCCGACAGCGGCCTGTTGCCCCGGGCGCTGATCCACAGCGGTGAAGACGTGATCTGAGAACGCGGGCAGATGCAGTCGTAGCGTCGGATCATGGTGCTTCCCGCGCGGTTTTTCGGTGCTCTGGCTGTCGTCGTGTTCGCGACGGGGATCCCGGAGGCGGTCGGGGAGGCCGCGCCGAATGCTGTTGCGGTGCGTCCCGTCGAGGGACGCGTCGAACGGCAGTATCGGCCGCCGGCGACCCGCTTCGGGGCGGGTCACCGCGGCGTCGACCTTCGCGCGCGGGCGGGCACACCCGTGCGTGCGGCTCTGGGCGGGACCGTCACGTTCGCCGGTGACGTCGCGCGCGTCGGCTGGGTCACGGTCAATCACGGTGGTGCGCTGGAGACCACTTATGGACCGATCTCACCCCAGGTTGTGCGTGCCGGCGACCGTGTGTCGACCGGTCGCCTCCTCGGGTTCGTCGCTCCGGGGGCGGACCACCTGGACTGGGGCGCGCGGCTGCACGGTGCGTACATCGACCCCCTGGGGTTGCTCGGCACGTGGGAGACCTACCTGACAACCGAGGAGGACGACCCGTTCCCGCCACTGGGAGGCGTCGGTACGGCAAGTGCCTCGCCGCGGCGTCTGCAGCGTCCGACGAAGGGTCCCATGACGTCGGGCTTCGGTCCCCGCGCACACCCCGTCACAGGGGTCCGTCGCCTGCACGCCGGGATCGACATCGGGGCGGTGACCGGAACGTCGATCCGGGCAGCCGCAGCAGGGACGGTCACGTTCGCGGGGGACGTGAGCGGCTACGGCCGGATGGTCATCGTCGACCACGGCGATGGGCTGACTACCCTGTATGCCCACCAGTCGTCGACGAGCGTGAGGACGGGCCAGGTGATCGATGCAGGCGAAGGGCTGGGGCGGGTCGGCGCGACCGGCACCGCGACCGGGCCACACCTGCACTTCGAGGTGCGCGTCGACGGCGCGGCACAGGATCCCATGCGATGGCTGAGGCCGTAGGGAAGGTGTTTCCGTCTGGTTGCGTGTATGCTCGGCGGCGGCCCGGACGCGTCCGGGCTGAACTTTGCTGTCCGAGCCCGCGGTGGACCGCGGCGGTGGACAGACATCACAGCGACGACCGCGGGATCTGCGGTCCCGCACCGGGCGAAGCCCGGCGTGGGGAAGGTCCGACAGCCGCTGCAGCGGTCCGGTCGTCGCAAGGCCCAACCGCGACAACCAAGGAAGCACTCATGCCAGTCGTAAGCATGCGCGAGCTCTTGCGAGCAGGTGTCCATTTCGGCCACCAGACGCGGCGCTGGAACCCCAAGATGAAACGCTTCATCTTCAGCGAGCGCAACGGCATCTACATCATCGACATCCAGCAGTCGATCGGGATGCTGGAAGACGCGTACTCCTTCGTGCGCGACACCGTCGCCAAGGGCGGCACGATCCTGTTCGTCGGCACGAAGAAGCAGGCGCAGGAGGCCATCGAACAACAGGCGCAGCGCGTCGGAATGCCATACGTCAACTACCGCTGGCTCGGGGGCATGTTGACGAACTTCGAGACCATCAAGACCCGGCTGGGTCGCCTGAGGGAGCTCGAGGCCATGGACGCGGAGGGAACCATGGAGCTGCTGCCCAAGAAGGAAGTCCTCCAGCTCGAGCGGGAGCGGGAGAAGCTGGAACGTAACCTCGGTGGGATCCGCGGCATGGCCAAACCGCCGGCCGCGATCTGGGTCGTGGATACGGTCAAGGAGCACATCGCGGTCAAGGAGGCGAACCGCCTCGGCATTCCGGTGGTCGCCGTGGTCGACACCAACTGCGATCCCGACGTCATCGACTACATCATCCCCGGCAACGACGACGCGATCCGCTCCGGTGCCCTGCTCACGCGGATCATTGCCGACGCCTGCGCCGAGGGATACGTGGCGCGTGCCAGCCGTAGCAAAGACGACGTGGTCGCCGAGCAGGCCGCCGCCGCAGCGGCCGCGGCACAGAAGCCCGCCGCCGTCGTCAAGCCGGAGGCTGAGCCGCTGGCCGAGTGGGAGATCGCACTGCAGCAGGAAGAGGCGGCACGTCACGC
This sequence comes from Nitriliruptorales bacterium, assembly GCA_009377835.1. GTDB lineage: Bacteria > Actinomycetota > Nitriliruptoria > Euzebyales > Egibacteraceae > WHTG01. The sequence continues at coordinate 7,762 of WHTG01000020.1, forward strand.
CGCACAGGCAGGTGGGCTCACGCCGGCCACGGAAGGTGGTCACGAAACGGCCGAGCCGGGGACGCAACCGGTCGAGCAGGCCGCAAAGGACCAGGCCGCGAACGAACAGTCGGAGACCGGTGCATCCGAAGACCCGGCGTCGACACCGCCGACCGGCCCGGGATCGGCGGACGAAGCCGCGCGCGCTGCGGTGGCCGAATCCGGCGACACCGATTCCAAAGCGGCCGCGGACGAGACTGACGCCCGCGGCCAGTAACCCATCCCACCCAGGATCAAAGGAGCACACGGTGGCCGAGTTCACCGCTGCCGACGTCAAGCGACTCCGCGACGCCACCGGTGCCGGGATGATGGACTGCAAGAAAGCCCTGACCGACGCCGATGGCGACTTCGACAAGGCGGCGGAGCTGGTCCGTGAACGCACCGGCGCCAAGATGGAAGGCCGCGTCGGAGAGCGAACTGCAGCCGAAGGGCTGGTCCACGCCTACCTCCACGCGCCCACGCCCGGGCTGCCGCCGAAGGTCGGGGTGCTCGTCGAACTCAACTGCGAGACCGATTTCGTGGCCAAGGGCGAGGGGTTTCGCCGGCTGGCGAACGACATCGCTCTGCACATCGCCGCCATGCGGCCCGTCGTCGTCCGCGAGGAACAGGTGGACGAGGATCTGCTCGCCAGGGAGCGTCAGTTCGCCGAGAAGGAAGCGCGCGAGTCCGGCAAGCCCGACAACATCGTCTCCAAGATCGTCGACGGGAAGATCAACGCCTTCTTCAAGGAGAAGGTCTTGCTCAACCAGCCGTTCGTGAAGGACGAAAAGGGAAAGCAGACCGTCGGCGACCTCCTCGCCGAGTTCCAGCGGACCTCCGGCGAGAAGATCGAGGTCTCGCGGTTCGTGCGGTACCAGGTGGGGGCGTAGCCCCCGCTGCGCTCGGCTCCAAGAGGTCGCCGGCGCGCCGCCCCGACCCCCGCGCCAGTTTCACGCAGCTTCGCCCTAAGGCAAACCCCTGAGTGGTGGGGGTTGCTGGTTGCGTAGGATGAGGCGGGATCTGGGGAAGGGTGATCGGTGGCTGATGCGCGGTATCGGCGTGTGCTCCTGAAGTTGAGCGGCGAGACCTTTGCCGACGCGGACAACAGCATCAGCCCGTCGGTCGTGGCGTCGATCGCGGCGCAGCTGGCGGACGTCGGCCGGATGGGAGTCGAGGTCGGGGTCGTCGTGGGGGGCGGCAACATTTTCCGCGGGACCTCGCCGCAGGCGTCGGGCATGGACCGCTCGTCGGCGGACAACATGGGAATGCTTGCCACTGTCATCAACGCGCTGGCCTTGCAGGACGCGTGCGAGAAGCAGGGACTGCAGACAAGGGTGCAGTCGGCGGTCTCAATGCAGGAGCTGTGCGAGCCCTATATCCGGCGCCGCGCCATCCGGCATCTGGAGAAGGGCCGGCTGGTGATCTTCGCTGCGGGTCTGGGAGCACCGTACTTCTCCACCGACACGGCGGCGGCGCAGCGTGCGTTGGAAATCGGCGCCGACGCCATCTTGAAAGGCACGAAGGTCGACGGCGTCTACGACAAGGATCCGCACCAGTTCGACGACGCGGTGCGGTTTGACGACCTCAGCCTGCGCGAGGCGCTGTCACGGGGGCTCAAGGTCATGGACGCAACGGCGATCTCGCTGTGCATGGACAACAAGTTGCCGATCATCGTCTTTGAGTTGATGCGCGAGGGGAACATCCGCCGCGTGGTCGCGGGCGAGGCGATCGGCACGCTCGTGCACCCCGGAACGGACACCCTGACGCACGAGGACGGAGACCGCCGTGATCGATGACCTGATGACCGAGGCCGAGTTGAAGATGACCGGCGCGGTGGAGCACACGCGCGGGGAGTTCGCGAAGATCCGGACCGGCCGGGCAAATCCGGGGCTGATCACCGACCTGCTCGTCGACTACTACGGTGCGCCCACACCGCTGCAGCAGGTCGCGGGGGTGTCGGTACCCGAGCCGAGGATGCTGCTCGTGTCGCCGTACGACCAGCAGGCCCTGCGCAACATCGAGCGGGCGATCGCGACCGCGGATCTGGGCTTGAACCCGTCGAACGACGGCAAGGTCATCCGGGTCGTCTTCCCGGAACTCACCGAGGAGCGGCGCAAGGAGTTCGTCAGGCTGGCACGCGAGCGAGCGGAGGAGGGTCGCGTGGCGGTCCGCAACATCCGCCGCGGCACCAAGCACGACATCGCCAAGTTGCAGGAGGACTCCGAGATCACGGAGGACGAGGAACGCAGGGCGGACAAAGCGCTGCAGGACCTGACGGACCGCCACGTGCACGAGATCGACGGGCTGCTGGCCAACAAGGAGAAGGAGCTCCTCGAAGTCTGATCGTCGTCGATCAACTTCGAGTGCCGTCCGCCGATGTCGCGACGCAGGCCAACCCCGGACGCGACCCGCGCGCCTCGCCGGCGTGCGGTCGCCGGCCGCAACCTCCCTGCCGCCATCGTCTCGGGCGTGATCCTTGCCGTGCTGTTCCTCGGCACCTTGTTCTGGAACAACCGCCTCTTCCTCGCCTTTTGGGCGGTGCTGATCACCATCGGGTTGTTCGAGCTGGACAAGGCGTTGCGGCTGAAGGGTGTGCGGCCGGCTCTTCCCGTGGTCATCGGGGCCGGACTCGTCGTCCTGTTCGGCACCTACACCCACGGCGCCGCCGCGCAAGCGGTCGGGTTGGTTCTGCTGCTGCTCGGCTCGATGGCCTGGACACTGCTCGACGTCGGCCGCGGTCAGGTGGTGGCGAGCATCGGCGCGAGCTGCCTGATGGGCCTGTGGGTGCCGTTTCTCGCGAGCTTCGCTGTGCCGCTGCTCGTCCGTCCGCAGGGCGAGTGGTATGTGGTGGCCGCGGTGGCGTTGACCGTCAGCGGCGACATCGGCGCCTACGGCTTCGGGAATGCGTTCGGCAAGCACAAGCTCGCGCCGAGCATCAGTCCGGCCAAGAGCTGGGAAGGGTTCATCGGCGGGCTCGCAGTAGCGCTGCTGGTCGCCGGCCTCATCGTTTCGCGGCTCGCCGAGTTCGACGTGGCGCTCGCGCTGGTGTTCGGTGTGGGGTGTTTCCTGGCGGGAACCCTGGGCGACCTCGCCGAATCCATGGTCAAGCGTGATCTCGGCGTGAAGGACCTGGGCGGGATCGTCCCCGGTCACGGTGGCATCATGGACCGTGCCGACGCCGTCATCTTCGCCCTCCCGGTCGCACACGCGGTCCTCTCAGCGTTCGGTCGCTAGCCATGCTTCCTCTCCACTCGCCCGGCCCGTCCGGGGGACAGATCGACCCCTACGCGCTCGGGCGTGAAGGGCTGGGCGCGCTGCTGTCGGACCAGCCGTCCTACCGTGTCGAGCAGATCCAGCGGTGGCTCGTCCGGGGTGTCGACGATCCTGCCGACATGACGGATCAGCCTGCCGCCGTGCGCGAACGGCTCGTCGAGCTGTTCCCCAGGGCGCCCCGCCTGCTGCGCCACACGACCGCCGACGGCGGCCTGACGCACAAGGTGCTGCTGGAGTGCGCCTCGGGAGAAGCCGTCGAGTCGGTGCTCATGCTCTACCCGGCTCGAGAGGGCAGCGCGGCCCGGGCGACGGTATGCATCTCGACACAGGCCGGGTGCGCGATGGGGTGCCCGTTCTGTGCCACCGGACAAGCCGGGTTCCGCGGCCAGCTCGGGTTGGGTGATGTCGTCCGTCAGGTCACCGTGATGCAACGCCTGTTGGCCACGGGTCGGATCGACGTTCCGGGAATCGGCGACCATGTCACGAACGTGGTGTTCATGGGCATGGGCGAACCGCTGGCGAACCTCGCTGTCACGGTCGACGCCGTTCGTTGGCTGCACGATCCCGACGGGTTCAACCTGTCCGCGCGTTCGATGACCGTCTCGACCGTCGGGCTGGTGCCGGGAATCCGCCGGCTGCAGTCGCTGGCGCTGCCCATCACCCTGGCCGTCAGCCTGCACGCGCCGAACGACGCGTTGCGCGACGACCTGGTACCCGTCAACCGCCAGCACCCGCTGCGCGAGCTGCTCGCCGCCTGCCGCCGCTACCGCGAGGCGACGGGGCGCCGCCTGACGTTCGAGTACGTCCTGATCGACGGCATCAACGCCGACGTCGGCCACGCGCGCCAGCTAGCCGACCTGGTCCGCGGCCTGGGGGCCCACGTCAACCTGATACCGATGAATCCGACACCGGCGGTGCCGTGGAAGGCCCCGTCGGGCAACGCGCAGCACGCGTTTCGGGCGACTCTGCAGCAGTCCGGAGTTTCCGCCACGATCCGGCGCAACCGCGGGACGGAGATAGATGCGGCGTGCGGTCAACTGTACGCCGACTACGCGGTCGCCAGCGGGAAGACGCTGCCGGCGGCGCGAGGCGCCGCCGACCGCCTGCTGGCCGGAAGGCGCGGGAATGGATGACCGACCGACCAGCGTCATCATCCTCGGTTCGACGGGTTCGATTGGCCGTCAGGCGCTGGACGTCATCGCGGAGCACCCGCAGCGGTTCGACGTCGTCGGTCTGTCGGCGGGCGCCAACGCCGAGTTGCTGTGCCGGCAGGCGCAGGCATTCGAGGTCGAGCGGGTCGCGGTGGCCGACGCTGACGCCGCGCGCAGCGTGCGCGAAGCGTTCTCCGGTCGTGTCGCGGTGCTCGACGGTGAGTCAGCGGCTGCCACGCTGGCGTCCGCGGGAGCGGACGTCGTGCTCAACGGCATCGTCGGGTCACGCGGCTTGCGTCCGACGCTGGCGGCGCTGGACGCCGGGAGCCGGTTGGCGCTGGCGAACAAGGAGTCGCTCATCGTCGGCGGAGAACTGGTCAAGGCAGCCGCCGGTGATCCCGGTCGCATCGTGCCGGTCGACAGCGAGCACAGCGCGCTGGCGCAGTGTCTGCGGGCGGGACGGCCGCATGAGGTCGCCCGCCTGATCTTGACTGCCAGCGGGGGGCCGTTCCGGGGAAGGACACGGGATGAGCTGGGGGCCGTCACGGTGGCGGACGCGCTGGATCATCCGACGTGGAGCATGGGTGCGGTCATAACCGTGAACTCCGCCACGCTGGCGAACAAGGGCCTGGAGGTCATCGAAGCGCACCTGCTGTTCGACGTGCCGTATGACCGCATCCAGGTGGTCGTGCACCCGCAGTCGATCGTGCACGGGATGGTCGAGTTCGTCGACGGAGCCACGGTGGCCGAGCTGAGCCCGCCTGACATGCGGTTGCCGATCCAAGTCGCGTTGGGATGGCCGGACCGGCTCCCGACACCTCCGTCGAGGATGGATTGGGATCGGCCGGTCGCGTTGGAGTTTGAACCACTCGACCGCGAGACATTCCCGATGGTCGACCTGGCGACGGCCGCAGGGCGTCGCGGTGGGACGACGCCGGGGGTCTTCAACGCCGCCAACGAGGAGGCAGTCGCGGCGTTCTTGCAGGGCCGGGTGCGTTTCCCTGGCATCGGCGACGTCGTCGCGGCAGTCTTGGAGGAGCACACCGCCGTTGAAGATCCCGATCTTGACGCCGTGCTCGGCGCCGAGACCTGGGCTCGTGGCCGAGCCCACCACCTCATCCGCGCCCTGGAGGACAGGACCGCCACATGTACGTAGCGATCTTCGTGGTCAGCCTGGTCTTCGCGATCATGTTTCACGAATTCGGGCACTACGCAACGGCGAAGGCCTTCGGCATGAAGGTCCAGAAGTTCTTCCTGGGTTTCGGTCCCACTCTGTGGTCGGTTCGACGGGGAGAGACCGAGTACGGCGTGAAGGCCATCCCGGCCGGCGGCTTCGTCAGGATCGTCGGGATGAGCGCCCTCGAGGAGATCGACCCGGCCGATCGCGGCCGCACGTTCTTCGAGCAGGCCGCGTGGAAGCGACTGATCGTGCTGTCCGCGGGATCCGTGACGCACTTCGTCCTCGCGGGCGTGCTCATCTTCGCCGCATTGACGTTCATCGGACTGCCGGTCGAGCCGGGCACCGACGTCGACGTGGTCCTCGAGGGAAGCCCTGCGGCCGCGGCGGGAGTGCGTCCGGGCGACCGGATCACAGCGGTGAACGGTCAGCCGGTCGAAACGTTTGAAGAGGTCCGAGACCTGATCGCCGTCTCGGACGGCGACGCCCTGGCGTTCACGATCCGTCGCGACCGGCAGGAACGGGAGGTGGAGATCACTCCGGCGTCCCAGCGGCCCGACGGCACACAGGGAGCGTTTGTCGGGATCGGTCCGCCGACGATCATCGAACCGGTGCCTCCGGGGGAGTCGCTGCGACGCACCATCGTCGGCGATTATTCGGTTGTCGCGATCGCGAGGCAGAACCTGACGGGTCTCGGACAGGCGCTCAACCCTGACGCCCTGGCGCGATGGTTCGGCCAGGTGGACGATCCCGGACCGAGAAGCACGGACGGGCCGCTCAGCCTCGTCGGCGTGGGCCAGGCGGTGAACGCGCTGGGGCAGTCCGGCGCGATCTTCGAGATGCTGTTCCTCTTCGCCATTCTGAACATCACGCTGGGAACCCTGAACATGCTTCCGCTCCCGCCGCTTGACGGAGGACACGTCGCCGTCCTGTTGGTCGAGCAGGCGGTGAACGGCGTCCGGCGCATCGGCGGCCGTGCGCCAACCTGGCGGCTGGACCCGACGGTGATCATGCCGCTGGCGCTGGCGGTCATCGCGTTCTTCGTCGTGCTGTCCGTGACCGCGCTGTACGTCGACATCGTCAAGCCCGCATCACAACTGCTGGAGCAGTGACGCCGTGCCCACTTCTCTCCCCGTCCTGACCAGCGACGCCGGTCGTCCGGACGTGCCGGAGCACCTGAACCCACCACGCCGCCGCGATTCCCGCCGGATCCACGTGGGGAAGGTCCCGGTCGGCGGCGGTGCGCCGATCAGTGTTCAGTCGATGACCGACACCCCCACGCACGACGTGAACGCCACCCTGCAGCAGATCGCGGCCCTCAACGCCACAGGCGTCGACATCGTGCGCGTCGCCTGCCCCCGCCAGGAAGACGCGGACGCTCTCGCCACGATCGCAGCCAAGTCGCCGGTACCGGTGGTCGCCGATATCCACTTCCAGTGGAAATACGCCATGGCCGCCATCGACGCCGGGGTGGCGAAGGTGCGCATCAATCCCGGGAACATCCACAAAAGCGGTGACCACTCGAAGGTCAAGGTGATCGGCGACGCCGCCCGCGAGCGGGGTATTCCGATCCGCATAGGCGTCAACGGTGGCTCGTTGGAGAAGCGACTGCTCGCCAAGTACGGCGGCATCGCCACACCTGAGGCTCTCGTCGAGTCCGCGCTGGACGAGATTCACATCCTGGAAGACGTCGACTTCCACGACATCGCCATCTCGGTGAAGCATTCCGATCCATGGGTGATGGTCCAGACGTACCGGCTGCTCGCCGACCGGACGAATTACCCCCTGCACCTGGGCGTGACCGAGGCTGGTCCGCCGAAGACAGGCGTGCTGAAGTCCGCGGTCGGGATCGGAACCCTGCTGGCCGAGGGCATCGGGGACACGATCCGTGTGTCGCTGACGGTCAGTGGTCCCAACAAGGTCGAGGAGGTCAAGGCGGGGATCGGTATCCTCGAATCCCTGCACCTGCGTGAGCGCGGGCTCGACGTCGTCTCCTGCCCCGGCTGCGGCCGTGTCGAGGTCGACGTGGCGAGGCTCGCCGAGGAAGTGCAGGAGGCGCTGGACGGGATCGACGTCCCGCTGCGGGTCGCGGTGATGGGCTGCGTCGTCAACGGACCCGGGGAGGCGCGCGAGGCTGACGTCGGCGTCGCCGCCGGCAAGGGCAAGGGCCAGCTGCTCTACAAGGGGCAGGTGGTGGGCCAGGTACCCGAAGACCAGATTGTCGGGCGGCTGGTGGAACTCGCCAACGAGGTCGCCGACGAGATACGGGCCGAGCGCGGCGAGGGCACGCCGACGGTCGTGGCCTAACGCTGCGCCTGCCGAGGGCACGCCGACGGTTATCGCGTTGCACCGCAACGAGCACCGCCCGGTGCTTCCGGGTCGCGGGTCACGGCTCGGAACGGGCGTCGGACCAGGCGGGGCAGCGGTCGCGGAAACCGCACCAGTCGCACTGCCGGCCCACGTTGGCGTGCCAGCGGCCGGACTCAGATGCCCGCTGCATGGCGGCGGCGAGTTGCACAACCTGGCGGTCGACGTTGTCGACCGAATCGGCCTCGAATGGCAATTCGAGCACCTCGCCGTTGCGCGCAAGGTGCACCAACCGCAGCAACGTGACGTTCAGCCCCAGTGACCGGGCGACCACCAGCGCGTAGAAGCGCAGCTGGAAGAAGGCTTGAAGCTCCCACCGCGCACCCGGTGCAGGCCCTGTCTTGTAGTCGGTGATGGCCCAGGTCCCGTCGTCGAGCCGGTCGAGCCGGTCGATGATCCCCGACAACACTGCCGCCTCGGTTGTCGTCTCGACGAACAGCTCGCGGCGCTGGACCGCCACGGTGGACGGCGCTTCCAGGCGGAACCATGTGGCGACCAGCGCTTCTGCGGACACGATCCACTCGCCGGCCGCGTCGGCGTCGGCGAACAGCGCCGCCAGCGCGGGCTCGGCATCGACCATCCGTTCCCACAGGCGGTGCAGGAGCGCGACCGCCACCGGCCGCGTCCGCTCGTGAGGCGGCAGGTCGAACAGCCGCTCGCACACCTCGTGGACCAGCGTCCCGCGAACCAGCCGGGGATCGTCCGGTTCCTCGAGTCGCTCGATGTAGCGGAACGCAAAGTGCTGCGGGCACTGCCGGAACATGTTGATCTTCGACGGCGACAGGCGCTCCACGACACTCATCGCCACAGCGTTGCACGGCGCTGTGACAGCTACCGGCATCACTCCAGCCGCTGGCGTCGTCCTACTGGCCGTGCTCGCGAGCGGCCTGAGCGGCGTGCCACCGATCGCCGGCGTCCTGGTCCTCGCTTTGCCGATCCCCTGCTGTGGCGCCGCGAGCGGCCGCTGGCGTCGGCGGTGGCCCTGGCGGTGCCTACGGCGGTGCTGATGACCTTGGCGCCCGCAGCGGCCGACATCCTCGTGCTGGGACCGGCCGGGACCGACGACGAGGTTTGGGCCCTCCGGATCGTCGAGTACGCGGCGGCATGGGGCATCGGTCGCGTTGTTGCGCAGCCGTGGGGCGCAGGTCGGGCAACTGCTGGCGCGCATGCGGTTGCTCGAGACCGAGCAGCAGCGACAGGCGGTGGAGGCGGTGATGCAGGAGCGGACGCGACTGGCGCGTGAGCTGCACGATGTCGTCGCACACAGCGTCACTGTCATGATGGTCCAGGCGGGAGGGGCCGAGCAGCTCCTGCACCGCGACACCGCCGCGGTTGGCGAGTCGCTGGCGAACATCCAGAACGTGGGACGGCAGACGATCGTCGAGCTGCGCCGCCTCCTGGGCATCCTGCGCGAGGATGGCCACGAGCTGACGACAGCGCCGCAACCGTCGCTGCATGATCTGGAGGATCTCGTCGCGACCATCCGGGCTGCAGGGCTTGTCGTGACCGTAACGATCGAGGGCACACGGCCGGAGGTGCCCCCGAGCATCGACCTGTCGGCCTACCGGATCGTGCAAGAGGGGCTGACGAACGCGGTACCTGGACGACGTGCTTGAGGTCGCGGTGATCGACGACGGCATGGGCGGCACGGGCCGATCCGCCACCGGGCACGGCTTGATCGGCGTGCGCGAACGCGCGGCGTTGTGCGGCGGCCGCGTGGAGGTCAGTCATCCGCCCGGGGGCGGGTTCGCGCTGCGCGCGGTGCTGCCGCTCGCGGAGCCCGGCTGATGATCCGTGTCGTCATCGCCGATGACGAGGCGCTGGTGCACGCGGGCCTCCGCATGATCCTCGACGCTCAGGACGACATCGAGGTGGTCGGCGAAGCGGCCGACGGGGGGGAGGCGTGCCGCGTGGTCCGCGACACCGCTCCGGATGTCGCGCTGATCGACGTGCGGATGCACCCGATGGACGGCCTGGAGGCGACGCGGCGGCTGCAGCCGGGGCGGCCGGGCATTGCACGGGTGCTGGTCCTGACCACGTTCGACCTCGACGAGTACGTCTTCGAGGCGATGCGCGCAGGCGCGAGCCGCTTTCTGCTCAAGACGACTCCTCCCGCCGACCTGGCCGCGGCAGTCCGGGCGGTCGCCAGGGGTGAGGCGTCGTTGTCCCCGACGATCACGCGCCGCCTCATCGAGCGGTTCCTCCAGCGGGCGGTTGCGATGCCACCGGCTGCGGCCACACGGCTGCAGCGGTTGACCGAGCGGGAGCGCGATGTCCTCGGCCTGGTCGCTCGAGGGCTCTCCAACAGCGAGATTGCCGCGTCGCTGTTCCTGTCGGAGGCGACCGTGAAGACTCACGTCAACCACCTGCTGGCAAAGCTCGAGGTTCGCGACCGCGTCCAGGCGGTGGTGTTCGCGTACGAGAGCGGATTCGTCGCCAGCAGCTGACGGCACCGTTGCCCGGATCCGCCCGACGCGCTACTGTCGATGGGTGAACCGGTCGGGCCGGGAGGCTCGGCGTGTCCGGGGCTCGCCGGTGACGGCGGTCTCCGCCAACCGAACCGGACCGAAGTGGGCGTCGGCGCCCACTTTTTCTTTCGATCTTTCGCCAGGAGGTGACGCAGATGGCCGACCCGGCACAGGTCATCCGCGGTCACGTCCAGCCTTTGGCGGACCAGGCCGGACTGGACCTCATCGACGTGCAGGTCAAGGGAGCGGGGGCGCGGACCCTGGTCCGCGTCACCGTGGACCGCAAGGGCGGCGTGGACATCGGATCCTGCCAGCGGTTGTCGGGGGATCTGTCCCGCGCCCTGGACGAATCCGACCCCATCGCGAGTCGCTATCAGCTGGAGGTGAGTTCGCCGGGCATCACGCACCCGCTGCGCGAACAGCGTGACTTCGACCGGGTGGAGGGGCGCGTCGTGTCGGTGCGCCGGCGCGTCGACGACGCGCTGGACGAGGTGAAAGGGACCGTGGTCAAGGCTGCCGACGCGCAGGTCGTGCTCGACGTTCACGGCGACCGCGTCACCATCGCCTACGGCGATATCGACAGGGCAACGCAGGCGCTGCCGTGGTGACGCAAATCCAGTTGCTCGTGCAGCGCAGCGGTAGCGACGTCAACCCGTCGCTGGTGCAGCGCAGCGGTAGCGACGTCAACCCGTCGCTGGTGCAGCGCAGCGGTAGCGACGTCAAGACGAGAGGGGCGCGATGAAGGTCGAGATCGAGGCGTTGCGCAGCATCGAGCGCGAGAAGGGGATCGGCTTCGATACCGTCATCGAGGCGCTGGAGAGCGCCCTGGCCAGCGCGTACAAGCGGTCACAGGCGCAGGCCGAGGAGGCGCGTGTCGTCATCGACCGGTCCACCGGCGAGGTCACCGTGTTCGCACAGGAGCTCGATGACGACGGGAACATCGTCGCGGAGTGGGTGGACAACCCTCACGACTTCGGCCGCATCGTGGCGCAGACCGCGAAGCAGGTGCTCATGCAGCGCCTGCGCGAGGCGGAGCGCGAACTCACCTACGGCGAGTACTCCGGCAAGGAGGGCGACCTCGTCACCGGCACGCTGCAGATCCACGAACGGGGGCTGACCGTTCTGGACCTCGGCAACGCCGAGGCGGTGCTGCCCTACGCGGAGCAGGTACCCACGGAACGCTACGAGCACGGCGCCCGGATCCGGGCCTACATCGTCGAGGTCCGCCGTTCGTTCAAGGGTCCGCAGATCATCTGCAGCCGCAGTCACCCGAACCTCGTGACGGAGCTGTTCCGCCTGGAGGTGCCGGAAATCGCGGAGGGTCTCGTGCAGATACGGGGCACCGCCAGGGAAGCCGGGCATCGCACCAAGATCGCGGTGGAGAGCAGCGATCCGGCGATCGATCCGGTCGGCGCGTGCGTCGGCACGCGTGGCACCCGTGTGATGGCGGTCGTCGACGAGCTGGCAGGGGAGAAGGTCGACATCATCCCGTTCTCGCCCGAGCCTGCGGAGATGGTCGCGAACGCACTCTCCCCCGCGAAGGTCAGCGAGGTGTACCTGTACGACGAAGACGCGACGGCGCTGGTCGTCGTTCCCGACTATCAGCTCTCGCTGGCGATCGGCCGTGAGGGTCAGAACGCGAGGCTTGCCGCCCGTCTCACCGGGTGGCGCATCGACATCAAGAGCGAGTCGCAGTTCAGCGAGGAGCAGGCTGCATTCCGCGCCGCGTACGAACGCGGCGAAGTTGACGAACAGGGGCGGCCGGTGGAGGGCTCCCCGAACGAGATCGAGGTTCCGCTGACGTCCGCCCCACAAGTGGGCCTGGACGACGAACCGGCCACCGCCACCGTTGCCGGCGACGAACCGCCGGCTGGACCTTCAGCGGAGGGAGACAAGGGGTAACCTGGTGTCGGTCCCCACACGTTCGTGCCTGGCCTGCCGACGACGCCAGAGCAAGTCGTCGTTGTGCCGGCTCACGATCGCAGGCGGCACCGTCGTCCTCGACCCGCCGGCAACCATGCCAGGCCGCGGGGCGTATCTGTGTCATCGCCGATCCTGTCTGGATGCCGCACTCAACAGGGGCGCGGCACGCCTCCTCAGGGCGCTCCGGGCGGACGGCGGGGGGACCACGGTGGATGAACAGGCGATACGAGCAGCACACGGCAGCAACACCGACGCGGCGCGAGGCACGAGGCCCCGCCCAGGTGCAGGAGTTGAGTGAGTGAGCAAGGTTCGGATATACGAGTTGGCCAAGGAGACGGGGCTTCCGAACAAGGAGGTCATCCGTCGCCTTGCCGAACTCGGCGTCGACGCCCGGTCGCACTCCTCGACGGTGGAGGAGCCTGACGCGGCGCGCTTCCGGGAGAGCTTGGGCAAGCTCCGTGAAGCCCGGCGTCAGCAGCAGGAGGAAAAGGAGCGCTCAGAGGCCGAGGCCTACGACCTCGAAGCCATCAAACCTCCGTCCGCCGGCGCGAAGGCGCGTCGGGTCCTGCCGCCGCACCTGCGCAAACAGCAGGAGGAAGAGGCCGCGCCGGCCACTCCACCACCGCCCCGCTTCCGTCCCGCGGCATCGCCGTTCCGCCCGTCGGCCCCTGCCGGGGTGAGTGTCGGCGGCGAGGACGAGTCCGTGCTGGCGCAACCGTCCACGCAGCCCGACGCCGCCCAAGTCGCCGGCGACGCGGACGAACCGGCCGCCAGGGCCGTGGGTGAACCCGAAGGGGCGGCGAACGCGGCGGACGCGGCCCGCGCCGGCGTTGTGCGCCCGGCGGGCATGCCGCGCCCGACCCAACCGGCCGTCGGGCGGCGCCAACCGCCGCAGGCGCCCGCCGCCCGCACGGGCGCCGCTGACGAGGAGGCTCCCTCGGGAGTCCCCGGCGTGCCGCGACCGGGTACACCCCCGCGTCCCGGGCAGCCCACGGTCCCGCCGCGGATGCCGACCTCGGCGGCGGCCACGGGCGCGCCGGTCGAACCCAAGCGCCGCCTGGAACACGACCTTCCCAAGGAAGGCAGCGGGAAGCGGTACATCCCGCCGCCGCTGCGCCCGGCTCCGAAGGAGGGCTTGGGTGCGCCGGGCCGCCCCGGCGGCGTCGGTGGCCGTCCGGGGGGCGGCCGCCCAGGTGGGGCTGGGCGGCCCGGCGCGGGTGCGCCCGCGCGCCCCGGCACACCCGGGCGTCCGGCTGGTGGCCCGCCCCGTCCCGGCGGGGGTCCTGTTGGTCCCGGTGCACCCGGTGGTGCTCCCGGGCGTCCCGGTGCGCCCGCCGCTCCCAAGGGGAAGGGCAAGGGGAAGCGCCGCCGCGAGCCGACGCTGCAGGAGCAGTTCGAGCAGTCGAACCGGCCGCAGCGTCAGCAGCGCGGTGGCCCCGTCAAGGCCACGGTCACGGGACCGGTCGACGTGGTGCCGGGCATCACCGTCGGCGAGTTCGCGAAGCTCGTCGGCGTGAATGCGACGGACATCGTGCGCGTCCTGTTCGGCATGGGCGAGATGATCACGGTGACGCAGTCGATGTCGCAGGATCTCATCGAGATCGTGGCGGCGGAGCTGGAGGCCGAGGTCAAGTTCGTGACGCCGGAGGACCTGGAGTTCGGCGCCGAGGACGTGGACTCGGAGGAGATGCTCGAGCCGCGGGCGCCGGTCGTCACCGTCATGGGCCATGTCGACCACGGCAAGACGCTGCTGCTCGACGCGATCCGGGAGGCCGACGTCGTGTCGGGTGAGGCGGGCGGCATCACCCAGCACATCGGTGCCTACCAGGTCGCAAAGGACGGCAGGAAGGTCACCTTCATCGACACACCGGGCCACGAAGCCTTCACGCAGATGCGAGCGCGCGGTGCGAAGGTCACCGACGTCGCGATCCTGGTGGTCGCCGCGGACGACGGTGTGAAGCCGCAGACGGTCGAGGCGATCAACCACATCAAGGCTGCCGAGGTGCCGATCATCGTTGCGGTGAACAAGATGGACAAGGAGGACGCGGATCCAGTCCGCGTCCGGACCCAGCTGACCGAGTACGACCTGGTGGCCGAGGAGTTCGGTGGCCAGACGACGATGGTCAACGTCTCCGCCAAGACCAAGCTCAACCTCGACGAGCTGCTCGAGATGGTGCTGTTGCAGGCCGACGTCGCCGAGCTCAAGGCGAATCCCAACCGCGGCGCCAGGGGTGCCGTCATCGAGGCGCACCTGGACAAAGGTCGCGGTGCGGTCGCCACGGTGCTGGTGCAGGCCGGGACGCTGCGTGTCGGCGACAACCTCGTCGCCGGCATCGCCGACTGCAAGATCCGCGCGATGTTCGACGACAACGGCACCGCCGTTGTGGGGGCCGGGCCGTCGACGCCCGTCGAGGTGCTCGGTTGGAACGAGGTGCCCGACGCCGGTGACGAGTTCCGTGTCGTCGACGATGAGCGGACCGCTCGTGACATCGCCTCCAACCGCCAGGCGCGCATGCGCCGCATGGAACTGGCCAACCGCAAGACGCTGTCGCTGGAGGAACTGTCCGGCGCCATCGCCGAGGGTCAGCTGCAGACGCTGAACCTGGTCATCAAGGGCGACGTCGCCGGTTCGGTGGAAGCACTCGCTGACGCGATGAACAAGCTCGAACTGCCCGAGGTCAAGATCAACATCATTCACAAGGGCGTCGGTGCGGTCACCCAGGACGACGTGCGCCTCGCGGAGGCATCCGCCGCAATCATCATCGCGTTCAACGTCCGGCCCGAGGTCCACGCGCGGCAGGCGATCGAGGAGAGTGGCGTCGATCTGCGCCAGTACTCGATCATCTACCAGGCAACAGAGGACATCGAACGGGCCGTCAAGGGATTGCTCGCGCCCGAGTTCGAGGAGGTCGTCACCGGCCGTGCCCAGGTCCGGGAGATCTTCAAGGTCCCCCGCTCCGGGTTCGTATTCGGTTGTTATGTCACCGACGGTGATCTGCGACGCAACGCGAGGGTGCGGGTGATCCGCGACGGGGTTGTCACCGCTCAGGACACGATCAGCTCGCTGCGCCGATTCAAGGAGGACGTGGCCGAGGTCGCGACGGGCTTCGAATGCGGTGTTGGCCTTGACAAGTTCCAGGACGTCAAGGAAGGCGACGAGTTCGAGGTGTACGAGGAGCGCGAGGTCGCCCGGGCGTAGGGCCGTGGCGACGCCGTCAATCGCCTCGGGGCCGGGGCCGATGATCATTGCTCTCCGGCTCCGGGCAGGGGACCCGCCTCGCTTCGCTCGGCACCCTGAGGTCGCCTACGAGCAATGATCTCCGTCCCCTCTACCGCCGCGCGGCGCCACCCGTACCCAGCGCCTTTTCCTGCCTTGACCGCGCGCTCTTCTGGGATGGCTGGGGGATTGTGCGGGGCGGTTTTCGCTGGGGTCGGCTCGAAATGATCGCCGCACTGGTGGAAGTGGAGCTGCACATTCCGGCTTCGGGTTCGTTGAAGGCGAAGCGGTCCGTGGTCAAGTCGCTGATCGGGGTGTTGCAGCGCGAGTTGAAGGTGTCGGTGGCGGAGGTGGGGCATCAGGGTCTGTGGCAGCGCACCCGGCTCGGGGTGGCGATCGCGGCCGGCAGTGAGGTCGGGGCGCGCAAGGTGGCGCAGCAGGTGGAGAAGATCGTGTGGCGGGAGCCAAGGGTCGAGGTCGTGTCCTTCTCGGTGGACGTGGTTGCGTCGGAGCAGTGAACGGGGAGAACGGCAACAGGTCACGTGGAGGAATGACATGGAGCAGCGACTGCGGCGAGTGAACGAGGTCGTCAGGGAGATCGTGGCGGAACTGCTCCCGGACCTGAAGGACCCGCGCATTGGATTCGTCACCGTCACCGATGTGCGCACCACTGCGGATCTCAGTTCGGCCGAGGTGTTCTTCACGGTGCTGCCGGACACGGCTGAAGCGCGTGCCGAGACCGCAGCAGGACTGCGCAGTGCGACCCCGGTCATCCGGCGTGAGGTCGGCGCGCAACTTCGGACGCGGCGCACCCCCGACCTACACTTCGTGCACGACCCGCTGCCTGAGCAGGGACGGCGAATCGACACGCTGTTGAAGAACGCGGCGCAGCCCGAGGAGGACGACGTCACCGATGCCGGTCGCTGAGCACGGCTGGGGTGGGCCGCGTTGAGCAAGTTGGACGGCGTCCTGGTCGTCGACAAGCCGTCCGGAATGACGTCCCACGACGTGGTTGGGGCGGTCCGGCGAGCCCTCCGGCAGGCGGGGGTCGCGGAGCGGCGCCGGCATGGCCCCAAGGTCGGTCACGCGGGGACGCTGGACCCTGACGCCACGGGGGTCCTGGTCGTGTGCCTGGGCCGCGCGACGCGGCTCGTCCCCTTCATCCAGGCGTCACGAAAGACCTACGACGCGCGCATGCGGCTCGGGGTCACAACCTCCACGTTGGACGCGGCGGGAGAGGTGCTGTCCGAGCGGGACACGTCCATGGTCGACGAGGCGGCATTCTGCGAGGCGCTCAAGGCGTTCGTCGGTGACATCCATCAGGTCCCGCCGATGGTGTCGGCGGTGAAGGTGGGGGGCGAGCGGCTGTATGCGAAGGCGCGTCGCGGCGAAGAGATCGAACGTGAACCTCGTGCGGTGACCATCCACGACATCGTCCTCGAGGATTTCGCTCCGGGTGCGGCGGCCGAGGCGGCGTTCCTCGTCACCTGCTCCGCGGGGACCTACATCCGCACGCTGGCGGCGGACGTCGGTGACCGGCTGGGCGTCGGCGGGCACCTGACGCGGCTGCGGCGGCTGGCGTCAGGCAGGTTCTCACTGGAGTCTGCGGTTGATCTGGACAAGGTCGCCGAGTTGGCAGCCTCGGGACGTCTGGACGAGGTCGTCCTCTCGCCCGCGCAGGCGGTGAGCGACTACCCGTCCGTCGTCGCCGATGCCCAGACCGCGACGGCGGTGGGCCACGGCCGGACCATCCCCGCCACGGGATTCCCGGGACCCGTCGCCGTCCTCGATGAGGACCGGCGCTTGCTCGCCATGGTGGAGGATCACGACCTGGGCGCCCGCCCGCTGGTCGTCTTCACGGCCGGTGGGACCGGAGATGCCGGATGAGCAGTGGCGAGGTCGTCGGCGGGCTCGACCACGTGCCGCCCGCGCCGTCGGCCGTCTCCATCGGGTTCTTCGACGGGGTACACCGCGGCCACCAGACGATCATCCGGCGAGCCGTACGTGTCGCCCAGGACCATGACCTCCGCAGTGTCGTCGTGACGTTCGACCGCCATCCGATGGAGGTGGTCAACCCGGGAACACAGCCAAGGCTCCTCATGACCATGGCGCGCCGGGCGCGCACGCTTGCGTCGCAGGGTGTCGACCTCGTGGTGATCCTGGCCTTCGACGACGCCCTGCGGCACCGGTCACCGGAGGACTTCGTCGAGCATGTCCTCGTCGAGCCTCTCCAGGCGCGGCGGGTCATCGTCGGGGCGAACTTCAGATTCGGCCACCGTGCCGCCGGCAGCGTGGAGATGTTGAGTCACCTCGGACCCAGCCGCGGGTTCGTGGCCGAAGGGGTCCCGCTGCTGGAGCTCGACGGCGTCGTCATCTCGTCGACGACCATCCGCGCGGCGATGGACGAGGGTGACGTCCGACTCGCGGCACGGATGCTGGGGCGGCCTCCCGCGGTCGACGGCATCGTCATACGCGGCGACGCCCGCGGCACCGGACTTGGGTATCCGACCGCCAACCTGCAGATCAGCCGGCGCGTCGCCGTACCCGCCAAGGGCGTCTACGCCGGCATGTTCACGCTGCCCGACGGGATAGCGCACCCGTGCGTCACCAGTGTCGGAGTCAACCCGACGTTCGGCGGCCAGGAACTGCGGGTCGAGGCGCACCTGCTGGATTTCTCAGGAGACCTGTACGGCCGGGAGGCACTGCTGGACTTCCGGCACCGGCTTCGCGACGAGGAAAGATTCGAGTCGGTCGACGCTCTGGTCGAACAGATCCACCGTGACGCTGCGGAGGGCCGCCGCCTTCTCGGCCTCGCCTGAGACCCCTCCCCACACCACACCCCAACGCGAACATTTTCGGGTTCGTCACATCAGGACGACGTACCCGAAGATCTTCGGGTTTGGGTCCTGGGTTTGGGTGGGCTGTTGGGTCAGTTGACGGTGACGGTGACGTCGATCACGCCCGCGCCCAGCCCCGCGACAGCCGCGAACGTCGCCTGAGACAGGTCGAAGCGGCGGCTGGTCCATTCGGCCGGCCCCCAGTCGGTGACCGTTGCCTGCGTGCTCCGCCCGCCGGTCCCGGTGACCGTCACGATCGTGCCGCAGCGCAGTTCCCTGCTCGCGAGTGTCAGCGCCGCGGGGTCGAAGATGCCACCGCAGGCGGTCTGGCGGCCGGCGAAGCCGGGGCCGTACCAGGACGCTCGGCCGGCCAGCTCCGTTCCGGACTCGGTGGCAGGCAGTGTCCTGATGTTGGCGCGCGGCGGATGCGGGGGCGGGACCATTTTCTCCAGGCCTGGCGTCACCCCGGACTGCGGCGCGGAGGCGGCGGGTGGGGATGCCCGGGGCGCGTCCCCAGTGTCGGGCTCGGCGGTGTCCGGCACCGGGGGAGCGGCCGGCGCGGCAGCCGGCGCGGGTCGCACGCGCGCCTTTGCCGCCGGTGGCTCGCCCACCCAGACGACGACGTTGCCGTCGGCCGGGGGTGTGTCGCCGGCCGCGGGCCACTGTGCGCTGATGGTGTCGTGCTTCGCGCCGAACTCGACGACGTGGACGGTCAGGCCGTCCAGCGTCTGGCGGGCCTGCGCAACCGACTGGCCGACCACCGACGGGACCATCGACGCCTCGCGCTCAGCCAGCCGATTGACCAGGCTCACCGACGCCAGGGGTGCCGGCGGTTCGACGCCAGCAGGAAGCGGCGCCGCGGCAGCGGAGCCGCACGCCGTTGCGCCGACTAGCGCGAGCACGGTGATCAGGTATCGGGAAGTGCGCATCGCACTATCAA
>WHTG01000309.1 GCA_009377835.1 Nitriliruptorales bacterium
GGTCACGTGGCCGGCGATGGCGTCCAGGTACGGTTTCCATCCCGACGCCGGCCGGGAGGTGGAGCGGTCCAGAGCCGCCGCCCACGCCGCGACCTCGTACGCCTCCGGCACGATCGCCAGGTGGCATTCCGACCCCGACAATCCGGCGAGCGCGAGGGCGTGGCCGAGCAGCAGCGCCTCGCGCTCACCCCCGGAAAGGAAGTCGTACGAGACGGTCGGCAGCTCGAACCACGCCCATGCGGTGTCGTCGGTCAGCATCAGGCCGTCGTCCAGGTGGCGCAGCCCGAGATGCGAACCGCGACTCACTGCTGCAGCTCCCGCCGAGCCGCCCGGGCGTCGCGGCGTCGCGGCTCGGCCAGCGCGACGAGCACGCGGGGTTCCAGCAGGTAGCGCGCCTGGGTGAGGATCCAGGCATGCGGCTGCTTCGCGTCGGCGACCGGCTGGCGGGCCAGGTAGGCGAGGAACGCCGGAGGGACGACGAAGAACCAGGCTGTCGACGCCGTCAGGGGTATGCGCAACAGCTGGCCGGCGCCGAAGAAGACCGCGGCGGCGACCACGAACACGGCGACCTCGAGCAGCCCGAGAGGGACCGGCAGCTCCCAGTCGTACACGGCGTACAGCCTGCGCTGCAGCCGGAACACCGACGTGTAGGTCGGCAGCTGCCTCACGAGGCGGCTGCCGCGTCGCCGCCGATCACGCCACCGACTGCACGGCCGATCCCTGCCCACACCTCGGGCGTGAACACGAACGTCGCAACCAGGATCGCGAGGACGGCGAACTCGGCGAACCGCACGAATTCGCGCCGGAACAGAAACGTGATCGCTCCGAGGGCGGCGGCGGCGAGGAAGATGTTCCCGACCAGCTCCAGGACCATCGTCCGCAGCGCTTCACCGGTCATGTGCTTGCTCCTTGTTCAGTGACGGGCGTTGAATTCGGGCGGCTGCATGCTTCCGGGGACGACCAGGAAGCGTCGGCCGAGCTTGAAGCCGAGTTTGCGGACGATCAGGCGCCGCTGTCCCAGCGTGTCGCGCTGCATGACCAGCAGCCGGGTGGCGAACCGGCCGTCCTTGTCCGTCTTGACGCGGACGTCACCGAGCCCCGGATCCCACTGGAGGACGAGACGCCGTTGCGGTGGGAAGAAGCGGCCCTTGATCTGTGGGACGAACCCGCGGCGGCTCAGCGGCGGGCTTATCCGCAGCTTCGGCGCCGAACCCAGCAGGCCCGCGCGCGCCGTTCGGACGCCGTCGGCGGCGGCCACGCGCAACACCGCTTTGCGCTCGCCCTCGCGCTGCGGCGTGAACCGCAGCTGCACGTCGCACCCCTCGTCGGGAAGCAGGGTCTCGCCGGTGCAGTTGTCGCCGCCCGGAAGGATGACGAAGTCGTCGGGATCCGTGCCGGCGATCGCCACGTCGCTGATCGTCGCGGCCGCATCACCGCGGTTGAGGACCGTCGCGGTGCGCTCCTCGCCCTGCCGCCGTGCGGCGCCGAAGCCGAAGTCCACCGGCCTAGGGGTGATGATCAGGCTCGGGCGGACCCCCCGGCCGCGGACCGGCACCCGGTGGGGGTTACCGACGGCGTTGTCGCGGAAGACGACTTGTGTCTCCTGCTGCCCTCGCGCGGTGGGCTCGAACTGGAGCGTGAAGTTGCAGCTGGCGCCCGGGGCGAGCAGCGCACCGGTGCAGGTGTCGCCGCCAGGCGTGTCAGCGGGGAATGCCGCCGCGTCGCCGCCCTCGACGGCAACGCTGTCGATCTGCACCGCGACGTTGCCGACGCTGACGACCGTCACGACCTGCTGACCGCTGCGCGTGCCCAGCCGCTGCGGCCCGAACAGAACCGGGTCCGGCGTGATCGACAGCAGCGGCCTGACGCCGGTCCCGACCAGGTTGACCGTTGCCTGGGGCGGCAGCCCTGTGACCGTGAAGCCGGTGGCGGTGAAGGTGGCGCTGCGCGAGCCGACCGCGGTCGGGCGGAACGCCAGGCCGATGGGGCAGGAATCACCGGCAAACAACGTCTGGCCGGTGCAGCCGTCGAGCGCCGGGATGATCCGGAAGTCGCCGAGGTCGGCGCCGCCGAGCGCGAGGCTGGTGAACTCCAGCGGCCCGTTGCCGGTGTTCATGGCGGTCACGGTCATCGCCGGCGTCTCGGTGCCGACGGGGACGTTTCCGAAGTTCAGGTTGGGCTGCAGGTCCAGCACCGGGATGCGGTCGTGGACGAACACGTCCGCGCTGTCGTTGTCGTCGACCGTGCCGGCCAGGTTGTCA
>WHTG01000213.1 GCA_009377835.1 Nitriliruptorales bacterium
TACGGGGCGGACCGCCCCGGGATCGTGCACGCAGTCGCGTCGGCGCTCGCGCAACGCTCGATCAACATCACCGACCTCACGACACGCGTCCTTGAGGGCGAGAGCCCGGTGTACGCGATGCTGCTGGAGATCTCGCTGCACCCGGGCACCGACCCCGAGGAACTTGCCGCCGACCTCCGGCGGGCCGGTGCGGGCGGTGTCGAGGTTTCGATTCACCCGCTCGACGTCGCGACGTTCTAGCCATGCCGGTCAGACATGTCGTCGCGCTGCCAGACGCGGTGCTCAAGCAACGCGCGACAGCGGTCGGCGGTCCCGACGAGGCGCTGGCACGGGACCTCGTGGACACGATGCACGTTTCGCCCGGGTGCGTCGGGCTGGCCGCACCGCAGATAGGCGTGTCGAGCAGAGCGTTCTGCCTGGACGTGTCGGGCCATCCGAAAGGCAGTTCCAAGCATGGTCTGGTCGTGCTGTTCGATCCGGAGCTGGTGCACGCGGAAGGGTCCGAGGTTGCGCGCGAGGGATGCATGAGCGTCCCGCACTTCACCGCCAACGTGCGCCGGGCCATCAGCGTGGTGGTCCGCGGCGTTGACGCGCAGGGCCGCGAGTGTCTGTACGAGGTGTCGGGATTCGAAGCGCGGGCCTTCCAGCACGAACTGGACCACCTCGACGGGCTGTTGATCCTGGACCGCGTCGCGTCACTGTCCACGGACGTGTTCCGTCGCAAGGTGTACCAACCGCCACGCCCGCAGCCGTGACACCGGTCGTTTCGCTCGCGCAACGCACCCCGCGTTAGCATCCGCGCGAGCTTCCCGGCGGTGTCCTCACGACCTGGGGCAGGGCATGCACACCCTCGACATCATCCGCATCATCGCGAGCCTGCTGGCGATCGCCGTGGGCGTTGCGCTGGCCGGGCGCCGGGCGTGGTTCCTGTGGAGGTTGCTGCGCAAAGCCCAGCCGATGCCCGACCGCTGGGGCCACTGGGGCACGAAGCTGAAGTACCAGCTGCGCCACGTCCTGGGGCAGGAGAAGATCCTCCGCTGGACGGGCGCGGGCATCGCCCACGTTTTCGTGTTCTGGGGCTTTGTCATTCTGCAGTCGCAGTCGGTCGAAGCGCTCGGCGAGGTCTTCGACCCCGACTTCCACATCCCGCTGATCGGCCGCTGGGAGGTCCTCGGTTTCTTGCAGGACCTGTTTTCGGTGCTGGTCCTGCTCGGGGTCGCGATGTTCGCGATCTACCGGCTGGCGCAGAGCCCGCAGCTGCTCGGGATGAAGTCACGGTTCGCCGGGTCGTACCTCAACCACGGGTGGTACGTGCTGCTGCTCGAATTCGGCCTGCTTTATACGGTGATGATCCTTCGCGCGACGAGGGCGGCGCACGGGACGCTGCCCTATCCGCGTGGTGCGTTCATCTCGCAGTGGCTCGGTGAGACGCTGTTCGCCGGCGTCGGCGAATTCGCCCTGGACCTCATCGCGACTGTCTTCCTGATCGCCCACATCGCGGTGCTCTTCGGATTCCTCGTGTTCATCATGAACTCCAAGCACCTGCACATCTTCTCGGTCGTCCCCAACGTGCTTTTCGCGCGGTTGCCCAAGGCGCTCGGCGCGCTGGAGGCGGAGAAGATCGACGTCGAGAGCATGTCCGAGGACGACGTGCTCGGCGTCGGCGAGATCGATCACTTCGGGTTCAAGCGGTTCCTGGACATGTACACCTGCACCGAGTGCGGCAGGTGCCAGAGCCAGTGCCCCGCCTGGAACACCGGCAAGCCGTTGTCGCCGAAGCTGGTCATCATGGACCTTCGCGACCACCTGTACGCCAAGGGCCCGTACATGCTCGACCCGGCGCTGGCGGGAAGGAACGACCCCGCTGCGGATCTCGCGCCGCCCAACGGCCACGAGAACATCGACATCCTCAACATGAAGCTGGTGGGCGACACGCCCGGCGAGGACAACGCTGTCATCGACTTCGACGTGCTGTGGTCGTGCACGACGTGCGGCGCGTGCGTCGAGGAGTGCCCCGTGGACATCGAGCACGTCGACGCCATTCTGGACCTGCGCCGCTACAAGGTGCAGATGGAGTCCAGCTTCCCGCAGGAGGCCGGCGGGATGCTGCGTAACGTCGAGAACGCCGGCGACCCGTGGGGGCTGGGCCAGTCCAAGCGCATGGAATGGGCCCACGGCCTGGACGTGCCCGTCGTGAACGGCCAGATCCCCGACGATGTCGAGTACCTCTTCTGGGTGGGTTGCGCCGGTGCGCTGGAGGACCGCTCGAAGAAGGTCACGCGCACGGTCGCACAACTGCTGAACCAGGCCGGTGTGCGTTACGCGGTGCTCGGTCAGCAGGAGTCATGCACCGGCGACCCGGCCAGACGCCTGGGGATGGAGTACCTGTTCCAGATGATGGCGCAGGCCAATGTGGAACTGCTCAACGGTGTGGGCGCCCGCAAGATCGTCGTGTGGTGCCCGCACTGCTTCAACACCATTCGCAACGAGTACCCGGCGTTCGGCGGCACGTTCGAGGTGATCCACCACACGCAGCTGCTCGCGCAGCTGGTCGACGACGGCCGCCTGGCGCCGCAGTCCGCGATCGACAAGAAGGTCACCTACCACGACCCGTGCTACCTGGGTCGCCACAACGAGATCTACGACCCGCCGCGTGCGGTGGTCGACGCGGTGCAGGGCCTGGAGAAGGTCGAGATGCAGCGCTGCCGCAACCACGGGTTCTGCTGCGGTGCCGGCGGCGCGCGCTTCTACATGGAGGAGACCATCGGCAAGCGGGTCAACCACGAGCGGATCGACGAGGCGCTGGAACTGGACCCGGACCTGGTTTCCACCGCCTGCCCGTTCTGCTTCGCGATGCTCGACGATGCGGTGTCCGACAAGGTGGGCAGGGGAGACCTCGCCGAAGGCAGGACGAAGGTCGTCGACGTCTCGCAGATCCTGGCCGAGTCACTGCTCCCGGTGGCTGCGGTCAACGGCGAGAGGGACCACAAGTCGGTCAATGTCGCAGTGCCGGAGGAAGGCAGCAACGCCGAGCGGGCCGGTCAGCCGTAATTCAGGGCACGTCCGGCGGCCGGCTCCCTCGAACCGTCGGGCCAGGGCCACCAGTGCCGGCCACTGGCGTGGTGACCGGGGTCGGCCGTTGAGTTGCTCGAAGTCGTGGGTGCCGACGACCAGAGGGGCGGGCTGCTCAGTGGGCGGTGCCGACCGGCTCCTCGTCGGGTTCGGGCGACGGTGGCGCCGGGCGAACGGCAACCTCGGGACGGCGCCGGACGACCACCCACAGGGCCCCCGCCGCGATCATCATGATCAGGACGGGCAGCAGGAACAGCACCGCGACCATGATCGCGCCGACGACGTTGACGAAGGCGTCGCGCGCGATGTCCCAGTAGTGAGCGAGCGACGGCCGTGTCTGCGGGTCGTCCTCCTGCGCGATCACGCCGCCCAGGCCCGGCTCGAACAACTCGACCGTCAGGGTCGAGAAGGTCGTGCGATCGCCCAGCACGTTCAGGCGCCCCTGGATCCTCTCGATCCGCTGCTGGATCCCTACGAGTTGCTGCTGGACGGCAATAGCGTCGTCGACCGACTTCGCCTGGTCGAGCAGACCGAGGTAGAAGCGTTCCTGCGCGCGCTCGTGACGCAGACGGGATTCGAGGTCAGTGAACTCTGCGGTGACGTCCTGCGAGCCGATGTCGCGGTGGCGGATGGTGCCTATCTCGCCGACGCTGACGATGAGGTTCTCGAAGTCCTCCACGGGCACCCGCACAGTCACCGAACCGAGCGTGTCACCGTCGTCGTCGGTCCTGGTGCTGCTCCCGACCACGTCGCCACCGTACCGGCCCGCCGCGGCGACAACACGGGCGAAGGCCCGGTCGAATTCGTTCTCCTCCACCTCCCCCGAGACCGTGCCTTCTTTGATGATGCGGTCACCCGAGTTCACGGGCTGCGTGTCGGGCAGAGGCTCGGCCGCAGGGGCATTCCCCTCGTCCTGTGCCACATCGTCATCGGCTGCACCCTCAGCGAGCCCGATGGGCTCGTCCACAGCCGCCCTGTCAGCACTCTCACCGTCGTCACCACCGCCTGCGGCGCTCCCACCTGCGGCTACTTCGGTGGTGCCCGCATCCTCTGCCGTGCCGGCATCCCCTCCCCCACATGCGCCGAGGAACAGGACCATCACTGCTGCGGCGGCTGCCCGTGAGAGCATCGCTCCACCTCCTACGATCGTTGTCGTAGACCGGAGAACGTTTCGCGGAGGTCATTGGTTCCGCGGTTCCCGATCCGTCAGCGGTCAGACGATGCCGGAGGTGGTGCAGTTCCCTACGGGCCGTCGAAATTCTCGAAATACCGGCTGGCGGTCGGGCCGCGCTGGCCCTTGTACTTGCTGCGCAGGCTGCCGCTGCCGTAGGGCACCTCGGCCGCGCTCGACAGGCGGAAGAACGCGAGCTGCCCGATCTTCATGCGTGGATAGATGGCGATCGGCAAGGTCGACACGTTGGACAGCTCCAGCGTCAGCCATCCGTCCCACCCCGGGTCGATGAAGCCAGCCGTGGCGTGTGTCAGCAGTCCCAGCCGCCCCAGCGAGCTCTTCCCCTCGATGCGGGCGACGAGGTCGTCCGCGAGCGCTACGCGCTCGTAGGTGCTGGCCAGCACGAACTCGCTCGGGTGCAACACGAACGGCTCCCCGTCGGGCACCTTGACCAGCTCGGTCATGTCGGGCTGCTCGGCACGCACGTCGATGTACGGGTGGCGATGATTGGCGAAGACGCGAAAGCTGTCGTCGATGCGCACATCGAGGCTGGCCGGCTGGACGGCGTCCCCGGCGAGGGGGTCGACGACGATCCGACCGCTGGCCAGTTCCGCGCGGATGTCGCGGTCAGACAGGATCATGCGCGCGCCTTCCGGCTGGGCGCGGGGGGGAATGCCCGGCTATCCTCAGGGCACCCGCGGGTGTAGTTCAATGGTAGAACACGAGCTTCCCAAGCTCGCAACGGGGGTTCGATTCCCCTCACCCGCTCCA
>WHTG01000012.1 GCA_009377835.1 Nitriliruptorales bacterium
AGCGAGTGAACACCGACCCCATCACACTCGAGTTTATGAACTCCAGGAAGTCCGCCCGTGAGACGCCGGCGCGCTCCGCGAGGACGGTGATTTCCGCCAGCGACTGCGTCACAACGCCGAGCAGAACGTTGTGGCACATCTTGACCAGGCGCGCCTCGTCTCCGGAGCCCACATACGTGACCTTGCTCCCGAACGTCTCCAGGACGGGAAGCGCGTAGTCGAAAGCAGTCCCATCGCCCGACACCACGGTGGTGAGTTGACCCGACTTGACGACGTTCGGGTTCCCGCTCACGGGTGCGGCGAGGAGGGCGGTGTCGAACTTCGCAGCCTCCGCCGCGACCCGCTGCGAGGCTTCGGCCGACACGGTCGACGAGTCGACCAGCACGCGTGGGCCCGAACCCGAGGAGAACAGCCCGCTCGAGCCGATCGTGACGTCTTCGAACACCGACGAAGAGGACACCATCGTCACGACAAGGTCGCGGTCGGCCAGGTCCCGGGGGCCGTCGACGATGGTCGCCCCGTGCTCGGCCAGTGGTTCGGCCTTGGCGCGGGTGCGGTTCCACACCGCCAGGTCGTAGCCCGCTGCGAGCAGGCGCAGCATCAGTTCGTAGCCCATCCTGCCGGCGCCGATCCAGCCGATGCGCCTGGGTTCCGCTGCCATCACGCCCTCCTTGTGTGCCGCACGCCGGTCGACGCCAGGTAGTGCGCCTCCCTGGGCGTCGCTGCAATCGTTTGTCGGACCTTAGAAACGGGTTGGACCGGTGTCAAGCGCCGGGAAAGGCGTAATCCAGCTCCTTGCTCAAGATCACCGGTTCCACACCCGACCTCGAGCGCGAAACGCAGCCGCCGTTCTGCTCGCTGACCTCGGTAGCAATCTGGACGCGGTCCTCGCATGACGGCCGCAGCAGACCGACCGTCGGGCGCCGGGAGCGCCACTACGTCCGCTCGTCCCGCGTTGACAGTGCATCCATCAGGGGCCTACGTTTCAATCGATTGCAGCACGGCCCGGCTGCCCCGAACGGCATGCCCGGGGACGAAGGGGCTGCTCCGCAAACCCAGGGAGACGACCGTGACGGAGATGCAGGCACCCCCCCGACGTGACATCGACCGCGACACCCGGTTGGCGCTGTACACGTCGCTGGTGCGGTTGCGGCTGTTCGAGCAGCGGGCGTACGACCTGTTCATGCAGAACCTGGTCAAGGGTACGAGCCACCTGTCGCTGGGCATGGAGGCCGTGGCTGCCGGGTTCGGGCATGCGATGCGGTCGGACGACTACACGTTCGCCACGTACCGCGGGCATGCGCACACATTGGTCCGCGGCGCTGACATGGCTGCGACCATGGCGGAGCTGCTGGGCAGGTCCAACGGACTGCTCGGCGGCAAGGGCGGATCGATGCACCTGACCAGCGTCGAGCACCACGCGATGGGGTCGTATGCCATTGTCGGCGCGCACCTGCCGATCGCCGCCGGCGCTGCCTGGTCGGCACAGGTGCGGGCCACCGAGCAGGTGTCCGTGTGCTTCTTCGGTGACGGGACGACGAACATCGGGGCGTTCCACGAGGCGCTGAACATGGCGGCGGTGTGGGAACTGCCGGTGGTCTTCGTCTGCGAGAACAACCTGTACATGGAGTACACACCGATACGTGACGTGACCGCCGTGGCCAATCCAGCCGCCGACCGGGCGGCCTCTTACGGGCTGGACTCGATCCTCGTCGACGGCAATGACGTCGAGGCGGTCTACGAGCTGGCCCAGGACGTGTTCGCGAAGGCGCGTGCCGGAGGGGGTCCGTCGTTGATCGAGGCGCAGACGTATCGCAAGGGCGGGCACTCCAGGGCGGACGCCGCGAAGTACCGGCCCCCGGACGAGGTCGAGGCGTGGA
Organism: Nitriliruptorales bacterium; assembly: GCA_009377835.1. GTDB lineage: Bacteria > Actinomycetota > Nitriliruptoria > Euzebyales > Egibacteraceae > WHTG01. The sequence goes on from WHTG01000012.1 coordinate 1,881, forward strand.
TGGCGCGCGACCCGATCGACCTGTACCGCGCGCGGCTGCTCGACCTCGGCGTCGACGACGAGGCATTGCGGGACATCGAGGAGCGGGCGCAGGCTGAGGTCGACGATGCGACCGAGACGGCGAAGTCCGGCGCAGAGCCCGACGGGTCGACGCTGATGACCGAGGTATGGAGCGACGGAGGTGCGGCGTGGCGGAACTGACCTATCGCGGCGCCGTCTCGCGCGGCATCGCGCAGGAGATGGAGCGCGACGAGCGAGTGCTGATGATCGGCGAGGACATCGCCGCTGCCGGCGGTGTGTTCAAGACGACCGAAGGGCTTGTGGAGCAGTTCGGCCCGACCCGCATCCGCGACACGCCGATCTCCGAGGAGGCCATCATCGGGATGGTGATGGGTGCGGCGATGACCGGGCTGCGACCGATCGGCGAGATCATGTTCTCCGACTTTCTCGCCACCTGCTGGGACATCGTCGCCAATCAGATCGCGAAGACGCGCTACATGACGGATGGGCAGGTCGAGCTGCCGCTGGTGGTGTTCACGAACAACGGCGGAGGGCTGCGCTTCGGGGCGCAGCACTCGCAGAGTGTCGAGAACTGGGCCATGGCGATCCCCGGTCTGAAGGTGGTCGCGCCCTCGAGTCCCGTTGACGCCGTGGGGCTGATGGCTGCGGCGGTGCGCGACCCCGATCCGGTCGTGTACTTCTCCCACAAGGCGCTGCTCGCCACCAAGGGTGAGGTGCCCGACGGCGAGATCGTCGACGAGCTCGGAACCGCCAAGGTGCTGCGCGACGGCAAGGACGCCACGATCGTCGCGCTGGCCGCGATGGTTCCGCGCGCTGCGGAGGCAGCCGAGCGGTTGGCGACCGAGGACGGGATCAACTGCACGGTCATCGACGTCCGTTCACTGGTGCCGCTGGACACGCGCACGATCCTCGAGTCGGTGTCACGGACCAGCCGCCTGTTCACCGTCGAGGAGAACCCCCGCCTGGTCGGGTGGGGGGCGGAGATCGCGTCGTTGGCGGCCGAGGAGTGCTTCTGGGATCTCGACGCGCCGATCGTGCGGATCACCACGCCGCACATTCCTCTGCCGTCGGCTGCGGCGCTGGAGGATATGGCGATACCGTCGGTGGACCGGATTGTCGAGACCGTCAGAAAGTACGCGCGATGACGAGCATTCCGATTGATCTGAAGATTCCCACCGACCTCTTCATCGGCGGCCGCTGGCGCGGCAGTTCCAGCGGCGAGACGTTCCCGGTGACCGATCCGGCGACGGGCGAGGTGATCGCCGAGGTCGCCAACGGGGCCGTCGAGGACGGTCTTGCCGCGGTGAAGGCGGCGCACGAGGCGCTGCCCGCGTGGTCCAGGACGCCGCCGCGCGAGCGCGGCGAAATCCTGCGCCGGGCGTGGGAACTCATGACCGAAAACGCAGATGCGTTGGCCGAACTCATCGTCCGCGAGATGGGCAAGGCGATGCCCGACGCCAAGGGTGAAATCGCCTACGCCGCCGAGTTCTTCCGCTGGTACTCCGAGGAGGCTGTCCGTAACCGGGGCATGGTCGTGCCCGCGCCGGCAGGCGACAAACGCATCCTCGTCGTGCACCAGCCGATTGGCGTCAGCGTGCTGATCACGCCGTGGAACTTCCCGGCGGCGATGGCGACGCGCAAGATCGGTCCTGCCCTGGCAGCAGGGTGCCCGGTCATTCTCAAGCCGGCCAGCGACACACCCCTGACGGCGCTGGCAATCACATCGCTGCTGTCCGACGCGGGGGTGCCGGATGGCGTCGTGAACCTCGTCACGACGCGCCGGTCGTCCGACTTCTCCACGGCGCTGCTCGCCGACCCCCGGGTGCGCAAGCTGTCGTTCACGGGCTCGACGGAGGTCGGGCGCAGCCTGCTGGAACTGGCCTCCCAGCAGGTCATCGACTGTTCGATGGAACTCGGTGGCAACGCACCCTTCATCGTGCTCGACGACGCCGATGTCGACGCCGCGGTCGAAGGGGCGATGATTGCGAAGATGCGCAACGGCGGTGAGGCGTGCACCGCCGCGAACCGCTTCTACGTGCACTCCGCGGTGGCCGACGAGTTCACCGAGAAATTTGCCGCAGCCATGAAGGCCGTGAAGATGGGCCCAGGACTCCAGGAGGAGACCAAGCTGGGGCCGCTCATCAACGAGAACGCGCGGAAGGACGTGTCGGGACTGGTCGACGCTGCGCTGGAAGCCGGTGCGACCGCGGTGGCCGGAGGCTCCGTCCCTGAGGGGTCCGGGTGGTTCTATCCCGCCACGGTGCTCGACGACGTGCCCGCAGACGCCACGATCCTCAAGCACGAGATCTTCGGGCCGGTCGCCCCGATCGTGCGGATCAGTTCCGACGAGGAGGCGATCCGACTCGCCAACGACACCGAGTTCGGCCTGGTGTCGTACCTGTACACCGGCGACCTCGCGCGCGGCCTGCGCGTCAGCGAGGCGCTGGAAGCCGGCATGGTCGGCCTGAACAAGGGCCTGGTATCGGACCCCGCCGCGCCCTTCGGCGGTGTGAAACAGAGCGGCATCGGTCGCGAGGGCGGCACGGAGGGCATGCACGAGTTCCTCGAGAGCAAGTACATCGCCGTCGACTGGTAGGCCAAGGAGGCAGAACATGAGGTCGGAATTCGCACAAACGGACATTCCTGCCCCGGGCGTCATGGCAGTCGATTGGGAGCAGCGCGTCAACTTCGACCGGATGCGGGCCTACAAGGACGACCGCATCAAGGCTGCCCTGGACGAATACGATCTTGGTGCGCTGCTGCTGTTCGAGACCAGCAACATCCGGTACCTGACGAATACGCACATCGGCTACTGGGCCTTCAACAAGCTGGAACGGTGGGCCCTCATCACACGGAACGGCACCCCGTACATCTGGGACTTCGGCTCGGCGGCCAAGGCGCATCGTCTGCAGTGCCCCTGGCTTGATCCCGAGCACTCGGTGGGTGGAAACACAGGGCTTCAGGGCGCGATCGCACCGACCTCCGGACTGCCGGACCGTGCCGCTCGCGAGATCAAGGCGGTGCTGGACGACGAGGGCGTCGGTGACATGCGGCTTGGCATCGACATCGTCGAGATGCCGTTGTTGCAGCAGTTGCAGGGCGCCGGCATCGACGTCACCGACGGGCAGCAGGCGATGTTGCACGCGCGCCAGATCAAGTGTGCAGACGAGATCATGCTGCTCAGCCAGGCCGCCGCGATGGTCGATGCCGTGTACCAGGACATCTACGAGGCGCTCAAGCCCGGCATGCGCGAGAGCGACGTGGTGGCCCTGGCCAACAAGCGGCTCTACGAGCTGGGCTCGGAGCACGTCGAGGCGATCAACTCCATTGCGGGCGAGCGCTGCAGCCCCCACCCGCACGTGTTCTCGGACCGCCTGATCCGTCCCGGAGACCAGGCGTACTTCGACATCATCCATGCCTACAACGGCTACCGCACGTGTTACTACCGCACGTTCGCCGTGGGCCGCGCCACGCAGAGCCATCGCGACGCGTACGTCAAGGCACGCGAGTGGATCGACACGGCGATCGAACTGGTCAAGCCCGGTGTGGGGACGGACGAAATCGCACGTGCCTGGCCGAAGGCGGAGGACTTCGGGTTCCCGAACGAGATGGAGGCGTTCGGGCTGCAGTTCGGACACGGTGTCGGAGTCGGGCTGCACGAGCGTCCGATCATCAGCCGGCTGAACTCGCTCGACGACCCGGTCGAACTGCAGGAGGGGATGGTTTTCGCGCTGGAGACCTACTGTCCCGCAGACGACGGCCACTCCGCTGCCCGCATCGAAGAAGAAGTCGTCTGCACGGCCGACGGGCCGAAGCTGTTGACGCTGTTCCCCGCTGAAGAGCTCGTCGTCACCAACGCCTACTGACTCATTTGGGGTCGCTACCGCTTCGCTGCTTGAGCGACTTGGAGGGTCGCTACCGCTTCGCTGCTTGAGCGACTTGGAGGCTACCGCAGCTGGAACCAGATCGAGATCGCCGGCTGGCTGCCTTTGTTGGACAAGCGGTGGGGTGTGGTCGAGTCGAACGTGATGGCGTCGCCGGCTTCCAGGTTGTACGAGTCGAACCCCACGACGATGTCGAGATGCCCGGAGACGACGTAGCACCACTCCCGCCCCGAGTGACGTTGGTACTCGTCGGGACCGCCTGACTCCGCGCCGGGCTGGTACTCGACGTACAGGAACTCGACTCCGGGGACCGATTCGCGTGTGAGTCGCTCCCACCGGATGCCGTGTCCGAGTTGCAGTGTCTTCCGATCGTGGGCGCGCTGCACGAGTGGCACTGGCGGGTGGTCCAGCGCGGCGACGTGGAACGCTTTCCCGCCCGCCTCCTTCCCGCCGTCAGCCTCCCCGAAGAGCAGGTCGTCGAAAGATGCGCCGAGTTCGGCCACCAGGGCGTACAGCGTCGGCACCGAGGGTTGCACCTTCCCCGTCTCGATCTGGGAGACCAGGCTGGCGGACATGCCGATGCGACGTGACAGCTCCCGCACGCTCAACCCGACCTCCTGCCGCCGTGCACGCAGCCGCGCACCGAGGACGTCGGACGTGCTGCCGACAAGTGTGTCGCTCGAGTCGTCCGGTGGTTGCATGCATCGCCTCCATGGGCGGGCGTGACCGACAGCCCGCGGGCACGTGGGAGCGTCCCAGATCCGCCCGCGAGGTGCAAAGAATGACTGGACGCGTTCAGTGCCACTGCACTAGCGTTCTACCGCTGGCGACGACCGGAGGTGCGAGGGACATGGCCGATCGAATGCTGTTGCGGGGCGGATACATCATGACGATGGACGCCGAACTCGGGGACCTCCGCCAAGGAGATGTCCTCGTCGAAGGCGACACCATCGGCGAAGTCGGCGCGAGCGTCGATGCCGGCGACGCGGAGGTGATCGACGCCACCGGGCGCATTGTCATGCCGGGCTTCGTCGACACCCACCGCCACACCTGGGAGACGGCCATCCGCGGCAGCGCCCCGAACGCGACGCTGGACGACTACTTCGTCGAGATCCTCGACACGTTCGCGCCGCAGTACCGTGCGGAGGACGTCTACGCCAGCAACCTGGCAGGCGCGCTCGAGTGCATCAACGCCGGCATCACGACTCTGGTCGACTGGTCTCACATCAACAACACCCCGGACCACCCGGACGCCGCCATCCAGGGCCTGAAGGATGCGGGGATACGGGCGCAGTACGCATACGGCAGCGCCAACACGTCGCTGGCGGACTACTGGTTCGAGAGCAAGCTGGCGATCCCACGAGACGACGTGGAGCGCATCCGCAACACCTACTTCTCGTCCGACGACGGGCTGCTGACCATGGCGCTGGCGACACGCGGCCCGGGTTTCTGTGTCGAAGAAGTCGTCCGCGAGGAGTGGACGATGGCTCGGGACCTGGGGATTCCGATCACCTTGCACATCGCCATGGGGCGGGTCGCGGGGCGGTTCGGGATGGTCAACATGCTCAACGAGCTGGGCCTTCTCGGCCCGGACACGACGTACATCCACTGCTGCTACAACAGCGACGAGGAGTGGAAGCTGCTCGCCGACAGCGGCGGCACGGTGTCGATCGCGCCCCTGGTCGAGATGCAGATGGGCCACGGCCGGCCGCCGACGGGCAAGTCCCTGGAGCACGGCCTCCGTCCGAGCCTGAGCATCGACGTCGTAACAACGGTGCCTGGTGACATGTTCAGCCAGATCCGCGCCGCGTTCGGCTCCGAGCGCGAGGGGGTGTGCGGTGTGGCGTGGAAGGAAGACGTGAACATCCCGGAGACGACCGTGACGGCACGGGACATGCTGCAGTTCGCGACCCTCAACGGCGCCCACGTCGCCGGGGTGGAGGACCGCACCGGATCGCTCGTGCCGGGGAAGAAGGCCGACATCATCTTGGTGGACACCACGGGGCCCGGGGTCGCACCGCTGATCGATCCAGCCGCCATGGTCGCACTGTCGGCCGACGTGTCGAACATAGAGACGGTGATCATCAACGGTGAGGTCCGCAAGCGCGACTTCAAGCTGGTTGGCGACTGGGACCGCGCCCGCGGGCTCGTCGAGAACGCTCGCGATCACCTGATCAGCCAGGTTCCTCGCCAGGAACGCTGGACTGCGGTCGGGTAGCGGCGCCTCGAATAGCGACGGTCGGTAGGCGGGGTGCCCCACCATCACGTGCTGCGAGCCGGCGAGGGCAGCTTCGAGGTGCCCGCCGGCTTCGCCGGGCACAGCAACGGGTTCCGGCGCCGGTCCGCCGTGCACGCCGGCGCGGGGTCCGTGCACATGGGTTTCGGCATCTGTGAACTCGATCCGGGCGGCTCGGTCCCGTGGCACGTGCACTCGTTCGAGTCGAGTTGCTATGTCCTCGAAGGCGAAGTGGCCTGCGAAACCGACGACGGCACCTTCGTGCTGCGGGAGCGTGACTACGGCGTCGTGGGCGTCGGTGCGCCGCACGCCTGGCGCAACACCAGCGACGCGACAGCTCGCTGGGTCGACATGCTTGCTCCGCAACCGCGGGTCGAGCCAGGAACCGACACCTTCTTTGTCGGTGACCGGTCGTCCGGTCGGACCGCGGTGACGATCGACCCGCGGGACCCGCGCACACGATCCTTCGGCCATGTCGATCCTGGGAACATGGATCCGTCGAAGCAGACGCAGGACCTCCTGGCGCAGTCGGCTTCGATGCGCACCGCCCTGCTCGTCTACAGCGGCATCACCGTGAAGATGATGGTGGACAGTGACCTGGGTGCAAACCTGCAGACGATGTTCATGGTGCAGTACGAACCGGGCGGCGTCGCCGGAGCACACGACCACCCGCTGGAGGAGACGTATTTCATCCTCGAGGGGGAGGTCGATGCCGTGCTCGACGGCATCTCATACAACCTCCAGACAGGTGACATCGCATTCGCGGGGGTGGGATGTCCGCATCAGTTCGCCAATCGTTCGTCGGCGCCAGTGCGATGGCTGGAGACTCAGGCGCCGCAGCCTCCGGCCCGCCACTCGTACCGGTTCGCCCGTGACTGGGACTATCTTCGGGAGGCGCTGAATCCCCCGGACCAGCAGTGACTCGAGGAGTAGCCATGGCAGAACAGCGCAGCGTCGTCGTCGTCGGTGGGACGTCCGGGCTGGGTCGGGAGATCGCGGCCCACTATGCGGCGAAGGGGCGGCACGTGGTCATCTCGGGGCGCGATGGCCAGCGCGCGCAGACCGCCGCCGACCAGATCGGCGCCAAGTCCGGCATCGCGCTGGACCTCGCGGAACCCCGGGCCATAGCAGCGGCGCTTGCCGGCGTCGAGAACGTCGCGCACCTGGTCGTCGCCGCGATCGACCGCGACGAGAACACCGTCCGGGACTACGACGTCGGCCGCGCGACTGCGCTGGCCACCATGAAGCTGGTGGGATACACGGAGGTCGTGCACGCGCTGCTGCCGCAGCTGGTTTCGGACGCCTCCATCGTGATGTTCGGCGGCCTGGCGAAGGACCGGCCGTATGCCGGGTCGACGACCGTGACGACCGTCAACGGCGCCGTGACATCGATGGTGCGGACGCTGGCGGTGGAGCTGGCCCCGATCCGCGTCAACGCGCTGCACCCCGCCGTGGTCGGTGACAGCCCCTACTGGCGGGACAAGCCGCCGGCGGTGCTGGACAACCTGCGCAGCCGCACGCCGCTGGGGCGCCTGGTGTCGATGGCCGACATCGTCGGTGCCGCCGTGTTCCTGCTCGAGAACCAGGCCGTCACCGGGATCAACCTGCGCGTCGACGGGGGCTGGCTGCTGACGTAGCTGCGCATGCACCGTCGGGTAGCGCCTGACCGATGCCGCAGCCGCGGTCGCCTGCTGACGTCATCGCCGAGTGGTCCTGTGGGCCGTGGTCCCATACAGATGCCGCGAATCCCGCGGTTCCCACCCGTGCTGGTCGTTGACACCCCTGCTCAGCGAGTGGATGATCAGCACATAGCGTTCGTTGGCAGACGCTGACGGGCGCCGAATCTGCGTGGGCGGGCGCTTCGTTGCGGGTTGCGCCAGGTGGGAACCGGTGGGACGGCGTCCACTGGTGCCTGTCCCGTATCCCAGGGAGTTCACAATGCCTGAACAAATGTCACGCCCGTACCGGAGGACACTGCGGATCATCGTCCTGGTGACCCTGTCCATCCTGGCGATCGGGCTCGTCACGGGAGGCATCGCCGGTGCCCAGCGCACGGTGGGGCCGGAAGTCGAGGTCATCAACCCGCCGGAGCGTCCCGTGCCCGTGACCGGCGATTTCACGTCGAGCGGTCGAGTGCCTGTCGTTCTGGGCCGCCAGATCAACGCGGAGACCCAAAGTGGACTTTTGCGCGACGCCAGTGGCGAGAACTTCGTCGTCCCGGAGGGCAAGCAGCTGGTCATCGAGTACGTCTCGATGGAGACAGTCGGGCGCGCCTTGACCGGTAACGAACGATACCTCGGCTTCCTTGGTGGCGCTGGCAGGCGGTTCCGAGCAGGGGAGGTCTCAGCCGCGAACAGCCACTTCGCGTTCGGGCCAGAGACGGGGGAGCTCGTGCCGCTGCGGTTCGGGCCGGGCCAGGACGTCAACTTCATCATCTTCTCGCAGAACTTCCCCGCAGAGTTCAACCTCCACGTGAACGTGGCGGTCTCCGGCTACCTCGACGATCTCGGCGAGTAGCGGCGTGGCCGCAGCGGTGTGACCCGCCGGGAGAGCTGACGGCCGAAGCAGACGTAGGCGGCGCGGGCGACGATGTTGCCCATGCCGGTCACGGCCAGGAAAGGTACGGCCTGCGACCCGGGCCGAGCGCTGCGGCGTGCGGATGGGGGCGGGGATCCCCTGACGCTGGAGGACGTCGCGCAGCACGTACGCCTCCGCGATGGTGCGCGTGGTTCACAGTTGCTTCACGGTGCCCCGCGGGCGCCCGAGCCGAGGGTCTCAGTCGTCGCCGCGCTCCTCGACCGGCCGCGGCTTCATCCCCGCTGCCCGCCCGCGCATCGACGTCACCTCGGCCATCTTCCGGCTGGCCTCGTCGATCATCTCCTCGCCGAACATCACCGCCCCGGCCAGGTCGACGTCGGTCGCCTTGCGGTATGCCTCCAGGATGTCCTCGGCGCGCTCGAACTCTTCCTGGCTCGGCGCGTAGACCTCGTTCGCGATGTCGATCTGGCCGGGGTGCAGGACCCACTTCCCGTCGTAGCCGAGGATGCGGGTGCGCTTGGCGACCTCGCGGTAGCCGTCGAGGTCGCGGATCTTCGCGTACGGCCCGTCGATTGCCTGGAGGCCAGCCGTGCGGGCGGCAACCAGGATCCGCATGTGGATCCAGTGCCAGTAGTCGCCGGGGTACTCGTCGATCAACTCTCCGACCGTGAGGCTGGGCATGCCCATCGCTGCGGCCATGTCGCCGGGTCCGAAGATGAGCGTTTCGAGGCGGTCCGAAGCGTGTGCGATGTCGTCGATCAGCGTGAGGCCGGGGCCGTTCTCGATCTGCGCCTCGATGCCGATCTGATGGTCGAAGCCTTCGGTGTCCTCGATCATCCGCAGCAAGTGATCCACGAATTCGACCTCGCCGGGGGACTGCACCTTCGGAATCATGATGCAGTCGATGTTGTCGCCGGCAGCCTCGACGACTTCGATGATGTCGCGGTAGGCCCAGCGGGTGTCGATGGCGTTGACGCGCACGACGACGGTCTTGTCGCCCCAGTCGTTGTCGTTCAGTGCTTGAACGACATTCCCACGGGCCGCTTCCTTCTCGCCAGGTGCGACGGAGTCCTCCAGGTCACAGAACACCTCGTCGGCAGGCAGCAACGGAGCCTTGCCCAGCATCTTCGGCGAGCTGCCGGGCACTGACAGGCAGGAACGGCGGGGGCGGGCCGTGCCCATGCCCTCGGCGCCATGGTTGGACATGGTCGGCATGCGTGGTTCCTTGGAGTGGAGGACCCGAGTGGGGCCGCATCGTCATGTCCCGCGGCCGCGCCGCAGCCTACCGGCGGTGCGTGCGGGTCCAGAAATCGACGTCGTCGTGGCCGCCGGCCATGGGAGCATGAGATTTCAGGGTGGGGTCAGCATCCCAAACCGGCTCCGCGGCGGGCCCACCGCTTTGGCTGCGCCGAGGGCCAGTGGGAGACTGCCGTCATGGACATAGCCGCACTACAGGAGCGAGCTCGCGCAATCCTGGATCCCATCGCGTTCGACTACTACGCGGGCGGGGCCGACGACGAGGTCAGCCTGGTCGAGAGCGAGCAGGCATGGCAGCGTCTTCGCCTGCGACCGAGGATGCTGCGCGACGTGTCACGGGTCGACACCTCGACGACATACTCGGTGAACGTGTGGCGGCGCCGCTCATCGTGGCTCCGACCGCCTACCAGCGGCTCGCGAACGACGAAGGCGAGCCGGCGACCGCCCGAGGTGCTGCGGCAGCCGGAATTCTCATGTGCGTGTCGACGCTCGCGACCGTCAGTCTCGAGGACGTTGCAAAGGCTGCGCCCGACTCGCCACGGTGGTTTCAGCTGTACATCCGCCGCGACCGCAGCGTCACAGAGGAACTCGTCGCCCGTGCGCGGGACAGCGGGTACTCCGCACTCGTCCTCACGGTTGACATGCCCGTGATCGGGCGACGATGGCGTGACGAGCGTAATGACTTCACGTTGCCGGACGGCATGATCATGGCGAACATGCGCGCTCCGGCCCCTGCAGTGCAGGGCTCGGGCCTGGCGGCGTACGCCGACGCCGAGTTCGACCGGACGCTGACGTTCGACGACATCACGTGGCTACGAGACATCAGCGGCCTGCCGATCCTCGTCAAGGGCATCCTGCGCGGCGACGACGCCGAGGCCGCTATGGACGCGGGGGCCTCCGCCGTCATCGTGTCCAACCACGGGGCGCGACAACTCGACACGACGGTGACGACGGTCGAAGCGCTTCCCGAGATCGTCGAGGCGGTCGCGGGCGCCGGCGAGGTCTACGTCGACGGCGGTGTGCGCCGCGGCACCGACATCTTCAAGGCCATTGCGATGGGCGCACGTGCCGTGCTCGTGGGCCGGCCGGTGCTGTGGGGACTCGCGACCGGTGGCGCGGAGGGCGTCACGGCCGTCCTCGAAGAGTTGATCGGCGAGTTCGAGCGGGCACTCGCCCTGTGTGGCGTGCCGACCCCCGGCGACATCACGCCGGACCTGCTGACAAGGAGCACATCCACATGACCCGCGTTGCCATCACTGGCGCCACAGGCATCTTCGGCAAGGCGCTGTGCGCCCACCTGGAAAGGGATCCGGCGGTCGACGAGATCATCGGCGTCGCCAGGCGGCCCTTCGATCCGGCTGCGCACGGGTGGACCAAGATGACGTTCAGGTCCGGCGACGTGTTGCAGCCCGACCAGCTGGATGCAGCCTTCAAGGAAGTCGACACCGTCGTCCATCTGGCGTTCACGGTCCTTGACCGCGGCACACATCCCGAACAGGTGCGCCTGGTGAACGTCGAGGGCAGCGCGAACGTCTTCGCCGCTGCCGTGCGCGCCGGCGCGAAGCGCATCGTGTATGCCTCGTCGGTCGCCGCGTACGGCGCATGGCCGGACAACCCCGTCCCCATCACCGAGTCACATCCGACGCGCGGCAACCCCGGCTTCTACTATGCCGAGCATAAGGCGGAGGTTGAAACGCTTCTCGACAGTTTCGAGGTGAACCATCCCGACGTTGAAGTGGTCCGGATCCGCCCGTGCATCGTCGTGGGGCCGAACTCGGTGGACCTGTTCCGAGGCCCGGTGCCGACACCCCTTGTGGGCGTGTTCCTGTCCCGCCTGCTTCCCGCCGTGATCCCCGACCCCGGACTCGCGCCGGTGCAGTTCGTTCACGAGGACGACGTCGCGGAGGTCTTCGCGCTGGCGGTCACCCGACCCAAAGTGCGCGGTGCGTACAACCTCGCCGGCGGCGGAACGATGGAGGCCGCAGACCTGGCCAGTGCGATCGGCGCGGTCCGGTTGCCGTTCCCGGCCGGGCTGGCGCGGCGCCTCGTCGACGTGGCGTACCGCGCCCGTATCTCGCCGACTGGTTCCGCCTGGATCGACATGGGCGCCCATCCGGTGGTCGTCGACACGACGAGGGCACGGACCGAACTCGGCTGGATACCGAAGTTCGACACCCGTACAGCCCTGGAGGACATGCTCGAACGCTATCGGGCGGCGAGCCCGCTTCCGCGCCTGCTGTCCTGAGGCCCGGCGAAGATTCCTACGACGGTTGCGGCACCGGCAGCCACCGCACGACGACCATGGTCAGGTCATCGGTCGGCTCGCCGCGGACGAAGTCGTGAATGGTGTCCATGCAGGTGCCGATGACGCGACTCGGGTGCTCGCCGGCGCGGGCGGCGACCACCGCCCGCAGGCGTTCGACTCCGAACTCCTCGTTGGCCGGTCCCCGTGTCTCGGTGACGCCGTCGGTGTAAGCGACCATGACACTGCCCGGTGACAACTGGATCGACTCCGTCCTCCACTCGCCATGCAGCGGGCCGAGCAGCGGCCCGGTAGGTGCGAGTTCGATGAGCGTGCCGTCGAACGTGACCAGTGTCGGAAGGTGGCCGGCGCTGGCGTAGCGGCAGGCGCCGGTGGCCGGGTCGATCTTCGCGATGAAGCAGGTCAGGAAGCTGTCACCGGTGTCTCCCAGCGCGCGCGCCATCCACGCCAGGACCTCGCCGGGCTCCAGGAGCTGGCGCGCTCCCGCGAGCAACAGGTTCTTCGCCTGGAGTGCGAAGACACCGGTGGATTGTCCGTGGCCGGAAACGTCGATGAGGCACATGGCCACCGTGCTGTCCTCGAGGTGGAACGCGTCGTACCAGTCACCCGCGAGCACGCCCTTCACCGGCTCGAACGCCGCGTCCATCGTGACGTTGGGCGGCAGCTGTTCCTTGCTCGGCGCCAGCTGGTCACGCAGGACCGACACCAGACCGCCGCGCGTGCGCAACGCCTGCTCGGCCCGTCTCGCGCCGTCCAGCTCGGCGACGATGCGCCGCCGCATCAAGTCGGCGTCCCTGCCCAGGTCCGCGATGTCGGCCGGTCCCACGGCCGGGATCCTGCGTTCCAGGTCCCCTGCGGTGACCTGGCGCAACGCTGCGGTGATTTCGTCAAGTGGCGCCGTGCTCCACCGTTGCAGTGCTGCGCTGATCACGAGTAGGAGGATCGCGGCGGATACGAACGACATCACCAGTGTGACGTTGATGAGTCGGCGTGCGCCGGCCAGCCTCCCTTCCGACATCGACTGCTCTGCCCGGATGTCACGGGTGATGGCCTCCAGTTCGTGGCGCAGCCCGAGGAACAAATCTCGTCCCTGCCCGGTCGCGACCAGATCGGCTGCCTCGTCCGGCGACCCTGCACGTGTCGCCGCGATCTTCGGCTCCGCCGTACGGGTCCGCCACTCCCGCGCCGCTACCTCGAACCGGTCGATGTCGGCCATGAGCTGCGGATTGGCATCCGCGAGTGTCTCGCGCAGCTCCTGCGTCTTTCGGTTCGCCTGTTCACGGCCCTGTTCGTACGGCTCCAGGAACGACTCGTCCTGGGTGATCACGTAGGAGTGGACGCCCGCCTGCTGGTCGACGTAGGCGGTCAGCACCGCTCCGACCTGCTCGCGAGCCACGTCGTAAACACGCGCCTGTGCCACCAGGTGGTCGCGCTGCCCGATCGCCACTGCGCCGGCGATCGCGGTGAGCGCGAGGACGATCAAGAACGCGATCACGAGCAGCTGTATCCGCTCGTGCAGCGTCATGAGAGCACCCCTTGCGCCCGCCCCGCAACGCCCGCTGCGAAGCCCCTACCGGGGTGAGTCTAGGGCCGGGCCAACAGCCTGTCGCGCGTGGATTCAGCCCGTCACGGCACCGCCTTCCGCGCCTCCAACCAGGCGCGCGTACTTCGCGAGGACGCCGCTGGTGTAGCGGGGCTCCGGATGTTTCAACGCGGCCCGGCGCTGCTCGAGCACCGGCGTGTCGACCTCGAGGTCCAGGCGCCGGTTCTCCACGTCCAGCACGATCCGGTCGCCGTCCGCGACCAGCGCGATGGGCCCATTGTCCACTGCCTCGGGTGTGACATGGCCCACGCACAGGCCGTGGGTCGCCCCGGAAAAGCGCCCGTCGGTCACCAGCGCCACGTCCCCGCCGTGGCCGACGCCCTTCACCGCCGCTGTCACGGCGAGCATCTCTCGCATGCCCGGCCCGCCTTTGGGACCCTCGTAGCGGATCACGATCACGTCGCCCTCGACCAGACGGCGCTCCAGGACGTACTCCATCGCCGCCTGCTCCCCGTCGAAGACTCTGGCCGTCCCGTGGAAGCGCTGCTCGTCGAGCCCGGCAATCTTCACGACCGCCCCCGTGGGCGCCAGGGTGCCCCTGAGCACCGCCAATCCCCCGTCCGCGTGGATCGGGTCGTCGAAGGGCCGGATGACATCTCCGTCGGGGTCCTGGGGTCCCAGGTCAGCCAGGTTCTCCGCCACCGTCCTCCCGGTGACGGTGAGACAGTCACCGTCGAGCACCCCCGCCTCCAGCAGCATCCGCATCACGACCGGAACCCCTCCGACGGCGTCGATGTCGCTCATGAGGAACCGGCCGTGGGGCCGCGAGTCCACCAGGTGGGGGACACGCCGTCCCACCTGATCGAAGTCGTCCAGGGTGAGATCGACCCGGGCTTCGTGAGCGATTGCGAGCAGGTGCAGGACGGCGTTGGTCGAGCCTCCGACGGCCATGACCACCGCGATGGCGTTGTGCAGTGCGGCCTTCGTGATGATCCGCCGCGGCCGAAGGTCCTGCTCCAGCAGTGCCAGCACGGCCTCGCCGGAGCGGCGCGCCAGATCCTCCCGGCGCGGGTCGACGGCCGGCGGCGAGGCGGAGCCGGGCAGCGACAGCCCCAGTGCCTCGATGGCCGACGCCATGGTGTTCGCGGTGTACATCCCGCCGCACGAACCTTCGCCGGGGCAGGCGTTGGCTTCGATTGCGTGCAGTTGTTCGTCGTCGATGGTTCCCGCTGCCCGGGCGCCGACCGCCTCGAACACGTCCTTGATGTCGATGGCGCGTCCGTCGTAGTGCCCGGGCATGATGGTCCCGCCGTAGAGGAACACCGCGGGGAGGTCCAGTCGTGCTGCGGCCATGACCATCCCGGGCAGCGACTTGTCACATCCCGCGAACGTCACCATCGCGTCGAAGCGTTCGGCGTGCATCACCGTCTCCACCGAGTCGGCGATGACCTCACGCGACACGAGCGACGCGCGCATCCCCTCGTGACCCATCGAGATGCCGTCGGACACCGCGATGGTGTTGAACTCGATGGGAAAGCCACCGGCCGCTCGGACGCCTTCCTTGGCTACCCGCGCAAGCCGCTGCAGCGGCAGGTTGCAGGGTGTGACCTCGTTCCAGGACGACGCGACACCCACCTGCGGCTTGCCGAAGTCCTCATCGGTCATGCCGACCGCGCGCAGCATCGCGCGCGCGGGAGCCCGTTCGAATCCGTCTGTGACGTCGGTGCTGCGGGGTCGGTTCAAGGTGTTCTCCCGGTCGGCGCGGCAGCGGTCATTCAACCATTGCGACGGCTGCCCCTAGTCTTGGCGGTTCGTGGATCGCGTCGCCGCCTCGCCGTGAGCGCATCCGCGCAACCGTGAGTGGGTGGCGATCGCCGGGCGCAGGTGATGCTGCTGTACGGAAGGGCTGGCCGGTGGCGGTGAGCAGCGGACCCCGCGAGGACGACAGCGTGCCCGCCTTCTGTGACGCTGTCGGCATCCCGGGCATCGTCGACATCCACACGCACTTCATGCCCGACCGGATGCTTCGCAAGGTCTGGGGCTGGTTCGACACCGTCCGCCACGGCGACGGCTCACCGGTGTGGCCGATCGCCTACCGCTCGGACGAACGGACGCGTCTGGCGCGGTTACGCACCATGCGCGTGTGCGCGTTCACCTCACTCAACTACCCGCACAAGCCCGGCATGGCGCAGTGGCTCAACGAGTGGTCCGCCCGGTTCGCAGCCGACAACCCCGACTGCGTTCACAGCGCCACCTTCTTTCCCGAACCCGAAGCCGACGGCTACGTCGCGCAGGCGCTGGAACGCGGAGCCCGCGTGTTCAAGGTCCACCTCGAGGTCGGGCGCTACGACCCGCGGGATCCGCTGCTCGACCCCGTCTGGCGCCGGCTCGCCGACACCGGTGTTCCCGTCGTCTGCCACGCCGGGTCGGGACCCGTTCCGGGGCCGTTCACGGGCCCAGAACCCTTGGCGGCTGTCCTCAACGCATATCCCGGGCTGGTGGCCGTCATCGCCCACATGGGCGGCCCGGAGTATGCCGAGTTCCTCCAGTTGGCCGTGCGCTACCCCAACGTGCACCTGGACACGACGATGACCTTCACCGACTTCACCGATGGTATCCAGCCGTTTCCCGAGGACCTGCTGCCGGTGTTGGCGGCGCATCCGGACCGGGTCGTGTTCGGCAGCGACTTTCCCAACATCCCCCACCCGTATGCCCACCAGGTCCAGGCCGTCGTCCGGCTGGGGCTCGGCGACGAGTGGCTGCGCGCGGTCTGCTACGACAACGGCGTACGGCTGCTGCGCCTGGGTTCGAGCACCTTGCCGTAGCAGCGCTGGTCGGGCGCCCACGCGTACTGCCCGAAGCGTGCGATGGGCCCGTATCCCGATGACTCGTACAGGGCGACCGCCTCGGGTTGCGACCCGCCGGTCTCCAACCACAGCTGCTCGTAGCCGGCTGCCGCCGCCGCCTCCTCCAGACCCGCCAGCAGCTGCCGCGCCAGGCCCGTACCACGCACCTCGGGCCGCACGTACATTCGCTTCAGTTCGGCCGTGGTGTCATCGATGCGGCGGTACCCGCCGCACGCCTGCGGCCTGCCGTCGACACGCAGGACGAGGAACAGCCCGTCAGGCGCGACGAACTCGTGGGCATCGGTATGGACCGCCTCACCCTCGCCGTACCGCCGTTCGAGGTCGGCGTCGAGTTCCGCAACGAGTTCCGAACCCGCGGGCCCGTCCAGCGGTTCGGCCGTGATCCGCGTCACCGGCTACAGCGCCTCCTGCAACGCGGTCAGCACCTCCGGCTGGTGGGTCCCCAGGACCATCGTCTCGACCCGCGACTGCGTCCAGGCGGCCAGCCGGTCGACGATTCTGTCGATCGGTCCCACCAGGGCGACCTCGTCGACCAGCTCGTCGGGCACGGCGGCGGCCGCCTCGTCCTTGCGGCCGTCCAGGTACAGGTCCTGGATGACCGCAGCCGCCTCGCCGAAGCCGTACCGAGTCGCGAGGTCGTTGTAGAAGTTCCTGCCGCGCGCGCCCATGCCGCCGATGTACAGCGCCAGGAAGGGCCGCAGCTGGTCGCGGCAGGCGCTCACGTCGTCGCCGGCCGCAACCATCACGGAGGCGGCGATGTCGAAATCCTCGCTGCTCCGGCCGGCGCCACGCAGACCCGCGTCCAGTTGCTCGTTGTAGGTGTCCTCGCGTTCGGGAGAGTAGAAGATCGGCAGCCATCCGTCGGCGATCTCCGCGGTCAGCCGCACATTCTTGGGGCCGATGGCCGCGAGGTAGATCGGGATCCGGTCCCGCACGGGATGCAGGATCGACTTCAGCGGCTTGCCCAGACCCGTCGCGTCGTCGCCGGTGTACGGGATCTCGTAGTGGTCCCCGTGGAATTCCAGCGGTGCCTTTCGTGCGATGGCCATTCGCACGATCTCGACGTACTCCCGGGTGCGTCCCAGCGGGTTTCCGTACGGGACGCCGTGCCAACCCTCCACGACCTGCGGACCGGACAGGCCGAGCCCCAGGATGAAGCGTCCGGCCGACAGCGCGTCGAGCGTCATGGCGGTCATCGCGGTGTTGGCGGGCGTCCGGGCGGGCATCTGCAGAATCCCGCTGGCGAGCTTGATGCGCCGGGTCCGCGCCGCCAGGTACGACAGCACCGTCACGGCGTCGGAGCCGTAGGCCTCGGCAGCCCAGACCGAATCAATGCCGATGCGGTCGGCGTGCTCGACCAGCGGCAGCACATCGTCGATGGTCGAACCCGAATAGCCGATGTTGAGGCCGAGTTTCATCGCCGCCCCCTCGCTGGTCGCCGGCAGCGTAGACCCAGCGGTGCCGCCTCAGGATCCGGGCGGAACCACCAGCGACCCGACGAGGACCGCACGGACGGTCAGCGCCTGCTGCTGCTGGGGCTCAACCCTTGACCGAGCCGGCAGTCATGCCGCGGACGAAGAACCGCTGGAGGCTGAAGAACACGATCATCGGCATGATCATCGTGACGAACGCGCCGGCGGTCAGCAGGTGCCAGTCCTGCCCACGCTGGCCGATCAGCTCGGCGAGGTTGACGGTCATCACCTTGACGTCCGGCAGGGCGCCCAGGAAGACCAGCGCGTGGATGAAGTCGTTCCACACCCACAGGAACTGGAAGATCGCAAACGCAGCCAGGGCAGGGGCAGAGAGGGGGAGGATCAGTCGGGTGAAGGTTTGGAACTCGCTCGCTCCGTCGACCTTGGCGGACTCGATGACCTCCCTTGGCAGCGAGCCCATGTAGTTGCGCAGCAGATACACGGCCAGCGGCATGCCGAACCCGGTGTGCGCAAGCCACACCGACAGGAATGTGCCGGTGATCCCCAAGTTTCCGAACCGCTGCAGGAGCGGGATGAACGTGATCTGGGTCGGAACGACGAGCAATCCGACGAAGAGCACGAACAACATCTCGCGACCGGGGAAGCGCATCCAGGAGAAGGCATAGGCGGCAAACGCAGCCGCCGTGATCGGAATCACGGTTGCCGGAATGGTCACGATCGCCGTATTGATGAATGACTGGCCCATCCCGGAGTTGAACAGGACGTCGCCGTAGTTCTGCACCGTCCACTGCGTGAAGTCCAACGGACTGGCGAGGACGGTCCACCAGCCGCTTCCCGTCACCGCGGTGCGGGTGCGGAACGACGACACCAGCAGACCGATCGTCGGGATGGTCCACACCAGGCACATCGCCAGGACCACGCCCCTCACCAGCGGGCTGCCGCGGCGGTCGTCCGGGGCCGACTTCGAGGGCTGGGTCCCTTTGATCGCGGCGTCGTCGGCTGCCGCGCCGCCGGGCGTTTCGCCTGCGGTCGGAGTGCTGGTCGTCATCAGAGACTCTCCTGCGCGCGGAACCGACGGATGTTGACGACCATGACCGGGATGGTCGCAATCATGAGGAAGACCACGATGGCGGCGGCTCTGCCGAACTGGCGGAACGTGAATATTTCGGTGATGAAGCGGTTCGCTATCACCTCGGTGTCGAAGTTGCCGTTGGTCATCACGCGGACGATGTCGAAGACCTTCATGACACCGATGAGGACCGTGGTGAACACCACCACGATGGTGGAGAACATTTGCGGGACGACGACGCGGAAGAAGATCTGCCGCTCGCTGGCGCCGTCGACCCTGGCCGCCTCGATCGTGTCCATCGGCACGTTCTTCAACGCGGCCGACAGCAGCACCATCGCGAATCCGGCCTGCAGCCAGACGAACACGATCATCAGCATGTAGTCGTTGAACAGCCGCGCCTGCAACCACGCGACCGGGCTTGCACCGAGCCACGTCACGATCTGGTTGAGCAACCCGATCTGGGGTCGGCCCTCCGGGCGGAAGGCGTAGACGAAGCCCCAGATGGTGCTCGCGCCGACGAAGCTGATCGCCATCGGCAGGAAGATGATCGACTTGGAGACGGACTCCCATTTCGCCGACAACCGGTCCGCCAGCGTCGCGACCGCGAGTCCGACGACGACGCAGGCGGCGGGGACGACGACCATCCACTTCAGGTTGTTGACGATCGCGCGGAAGATCGCATCGTCGGTGAACAGCGCCACATAGTTCTCGCCGCCGACGAAATTCTCACCGCGTGCGTCGAAGAAGCTCCCGTAGATCGTGAGTACTGCCGGATAGACGAGGAAGGCAAGGACGACGAAGATCGCCGGTCCGATGAAAACGTACGGTTTGATCCGTCGTTCCCATCGGATCGGCAGCCGTTCCACGACGGCGTTGAGGATGACGAACAGGGCGATGCCGCCGCCGACCCCCGCCGCCATGGCGAGTATGGCATTGATGATCTTGATCGCCATCGGTCAGCTCCCGGAGTCTGGAGAACTCCTCGCGATGTGTTAGTTGCTTGGCCAGGAGCTGTCGATGGCTTCCATGGCCTGCTGGAGATCCTTTTCGTTGTTGATGTAGGACACCATCTCCGTCCAGAACGACCCTGTCCCCACTTCACCGGGCATGAGGTCGGAGCCGTCGAAACGGAAGGAGTCTGCTTCCTCGAGCACCTCGGCCTGCCGCTTGTCGACCTCGTTCGGGTACTGATCGGCGGTGAAGTCGGTGTAGGCGAACAGCGTGCCGCCTTCCTGGGCCCGGGACTTCTCGAATGATTCGGCGGTGGTGAGGTGCTTGAGGAACTCGACGGCAGCTTCGTTGTCGGTCGCGAGCGAGGCGATATCGCCGGCGCCCATCAACGGCTTCCCCTCGAACTCGCCCTGCGGGAAGTAGAAGACGTCGTAGTCCGTGCCGTACTCCGCCTCTTCAGGGAATGATCCGAAGATGAAACTGGCCTGCTTGTGCAGCATGCACGCGGGCGGCTCTTCGAACAGCGGCGCCGGCGCGTCGCCGAACGGGGTCGTCACGATGCCCGTGCGCCCGCCGAGAGTGTTCCCGTCCGTCAGGACGAGCTCTTCGAAGTGCTCCGCCGCTGCAATGATCTCAGGGTCGGAGAACTTCGTGTCTCCGGCGACCCACGCGTCGTACAGCTCAGGCCCGCCCTGGCGCAGGACCAGGTCTTCGATCCAGTCGGTCGCGACCCAACCTGTCGAACCCGATGCCTCGATACCGACGCACCAGGGGTCCGTACCGTCGGCCTTGATCTGCTCCGTCAACGACTTGAGGTCGTCAAGGGTCTCCGGGACTTCATACCCGGCGTCGTCGAAGGCCTTCTTCGGGTACCACACCAGGCTCTTGAGGTTGATGGTCACGGGGATTGCGTACAGCTGGTCGTCGACGAGACCGAGGTCGATCAGGCCCGCCTGCAGACGTTCCTCGATGTCGGCGCGGTCGACCTTGTCGTCCAGTGGCTGGATCTGATCGCGGCGCGCGAAGTCGGCCATGAGACCCGGCTGCGGGAACAGCAGGATGTCCGGCGGGTTCCCGCCCTCGATCCTGGACACAGCCACCGTCTCGAAGTCCGCCGACCCCTCGTACTCCACCTGAGCGCCCGTCTGCTCGTTGTACTCGTTGATCATGTCGCGGAAGTAGCCGTCCTCGTCGGTGAAGGCGCCCAGCATCGTGACGGGCCCGGCGGCCCCGTCGGCCCCCTCGGTGCCGCCTGCAGTCCCGCCGCCGCCGCCGCTGTCCTCCTGCAGGCACGCCGCCGCCAGCAGTGAGAAGACTGCCAGCACGGCCAGCCGGTGCATCCAAGTCCGTCCAGTCATTGCGAACCCTCCTTGTGGGGCCTCCGGCACGCAAAGGCTGGCGTGCCGGTGGAGTGCGTGGAACACACCGGACCTGGCTTATGCGTCCCGCATGGCCAGTCCCGAATCCATGTCGAAGAAGTGCAGGTACTCAGTACGGAAGCCCAGCTCCATGCGTTCACCCATCTTGGGCATGTCCTTGGGCTCCAGACGCGCCGTGAAACCCTGCCCACCCGACGCGGCGGCGCGTTCCAGCTCGGCGAACGCGTCGGCGTCGTCGAGGGCCTCCCGCATGTCCTCCGACACCACCGGTGGAGCCGTGGTCTGGAAATGCACGAGCACGTCGGATCCGAGCGCCTCGACCAGCGCTACCTCGACAGCCAGGCGCTGATCCTCGGGAACCTCGCGGCCGGGCACGAAGTGTTCGGGCCGAAGGCCCACGGCAACCTCTTTCCCGGAGTGCCCGCGGATGTTGGTGTATTTCGAGCACGCCTCGTCGGAGACATCGATCTTGAATTCGCCGAACTCCACGGTCGTCTTGCCGTTCTCGTCCGCGAGCTTCGCTCGTGCGATGTTCATCGCCGGTGAACCGATAAAACCCGCGACGAACAGATTGCGCGGGTTCTCGTACAGTTCCTGCGGTGGAGCCGCTTGCTGCAGTTCCCCCCGTTTGAGCACGGCCACCCGGTCACCCATCGTCATGGCCTCGATCTGGTCGTGGGTGACATACAGCGTCGTCACCCCCAATCTGCTCTGCAGCTGCGCGATCTCCGCTCGCATCGCGACGCGCAGCTTGGCGTCCAGGTTGGACAGCGGCTCGTCCATGAGGAAAGCCTGTGGGCTGCGCACGATCGCGCGTCCCATCGCGACTCTTTGCCGCTGACCACCCGACAGGGCCTTTGGCTTTCGGTCCAGATACTCGGTGAGGTCGAGGATCTCCGCCGCCTCGCGGACACGCTTGTTGATCTCGTCCTTCGGAACCTTGGCGAGCTTGAGCGCGAAGCCCATGTTGTCGGCCACCGACATGTGTGGATACAGGGCATAGCTCTGGAACACCATCGCGATGTCGCGCTCTTTGGGCGTGAGACCGTTCACAACGCGGTCGCCGATCATGAGTGTCCCGTCGGTGATCTCCTCCAGCCCGGCGACCATCCGCAGCGCCGTCGACTTCCCGCAGCCGGAGGGCCCGACGAGGATGACGAACTCGCCGTCGTCCACGTCCAGGCTTAGGTCCTTCACCGCCTCGGTGCCGTCCGGAAACCGCTTCCATACGCCGTCAAGCTGGAGTGTTGCCACGGTGCCTCCCCTGTCGGCCCTCAGGACGTCTCGGGCGCCGGTGATCTTTACGCGAACAACTCGTAACCACAAGGTTCTTTCAATAAAACCGTTGCTCGTGGTTGTGCTGGACACCATGCCTTCGTTGACTCACCGCTGCGGCAGCGTACGATGAACGGCGACGCGATTCGGGCAATCAGGGCAGGACCACAGGCGGCGAAGGTCCGTATCGGGTCGTCGTCGGTGTCGCTGTGTGTCAGGAGTCGGTCGGTGCAACACGGACGTCGTCGGGTCGCCGGCGGGATCGTCGCCGTGCTGGTGGCGGGATCGTTGGCCGCCTCAGGTGCAGGTGCAGGTGCGCGTCCGCGCGACGAGCGACCTGTCGCCCGGGGCGACGACCGCACTCGGCCGCCGGTGCAACCGGGCGAGGTGCTGGTCAAGGCACCGGCGCCCGGTCGCGGCCTGGAGCGGGCGGTTGCCGCCGTGTCGGGCCGGGTCCAGCGCAGCATCGGGCGCGGCATCAACGTCGTGTCCGTCCCGCGGGGCAGCGAGCACACCGCGGCGCAGCGCCTGGCGGCGGATCCGGCGGTGGAGTACGCGGAGCCGAACTACTTCCGGAGCGCAGCGTCGCATGTCGACGGCGAGGTGGGGTGGGGCGTCAAGAGGGTGCAGGCGCCCGCCCTGTGGGGCGGCGCCCCGTCCCTGACCGGCGCGGGTGTTCGGATCGCGGTGATCGACAGCGGCGTGGAGGCCGACCACAAGGACCTGGAGGGGCGGGTCATACGCCGGTTCGATGCCTACCGCACAGGCGGCCGGGACGACTGCGGTCACGGCACGGCCGTTGCCGGCGTGGCTGCCGCCGACCACGACGGTGAGGGTCTGGCGGGGGTTGCGCCGCAGGCGGACATCGTCTCGGTCAAGGTCCTGACCTACAGTCCGGACTGGGGTGTGTGCGGCGCTGGTGACGCCGAGGTGATCAAGGGCATCTACTGGGTGGCGCGGGAGGGCTCGCGGGCGCCGCGAGCGGACATCATCAACATGTCCCTCAGCGGCCCCGGCTGGTCGCAGTCACTCGAGGAGGCGGTGGACTACGCGGCCTCCAAGGGCGTGCTGATCGTGGCGGCAGCCGGTAACGACGGCAGCGTGCTCGTCAACTACCCGGCGGCCTATCGCAACGTGCTGTCGGTCGGCGGGGCCAAGCGACGCGACGGCGGGCTGGCATGGTGGGAACACTCCAGCTTCGGCGCCGTGGACGTCGTGGCGCCGGCAAAGGGCATTCCCGTCATCCAGACCGACAGTGTGACGACGGGCGGGCCCTGCACGGTGGGCGGCGAGCCTCGCGTGTGCGCCGACGGCACCTCGTTCGCCGCCCCCCACGTCGCCGGGTTGGCCGCGCTCCTGTGGGGCCGGCACGAGGAGGAGCTGGCCGCCCTGTTGCCGACCGACAGGGTCCGCCGGCTGCGCCAGTGGATCGCCGGGACCGCCGAGGACGTCGAAGGCACGCCCATCAAGGTCGACCTCAAGACGGGCCACGGGTTCACACGGGGGCTTGCAGCCGCGGACGCCAGTGACGATCCGGATCGCACGCTCCTGACGTGGCAGGTCGAAGGCCGGGTTCTCGCACCGTGGAAGCGCATGACCGGCACGCCGTTGACGCTGCGGTCCCGCCTGGTCGTCAGCAACGGGCGGGGGGAGGTCCAGGCATCACGGCACGTCACATTCGCGGCATCCCGAGACGCCTCCTTCAGCCCGACCTCCGAGCAGACCAACGACGACGGGTACGCGGAGACGGTGCTGCGCTCAGCCGCTGGCGGCCGCCGCACGACCCTGACGGCGAGCCTGGACGACGGGCGGTCGCTGCGGCTGGTGGTGTATGTCCTCGACCGCGACGACAACGTCCCGGGCACGGTGCCACCGTCGTCGCCCTTCTCCGATTCGCTCAACCTTGCGGACGACTTCGACGACGTGTTCCGGCTTCGCCTGCGCGACGGGGAGACCGTTCACGCGCGGGTGGGGGGTCTCGGACCTCGTGAGGATGTCGCGCTGTACCTGCATCGGAGCTCCACGACCGACATCAGCAATCCCACCCATCCACCACTGCGCGAGGATACGCAGGCGTATGCGGACGACTGGACCAGACTCAAGCTCACAGTCGGGTCCGACGGCGTCCGCTATCTTCACGCCAAGGGGTCCGGCACGTACCGTCTGCGCTGGTGGATCGTCTCGCCGGGGATGGTGCGCAACGCCGCCGCGACCCCGTCGACCATCACCCCCAACGGCGATGGGCGGGCGGACCGGACGAGGATCACCTGGCGCGTCATGCGCTCCGGCACGATGAAGGTGCGGATCCGCAACGCCGGTGGCAAGGTCGTCAAGAGCGCGAACCTCGGGCGCGTGGCCAAGGGGATCAGGGCCACCCGGTGGAACGGTCGCAACAACAAGGGGAATCTCGTGAAGGGGGGGCGGTACCGCGTCACGCTGCACTGGGCCAACACCGCGGGCCGCATCTCGACGACCTCCACGAGGGTGCGGGTCGAGCGCTGACGCTGGCTGCGCCAGACCCGTGCCTGATGAGATTGTCACGAAGCGCCTGGCGGCAGACTTCAGGGCCCGGCCGACGGACCATTCAAAGCGCGCCGAAGGTCCTGCGCCTTGTCGCGCAGCTGCTGGAAATACTCCGACCCTGTGATGTCGGCGACTGTGCGGGCCTGGCGGGCCTCGTCGATCTCGATGCGCAGCTGATCGACCTGGCGGCGCAGCCGCGCTTCGCGCTTTGCCACCTCGCGGGCCATCCGTTGGAAAGTGCGGGCCAACTGCCCGAGGGCATCGCCGCGTCGGGCCACCGCGTCGAGCGCCGCCTCTTCGAACGTCCCGTCTTCCACGGCGCCGGCCGCCGCCACGACGCGTCCGACCTGCTCGAGGTACTCCAGCTCGAGGTCGCGCAGACGCTTGTCCGCCAGCGATGTGTGCAAACGGGCGCGCAGCAGAGAGGCGTTGAACGGCTTCGGCAGGAAGTCCGTCGCGCCCATTTCGATGCACCGGACGATGCTGGGCAGGTCGTCAAGCGTGGAGATGACGATGACTGGCAGGTGGCGCAGCTGCCGATCCGCCTTCATCTCGGGGAGCGTCCCGAAGCCGTCCAGGCGGGGCATGACGATGTCGAGCAGGACGACGTCGAACGCACCTGCTCCACGCTCGCGCAGCGTGGAGAGCGCTGCCACGCCGTCCGCTGCAGTCTCGACGCTGTGCCCCTGGCGTTCGAGCGCGTTGCGCAGCAGCTTGCGGTTGAGCTCACTGTCGTCGACGACGAGGAGCGACCCACGCCCAGCGTCGGCGGTCATGACTCGGCACCCCCTCAGGCCGTCGCCGCAGCAGCTCGTCGGTGGCTGCCGCCAGCTGCGCGTCGGCGGCCGCGAGCCGCTGCGCGACGCCGTCGATCTCCCGCGAGCGGGCCATGACCTCGATCTCTGCGGAAACCCGACCCAGGGCAGCCGCCCCGAGGTTCTGGCTGGTGCTCTTCAGGGTGTGCGCCGCGCGCCGCAGCACGTCGACGTCGCCCGCCGAAAGGGCCTGGTTCATCGTGTCCAGCTGCGTACGTGCATCGCTGACGAAGGTGTCGATGACCTCCGCGAGGAAGCGGGGATCGTCGCCGGTCATGGCGAGGAAGTTGGCCAGCGTCGATCGGCCCATCAGGACTCCCTCAGCGCCGCCTTGAAAGCCCTGGTTGGGTCGACCCGCACCAAAACCCGAGCGGCATCCGCCCGCAGTGCTCCCGGAGTGTGCCACGCGACAGGGGGCGTGTGGGATTCTTCGTCGGGTGACGAGAGAGCGACCTGATGGACCCGGAGGCGTGACCCGGCAGCTCGAGGCGACGCGTGGAGCCCAGCTACACCTCATGCGCCTGCGCCCGCTACCATCCCACTGCAGGATCGGGATGCGGCGGAGTTTCCTACCGCCTTTCGTTCAACCCCCGCCCCCGTAGCTCAGGGGATAGAGCGTCGGTTTCCTAAACCGTGCGTCGCAGGTTCGAGTCCTGCCGGGGGCACGTGAGTCGAACCCACGGCATCACCGTGGGCCGGGCACGCCCCGGAACTCGTACGGCGCGGGCTCTCTGCCGGGTTGGACGAACCACGCCTCGCCTGTCCGGCCCTCGTCGAGGATCCGCATCACCGTGTCGGCAACTACCTCCGGGTCGATCAGCGGCAGGTCCGCGGCGGCGAGTGCAGCGCGGAAGTCGTCGGTCAGCAGCGGCGTGTCCGCAAACCCGGGACACACGGCATTCACCGTGATCCTCCGGTCGGTAAGACCCGGTGCGATGCTGCGGACAAACGCGACGACCGCGTGCTTGGTCAGGCTGTAGACGGGATCGTTGGGCATCGGCACGAGCCCGCCCAGCGACGCCGTCGCAACGATGGCGCCACCGGACCGCATCCGTCGGACTGCGGCCCGGGCACCGAAAAAGACGCCGTCGAGGTTGACCCCGACAACGCGCCGGTACTCCTCGTCGGAGATGTTCAGAAGGTCGGCGTTGTTGGTGCCGATTCCGGCGTTGAGGCACGCGACGTCCAGCGTGCCGTCGCTGCCCAGCGCCTCGTCGAGCCCAGTTCCCCAGCGCGCGCTGTCGGACACGTCCAGCGCCACGAACCGGCCGTCCACCGCGTCGGCGACCGCCCGGCCCGCCTCGACGGCCACATCGGCGACCACCACCGTCGCACCTCTGGCGGCGAACCGCTGTGCCGTCAGCTTGCCGAATCCCGAGCTCCCGCCGGTGACCAGCGCAACTTTGCCCTGCAGGTCCGCCGCCACATCAGTCTCCTCACCCTGGTAGGGCGCGGGATTGTGCCGAACGTATTAGTACCAGTCGAGCGGATCCACGGGAGTACCACCCTGACGCACCTCGAAGTGCAGGTGCGGACCGGTCGACTGACCGGTCGAGCCGACCACACCGATCGTGTCGCCGCCGGACACCTCGTCGCCGGTGGAGATCAGTATCGAGGACTGGTGCGCGTAGACGGTCGTCAGACCCTCGCCGTGGTCGATGACGACGGCGTTCCCGTACCCGCCGTGTGGGCCGGCGCTGAGGACGCGCCCGTCGGCGGCTGCATAAATCAGCTGGCCGGTGGGGGCTGGGATGTCGATGCCGGCATGCAGCCGGCGGGTCTTGAAGATCGGATGGGTGCGAAAGCCGAAGCCGGACGTGGCCGGCCCGTCGGTCGGCCACAGCAGGTCGTTGGCGCCCGGGGCAGCTCCCAGATACCGATACTGCCGCAGCTGGTCGTACAGCGTGTCCGATGCCGTCTCCAGCTGGGCGATGCGGCGTGTGTCTTCCTCCTGGCGGTCGCGCAGCTGTGTCAGAAGCTCCCGCAGTTCCTGGCGGTCGCGGCGCATGTCGATGACCACCGTCTCCTGCTCGACGGTCAAGGCGGCGATGCCGCGGCGTTCGGCGGCGGCGGCCCGCTGCGCGCGCTGCGTCTCGCGTTGCATCGCCGCAACACGGGCCCGCTGGTCGAACAGCTGTTCCGCGAGGGCCGTGACGTCGTCCATCAGTTGCTTCTGGTTGACGGTGCTGGACCGCAACTGCTCGTACGCCGTCGTGAACTCGGTGAGGCTGTCGGACTTGAGCACCACGTCGAGCACGCCCCGGAATTGGGCCGAGGAGCCCCCGTACTTGTAGGCCGCGACGACCTGCACCTCGAGTTCGCCCGCATGCTGCTCGACGGCGTCCTCCATCGCGCCCAGTGACCGAATCTCCTGCCCGAGCGCCACGGTCGCGGTGTCGTTGGCGTGTTCGGCCGCGCGTAGCCGGCGCGTCGCCCGCGTCAGGCGCTCACGGAGCCGGTCCAGGCGATCCTGGGCGTCCTGCAACCGCTGTTGGACCTGGGCGATGTCGTCCGCCGCCTGTCCCGCCTCGGTGTCGACTTCCTCCAGATTCGCGCTGGTGTCCGCCAGCAGCTCCTGGTTGCGCGTCCACGCGTCGCGCTGTGCTTCGAACTCCTCACGGTCACCCGCCAGCGCGGGTAGGGCCGCGCAGGCCAACGGCACAACCGTCAGCAACACGAGAAAGCTGCGCCGAAGCGCGGCACGAAGATGCACAAGCCCGCCTGTCATCACTCACCGGAGTGGCCTCCAGGGATGTGGGATGTACAGACCGTAATGACGGGCGGCGCGGCTGCCATGGTCGATTTTGATGAAATTCACCGCTCGCGGCCTTCGCCGCGTTCCTGTCGAGGCGTCGCCCGCTACGCTGCGCCACCCACTGCGAAGGGAACCGCCCATGCCAATCGCTTTGTGCGCCGGCCGCAGTCACGGCGCTGTGTTTCGGATGCCCGCCGCGATTCCGGCGGGCGATGGGTCCGGCGCAGCGCGCCTGGAGGTGTGATGACCTTCGCGCTCGATGACGAGGACGTGCGCGCGGTGCTCGCCGCGGCGCTGTCGGCCGGAGCCGAGTTCGCCGAGGTGTACGCCGAACAGCGACGCTCGCGCACCGTACGCCTCGACGACCGGCGCATCGAATCGCTCACATCGGGACGCGACCGCGGTGCCGGCATCCGGGTGCAGCGCGGCGCCCAGACCGCGTACGCCTACACAAACGTATTGAGCCGTCACGCGTTGCTGGACGCGGCACGCGTCGCCGCCGCCGGCGTGCAGGGCTCGTCGGAGACGTCCGTCGCGGACCTCACCCACCAGGTGCCGCAGGTGATGCACCCAGCGGCCAAGGATCCCTTCGCAGTCGACGGCACGGGCCTGGTCGCGATCGTCCGTGAGGCCGAGGACGCCGCCTGGTCAGTGTCGGCCGAGCTCCGCCAGGTAACGGTCATCTGGGCCGACACCGGACAGGACGTGTACCTGGCGAACTCCGAGGGGGTGCGGCTGACCGAAGGCGGGTCCGCACCCGCATGGTGGTCCAGGCTGTCGCGGCACGCGGCGACACCATCCAGACCGGCTACTACGGTCCCGGCGCGTCCGTGGGCATGGAGTTGCTCGACCGCCTCCCGCCCGCCGACATCGGTCGCAAGGCGGCGAAGCAGGCGGTACACATGCTGGACGCCCGACCCGCGCCCGCCGGCGAGCTGCCGGTGGTCCTCGCGGCCGGGAGCGGCGGCGTGCTGTTTCACGAAGCCTGTGGCCACGGTATGGAAGCCGACATCGTGGCGAAGCAGGCCAGTGTGTACGGGGGACGCCAGGGTGAGCGAATCGGGACACCGTTGCTGACGGGCGTCGATGACGCCACCGACGTCGGGGCGTGGGGCAGCTACAGCTTCGACGACGAAGGGACCCTCGCGCAGCGCACCGTGCTGTTCGACCAAGGTGTCTGTACCGACTACCTCAGTGACCGGTTGCGGGCGAAGGAACTCGGTGTTCCGCGAACCGGTAACGGCCGCCGCCAGTCCTATGCGCACCTGCCGATCCCGCGCATGTCCAACTCCTACATCCTCCCCGGCGAGGACGATCCGGCCGAGATCATCCGCAGCGTGAAGCACGGGCTGTACTGCAACGATCTCGGTGGTGGCCAGGTCGACCCAGCGTCGGGCGACTTCGTGTTCGGCGTGGACCAGGCGCACATGATCGAGGACGGCGAGCTGACGTATCCCGTCAGGGGCGCCAACCTCGTCGGCGACGGTC
>WHTG01000191.1 GCA_009377835.1 Nitriliruptorales bacterium
CGGGTTTCGCTGTCGAACTTCCTTTGAGCAGGCATGCGACCAGTCTCCTTGCTAGATCACACCCTCCTCCGGAACCAGTGCGGTTCAGCCTGGCATAGCCGCGACGCCCGCCGCATAGGCGCCAGCATCAGTTCTGCATCAGTTCCGCATAGCCCCAGGGGGGACGGTCGGCGCACTCCAGCACGAGGAGCTGCGCCCGATGTACGACTCGACCCCCGCCCCGTTCGGCGAGGTCACCCGCCGCTGGACCGGCTCTCGACAACGACCAGCGCCGACGGCACGCCGCCCGGCTGCTCGGCTGCTGCGCAGGCGACCTCGTCGCCCACGTCGACCGGCCCGGCCTCGACGCCGGCGCCTGCTACCGGCGGCTGGTGCCCGCGACGGCGGTCGGCGACCCGGTCGCGCTGGGCTGGCTGGCCACCACCCACCGGCCGCTGCTGGTCGCCCGCGGCCGGGCGCTGTTCCTCCCACGGTGCTCGTCCCCACGATCACCGCCGGTCCGCTGGTGAGGCTGCCGTGATCACCACTCGCAGCCTCGAGGTTGCGCGTGGGCGCCCGTCAGGCTGGGCAAGTCTGGGTGAGCTGAGTCCACCACGAATCAGACGCGGCCCCATGTCCCGTGAAGCCAGCTCAGATCCGCCTCATCGCGGCGACGGATCTGCCTGTCGCAGTCGAAGAGGTCCTGGGTCTTGGTCAGCACCAGCGTGTACGGCCGGCCTGTCCGCCTGGTCTGGTGGCGCACGGGAAGTTCGGCGCCGTCGAGCCTCGTGTGAACGTGACGCCTACGTTCCTTGGCGAGTGGCCACTCGAAGGTCCGCCGGGCCGGGTCGGTCAGGAATCCATCAAGCACGTCACAGTCCGTGCAGTTGCAGCCGCCGGGAGGCTCGATCGCCCAGTCGTCGTCGGCACGGCGCGGGCGCGCGAGCCGCGCCTCGAGCCGCTGGGTGCAGTGCTGCGCGATGCGGTCGAGCCCCGTTGCCGGGCGGGTGGCCGGCGGCGTCCTGGCCGCGCGCAGCACCTGCATGAGACAGGCAAGCAGGTCGTCGCTCTGGCTGCACAGGGACTCGACCACCTCGTCACGAAGGTCGGCCGCGGCGATCGTCGCCGTGCACTCGAGCACGGCGAGGATCGGCTGCGTCAGCTCGCCCAGTGCCTCGTCCCGGCGGCTGGGCGGCATGAGGCCACGCCGCTGCTCCACCGCCCCGCTGAGCCATCTCCACGTGCCCTCGACCAGCAGCCGCGCGGTCGCTGCACCGGGCCCACCTGGGGCATGCAGCACTTCGCAGAGCCCCGCCAGCGACGCGACCCACGCCTCGCGGCCCTTCCCCCCCGAAGCGATCCCCGGTCGCCCGCGACCGAACCAGGCGGTCAGGAGGTCGCGCGCCCAGGTCTGCCCGTAGCGCTCGGCCAGCGCCGCCAGCCCCCGCGCTTGACTGCGCCCCAGCATCTCCACCCGGAAGGGCGCGAGCAGCATGGCCGCCTGCTCGGGGTGATCCAGGCCACGGGCGACGCGCAGCGCCGCTGTGAGAAAGCCTCGCCGTTGCTCGTGGGCGGCGACGGTGGTCCAGAACGGTGACAGCGCTGCCGCCATCTCGCGGGTCGCCGCTACGTCTCCGGCCCGAAGCTGCTTCGTGAGCGCGTCCAGGGCCCAGGTGGGGGAAGCCTCGGCTCGGACGACGAAGTCCCGGTCGCGTGGCCACAGCACGAGCGCCCCGCGGCGATACCAGCGGTCCATCGTGTTGCCGTAGTTGCCCATGTACCCCTCGTACTCCGAGGCATAGGGGCGGAGATCCACCGACGCGGTGGTGGCGCAGACCTCGACGTCGCGAACAGGGGTAGCGACGGGTTCGCCCCGCACGCCCTTCGGGTCGATCCAAGCGTCCAGCGTGATGCTCCAGTCGACCAGCTCCTCGAGCTCGTACGCATCGGGCTCCGTCGGCCCCTCCTCGGCGGCCCACGCATCCTCGTCGTCAAGGTCCTCGTTCCAGCCGTCCCGCCAGCCGCCTCGCGGGCGGCCGTACCAGGGCGCGTCCCACTCAGGCCCGAGGCAGCTCCACGTCTCGCGGACATCCGCGAGCGCCAGGACGACTTCGCAGCCGGTGCGCGTGGCCGCGGCCCGCAGCACCGCTGCGCGGCTCGCGTCACTGCCCTTGAGCCGCGACCAGGACAAGCCCCGCATCGTGTACTCGTGGTCGAGCAGATAGACGAGCCGGTTGGGTGGATCGGCGAGGGCCTCGCCGGCGGATCGCGGAGGCGAGGGCAGTGGCGTCGCGAAGTGCTCCTCGACGCAGCGGGCCACCGCAGCAACCGCCTCCGGTGCCGCTTCGGTCATGCTCGCCTCAACCGTGTCCTCGCGCAGCAGCAGGTTGTACGTCAGCACGATCCGGTAGCCGGACCTGACCGGCCGGATCTCGTGACGGCAGTCGGCGTAGAAGGCCACGAAGGACAGCGACTTCCCCGACCCCCGGTACGTCGCCGTCTCGCCAGCGTGCTCGACGACCAGGGCCCCGCCCCTGAACGAGGCCGGCAGCATCACCACCAGGGACCCGACCATCTCATCGGCCTTCTCGGAGTCCTGGTGGGGGGCGAAGAACTGCCCGCGGGCGTACACCAGCATGGAATGCAGCTCCGCCTCGAGCTGGCCCCCGGAGGGAAGCCCGAGATCCCCGCGCAGGCCTTCGAGCACGGGCAGCAGGGTCTTGTTCCACCGCCGCTTGTCGATCTTCACACGACTCTTGGGAATCTCCCACGTGTCACGCACCCGGGAATCCAGCAGCGTCTGTTCTCCTCGCCCGTACCGGGCGGGACGACCCAGTCGACACAGCTGCTTGGCCTGCGCGTCCGGCACGGGGAGGAGAAGCCGCCCGAGCCCCCGGACCTCGAGGTGCAGGTCGTCCACCGAGGCGGCACGCCGCGCGCTGAACGAACCGGGCGACGTCACCTCCCCCAAGAGGGCGGCGACGCGTTCACGAGCAACAGCGGTCACGGTCGCACCTCGCTCGGGACGGGGGGAAGCAGGATCAACGACAGCCGAACCATAGGGCGAGACCGCAGGCCGAGGTGCGACGCCGGCATGCCCGGCGACCGTGTTCGCGCCGCAGCGACGTCAGCCCCGTTGTCCGCGGCGGCCAGGGCCTCGTTGAGGCGACCGGTAGCCTGCCGCTGTGAGCCGATCCCGTCGTTCTGTCTCGATCGACTCCGCGCTGTACGAGCGTGCGGCCGCGGCTGCGGCCGAGGACGCCGTGGCGACCGACGAGCTCGTGGAGCGGGCATTGCGTCGGTTGCTCGCCCTGCGCGCGTTGGGCCGTCTGCAGGCCGCGAGCCCGTGGCAGGACCTGTCCGAAGGCGAGGTCATGGACATCGTCGTCGCTGAGCAGGAGGCTGCTCGTGCCCAGCGGCGTGCCCGCGCGTCCTGACCTGTGCGGGTCGTCGTCGACCCGAACGTGATCGTGTCGGTCATGCTGACCCCCGGGAGCGCTCGCTGGCACCGCTGGCGGCCTTGGGGCGGGCACATGATCGGCAGGAGCGGGCCGGGCTATTACGGGCAAGGCTGGGCTTGATCGTGGCACACCCAGGGAGACCGGCTGGAGGGGCTGGCCGCCACTACCGCAGCACTGGCCACGAGCTACCTCGCGGCCGTGTCAGCTGCGCGTGAGGGTCAGTTGCCAGATGTCGTCGTCATGGCTGGTTACGGTGGCGGCCCGGTAGGTGCCGGCGCCGTCGTGGATCAGCACCTCATCGCCCACCGCCAGGCCCTCGTCGCCGTCGAGCAACGCCTCGTGGACGTGGACGACATCGTGCTTGAGCATGCCGGGGGTGGTCTCGATGGTGACGACGGTTCTGGTCAGGATGGTCATCGCGCCTCCTCCCTCCTCAGGATGAGATCGTATCGCGACTCGTCGCTAGGCAAGCGGCATGGGACCCTCCAACGCATCCAGCAACGGCAGTACCGCAGGGATGAACCACGCCCGCAGGGTACGTCTGGCATCCGGGTCTGGTGCGGTGCGGTCGGCAAGTTCGGTCGCAGTTAGGTCACGTGCGATGACCAGGTCGAAGTGGACGGCATTGCGCGGATCAGGTTCACCGAACTCGTCAACGATGTCGGTCGGCCACAACTCGTAGCCCAGCGCCTGGATGGTGGCGCCGGTGGTCACGTGATAGGTGTCATAGCCGGTGAACGCAGCCAGCGCGGCCGGTGACCATCCGTCCGTGCCCGCGAAGCAGGACACGACCAGCACCTGTTGGGGCGGCAGGCCCAAGGCCGCCACGACGCGGTCGTAGCGGTCGGCCGTGGCCAAGGCGGACTTGATCATCTGGTGCGGTTCGATCGTGCCGAACCGGATGACGGCCTCTTCGGCGAGCGCGGTAAGGCCAACGGTACGAAGCGTGATCGTCGGCGCGGGCACCGCAAGCTCCCTCGGTCCGGTGGTGGTACAAGTGACCATACGCGGCAGGTGCGACAGCCCGAGCACCCCTTATCGCGCGGGGGAGATCGCGAGACCGAAACGTCGCATGTCGGCCAACTGCCGGTCGCTTGCCGCCGTCGGGGCCTACTCCGGGCGAGGGCCATAGCCCGGCGGCCTCCATGCATCCCCCGCCCAGGGCGCGTCGGTCACTCCCGGGTGGGCGCCACGTGATCGTCCTTCGGGCGCCTGGCGAGGCGACGACTCCCTGGAGCGCGCGGACCCTGACCACCTGCGCTGAGCCCCCGAACGGTGTCTCAGTCAGGCCGGGGAGTCAGGGAGACGGTGGGGGCGGCGCCGGCTCCCGCGCATCATGCCGACTGCTGGACGAGGTGCTCGAGCCAGCTCCGGTAGCCGGTCACGAGCGGTCGCAGTGCACGGACGAGCTCGTCGCGGGCGAACTCGGGGCTGCCGATGTGGACGATGTAGTGGCCCAGCTCACACGCATGGGCCGTACTCGTCCGTCGAGTCTGCCTTCGCTGCCTGCAGAGCGGTCCCCCCCGGCGCGTCGCCCGGCCGGCGCCTGAGCACGGGCGAGCGACACCCTCCGCCCTCCCGCCGTCCGATGTCACAGGAGGCGACGGCCCTGACAACTTCCTGCTTGCAGGCGATGACCTCCGCTGACCTTGGGAGCCCCAGATGGACCCTTCAGGCACCACAACTCCTGAGCGGCTGTGGAGCGCCGCGCAACTCGCTGAGCACCTCGGCGTCCCGGTCAAGACCATCCACCAGTGGCGTTACCTGCAGAAGGGCCCCCGTGGCTTCCGCGTAGGCCGCCACCTTCGCTTCCGACCCGCGGATGTCCGTGCGTGGGTGGACGAGCAGATCGAGTCGTCCAAATAGTCGGACCAACAAGTTCTCCACAGCCTTGCCCGCCCTCACCGCCACGGGTGCGTAACGTGGCGTCGATGCGCAGTGGGCAGACAACCCGTGACCAACCAGCTGCCTGCGTCAGCAGGCGCCCCGACCGCCAACCCCAAGCGAGGGGGAGCGTCCACAGCACGCTTCTGCCAGGGAAAGCCCCGACGAAGCCACCGAGACCCGCGGCGCGAAGACGCCGGGCTCCGAGCTCACCCCCGGAAAGCCGTGCGTAGGTGGCCCACGTGGGCCACCTACGCACGGCTTTCCGGGGGTGAGCTCGGAGCCCGGCGTC
>WHTG01000136.1 GCA_009377835.1 Nitriliruptorales bacterium
CATCGACGGCGGGTTTCGCGTCGCCATGCGCACACTCGACCTGTTCCGCCCCAGCGTCGGGGCGCTGGCGGTGGGTATGGCGCAGGCGGCGCTGGATTCCGCGGTCGAGCATGCGGCGACGAGGCGCGCCTTCGGCCAGCCGATCGCCGCGTTCCAGGCTGTCGGGCATCAGCTCGCCGAGATGGCGACGCGGATGAAGGCGGCGCGCATGCTCGTGTACGACGCGGCCAGGCTGTACGACGACGGCGGTGAGGGGATAACGCAGGCGTCTGCCATGGCCAAGCTGTACGCGACGGAGACGGCGCAGTTCGTCGTGGACGCGGCGGTGCAGATCCACGGTGCGCGGGCGCTGCAGTCGGGCCATCTGCTCGAGCACCTGTATCGGGAGGTCAGGGCGCCACGCATCTACGAGGGGACCTCGGAGATCCAACGCACGATCATCGCGCGGGAACTGTTGCGGCTGCGCGATGCCTGAGGTTTTCGTCGTGGTGGGGTCGCATGTGCGGCTCGACCGTCCCGGACTGTCCGCGCCCGCCCCGCGTTCGGTCGAGAACCTGCTGCGCTTGTGCGCCGGATGGGCCCGGGAGGTGGGGTGGACTCTGGGCACCGATCCACGCGCCGCGGACGCGCTGGTCGTCGGCCCTGGCATCGACCCGCCGCCGGTGACCGTCCCGATAGGACTGGTTCAGGCGGGGCAGGGCGCCGACGGGTTCCGCTGGGCCATCCGCCACGTCGCGTTTCACACCGCGTGGCCGGCGGAGGTGATTGCGTACGGCACCGGCGAGGATCACGTCGCGGACGTCCGGCGGCCGGACGGCGACCACCATGGAACCGCGGTCCTTCTCCACGGTGGGTTCTGGATGGACGCCTGGCGTCGCAACCTCATGGACGGCGTCGCGGTCGATTTGTCGCGCCGAGGCTGGACGACCTGGAACGTCGAGTACCGGCGGGTGGGCGCAGGCGGCGGCTGGCCCGCGACGGCCAACGACGTGCTGGCCGCCGTCGACTTCATCGCCGCAGGCGCGGCGGGCGCACCGCTTCTCCTGGTCGGACACTCCGCCGGCGCGCAGCTAGCGCTGTGGGCGTGCGGGGAGCGGTCCGACCGCATCGACCGCGTGGTGTCGCTCGCCGGTATCTGCGACATCGAGGCCGCCGCACGTCAACGCCTCGGGGGCGGTGCCGCCTCGCGACTGCTGGACGGGGAGCCGCCGGCAGTGGCGTCGCCACTCGACCGGTTGCCGCTGCGCGTGCCGGCGCTGGTCGCGCACGCAGTCGGCGACCCCGTGGTGCCGGTGGACCACAGCCGGCGGTACGTGCAGGCGGCGCAACACGCCGGCGACACCGTGCACTACCTCGAGGTCGAGGGCGACGATCACATGACCTTGATCGATCCTGGTGGTACCTGGCCGGAGATCGCGGCGCGCTTCTGAGCGTGAAATTAATGACTCTTTCTCGGAATCTTGCTAGAGAGATATTGTAATTCAGCGAACCGGCCGCGTCGCACGCTGGTATTCGCAGGGCCGCGACGTCGCTGCATGGGAACCGGCAGGACATTCGCAACCACGGTGTTGAGGGATCTCAACGGTTTCATCAATTTTGGCGATGAGTCGCCCCTGGCCGTGCCGCACTCTGCGTTCAGTCGGACTTCGCAAGACGCGGAGTCACCGGACAACGGGAGAAACACCATGCTTACTGTTTTCGCCATGTACCAGATGATCAAGAACCGCATCGAAGACAACGAGGTTGGCGGCGTCGTGATCGAATACGGCATCGTCGTTGCTGTGATCGCCCTCGGGTTGATCGCGGTCGGTGCGGCGCTCGTGGGAGCGGTCGACGGCTGGTTCGACAAGATGGCCACCAAGATCAACAGCCTGCCTGGCTCCCCGGCCGCGACGTAATCGGATGGCCGGCGGCCCTTCCCCCGACGGGGGAAGGGCCGCCCCCGATTCTCCGGAGACGGGATCGGCACCCCTCTCTATTTCCCGCCCTGACCCAAAACATCCGAGGTGTTGAAATGCGGCCCCGTTCCCACCGACTCCGACAGCTCGACGACGAGCGCGGCGGCATGGTCGTGGAGTTCGGACTCATGCTGCCACTGCTCGTCATCCTCATTTCGGGACTCGTCGAGTTCGGGATGGCCTACAGCCTGCGGATGGACCTCGCGCACGCCGCCCGCGAGGGCGTTCGTGTCTACAGCCTGGTGGACGGCGGCGACTGGAACGGCGTCACCGTGGAAGCCGCGGGAGGGTCGGTGGCAGGCATCCCCGACGTCGCGGCGTTCAGTTCGGGCAACTGCCCCACCCCGTCCGACCCGCCCAGTGACCCACCGCAGGCGTGGGTCGAAGCCCGCCGCGACGGCTACCAGGTGAACGTCGCCTTCCTGCCGGCGATGACCGTGGATCTTCGTGGAAGGGCGGTGATGAGATGCGGCGGCTGAATGGCGAGGAAGGCTCGTACGCGATCGTCGTCGGCGTGCTGTTCATGGCTTTGGTGGCAGTTCTGGCCATGACGGTGGACGGCGGGATCCTGAACAACGAGCGGGAGGAGCTGCAGAACGGTGCCGACGCTGCCGCGCTCGCCGTTGCGTACAGCTGCGCCCGCGGTGCGTGCGACGCGACTCTGGCCGACGAGTACGCGGTCGCGAATGCGTCTGGCGACGAGGCCACGACGGTCGAGGACATCGACATCGACATGGGCACCCAGACGGTCACCGTCATCACCCGCACCCAGGACACCCCGATGCAGGCCGCGAAGGTGTTCGGCGAGGAAACGGCACTCGTCCGGGCGCGCGGCAGAGCGCGCTGGGGAGCGATTGGCGCCGCTGCCACGGCACCATTCGTCATCTCCCAGTGCGACATCGACGCCGGTGTGGCCGCACAGGGGGGGGACCTGTATGAGACCGCGCCCGCCGGCACGGGCATCGTCATCCCCTTCCACGACTCCACACAAGCCGACGATTCGCTGGTTCCTGCCTGCCCGTCGCACGTGGGCATGGACTCCGACGGCGACGGATTCCTCCCCGGCGGCTTCGGCAAGATCCAGGTGGAGGAGGACTGCACCGTGCACACGTCAGTCGAGGAAGACCCGGACGGGACGACCACCACGTGGGCCACGGTCATCACTGGCGTCGCCATGCCCCCCGAGTACAAGTGTCTAGAACTGGGCCCCATGGCGATCCCGGTCTTCGGGGACTACCGCATCCAGCCGGGGCACGACGAATACCGGATCATCAACTACATCGGGTTCCACGTCACCGGATGGAGCTTCCCCGGCTACTCGGTCAACGCGCCGGACTGCAAGGCGGCGCTGGCGGACCAGCTCGGCGTCCCGGAGGGCTCGATCACCGGCCAGGCCTACTGCGTCAGCGGGTGGTTCGTCGACTACGCGATCACCGACAGCGTGTTCTGCACCAACCCAGCTCTTTGCCCGTTCGGTGTCACCACCGCCCGAATGACCTACTGACCCCTTTCGACCAACACGAGGAATACGCTATGAACCGCAGAGTATTGGGCGCGCTGGTGGCAGTGCTGCTGGCCGCCATGGGGACGTTCGTGCTGCTGGCGTACGTGCGCTCCGCCGAGGACCGTGCACTTGCCGGCGAGCAGGTCGTCCAGGTCCTGACCGTAAGGAAGGCGATCGCGGCGGGAACGCCAGGCGACGCCCTGGAGGGCTTCCTCACGGTGACCAAGGTGCCGGCGAAGGTCCAGGCGAACGACAGTGTC
This sequence comes from Nitriliruptorales bacterium, assembly GCA_009377835.1. Taxonomy (GTDB): domain Bacteria; phylum Actinomycetota; class Nitriliruptoria; order Euzebyales; family Egibacteraceae; genus WHTG01. The sequence continues at coordinate 3,723 of WHTG01000136.1, forward strand.
ACCGACGTCGGCGAGCTGGACGGCAAGGTGGCGGCAGTCGACCTCGTTCCCGGCGAACAGGTGCTCTCGAGCCGATTCATCGCCCCCGAGAAGCTGGAGGCGAAGGGCGCGGTCGAGGTGCCCGAGGACCTGCAGGAGGTCACCGTGCCGCTCACGCCAGAGCGGGCGCTGGCCGGCCGGATCAAGGCCGGGGACACGGTCGGCGTCGTCACGTCGTTCAAGCAGATGGAGGACTGGACCACGGGCGAAGCAAATTCCGCGAAGAAGTATCCCGAGAGCACCCACCTGACCCTGGAGAAGGTACTCGTGACGCACGTGCAGGGAGGCGTCGCCCCACCCAGCGGTGACGGCGAGCAGGCGGAGCCCGCGGCAGGCAACCCGGGCGACGCGCTCCTGGTGACGCTCGCGCTGGACGCGCCGGCCGTCGAGCGACTGGTGTTCGCCGCGGAGCACGGGACCGTATGGCTGTCCAATGACCCCGAGACCGCCCCGACAGACGGGACGAAGGTCCAGACCAGAGGCACGGTGCACGAATGAACCGCATCATCCTGACAACAGACGACGCAGCGTTCGAGCAGCGTGTGCGCGACGCGTTCCAGCCGTCGCTCAACGGCGACCTCCGACGGGTCGACTACATGACGGCCCAGTCCCTCGAGGACCTGGTGGGTGAGAAGGGCAGCGCCACCGAGGTGGTGGCGCTTGGGCCCGGCATCGACATCGACATCGCGCTGAACCTGGCGCAGCGCTTCGACATCGAGCGGCCGGAGATCAGCGTTCTGCTGGTCGCCCCCGGTTCCCCCGGTCTGTTGGAGCGCGCCCTGCGCGCCGGTGTGCGCGATGTCCTCGCCCCTGACGCGGATGCCGTGGAACTGGTCCGTATGTTCGACCGCGCTGCCGACGTTGCGCAGCGTCGCCGCTCCGCGCTCGGCCCGGATGTTGTCGCCGACTCCCCGACCGGCAAGGTGATCACGGTCGTGTCACCCAAGGGCGGCTCCGGAAAGACCACCACCTGCACCAACCTGGCCTTGGGCTTGGCGGCACTGGCGCCGGGTGAAGTGGTCCTGGTCGACCTCGACCTCCAGTTCGGTGATGTTGCAAGCGCCCTGCAGTTGGACCCGGAAGCCACGATGGCGGATGTCGCCCGCGCATCGAGCGTGGACCCCGCTGCGGTGAAGGTCGCGCTCACGTCGCACCAGATGGGCTTGTTCGTGCTGTGCGCACCGGAGTCGCCGGCAGAGGCGGAAGAGATCACGGCGGGACAGATCGCGAGGACGTTGCAGGTGCTGGCCGACGAGTTCCGCTACGTCATAGTCGACACCGACGCGGGGCTCAGTGAGCATGCGCTGACGGCGATCGAGCACTCGACGGACCTGATCTGCGTGTGCTCGATGGACGTCCCGAGCGTGCGAGCCCTGCACAAGGAGTTGCTCGCGCTGGAGCAGCTCGGGTTGGTGCCGGGCCGGAAGCACTTCCTGCTCAATCGCGCAGATGCGCGTGTCGGACTGGCGGCATCGGACATCGAGGCCACGGTGCAGTTGCCGATCGATGTCTCCGTGCCGAGTTCGCGTGCTGTGCCGCTGTCACTGAACCAGGGGTCCCCGGTCATCCAGTCCGATCCCCGGTCCCCGGTTGCCCGCCAGTTCATGTCCCTGGTCAAGCGGGTCGCCGATGAACCGGCAACCACTCGAAACGCCGGTTTCCTGCGGCGCCGGAAGGACGCACGATGAAGCTGAGCGAACGGTTGCGCCAACTTGACGAGGGCGCAGGCGGCGAGCCCGTGGACGCCGCGCCGTCGCCGCGCTCCCGGCTGGCGGCGGCCGACCACCACGAAGACCAGCCTGATCCTTTCGCCAACCTCAAGAACCGCGCCACACATGCGCTCTTCGTGCGGCTCGGGTCGCGGCTGTACGACTCGTCGCTCACCGACCAGCAGCTGACCGCGTTCGTCCGCCAGGAACTGAGCCAGGTCGTCGACGCCGAGCAGGCCCCGCTCAGCCCAGGCGAGCGCCAGCGCATGGTGGACGAGATCTGCCACGACGTGCTCGGCTACGGCCCGCTGCAGCAGTTCCTCCAGGACACCGACGTCACCGAGATCATGGTGAACGCGGAGCACGCGATCTACGTGGAGCGCAGCGGAAGGCTGCACCGCACCGGCGCGCGTTTCCTGTCCGAGGATCACTTGCGCCGGGTGATCGAGAAGATCGTGTCGGAGGTCGGTCGGCGCATCGACGAGTCGTCGCCCATGGTCGACGCCCGCCTGCCTGACGGCTCACGCGTCAACGCGGTCATCCCACCGCTGGCCGTCGACGGTCCGTCCCTCACCATCCGGAAGTTCGCGGCCGACCCATACCAGGTGAGCGACCTCATCTCATTCGGGACGATGAGCCCGTCCATCGCGAATCTGCTGGAAGCCTGCGTCGAGGGCAGGTTGAACATCCTCGTCTCCGGTGGAACCGGTACCGGAAAAACGACGCTGCTGAATGTGCTGTCGTCGTTCATCCCCGCCGAAGAGCGGATTGTCACCGTCGAGGATGCCGTCGAGCTCCAGCTCCACCAGGACCATGTCGTCCGCCTGGAGAGCCGGCCCGCCAACATCGAGGGGAAGGGTGAGGTGGCGATTCGCGACCTCGTCCGCAACTCACTGCGCATGCGGCCCGACCGGATCGTCGTCGGTGAGACCCGTGGCGGCGAGGCGCTCGACATGCTCCAGGCCATGAACACCGGGCACGACGGGTCGCTCTCCACGGTCCACGCGAACGGACCGCGGGACGCCGTCGCGCGCCTGGAAACCATGGTGCTGATGGCGGGCATGGACCTGCCGAGCCGCGCCATCCGCGAACAGGTCGCGTCCGCCATCGACCTGATCGTGCAGCTGACACGTATGCGGGATGGCAGCCGGCGGATCTCGCACGTGACGGAGGTGGTCGGGATGGAGGGCGACATCGTAACCCTGACGGACATCTTCACGTTCGACTACACCGCCGGCATCGCCGAGGACGGGCGGTACCGGGGGACCCAGAAGCCCACTGGCCTGCGCCCCCACTTCCTCGACAAGCTGCAGCAGCACGGCATCACCCTTCCACCCACGGTATTCGGCGCCTCCGCGGCGAACATCGCGGGCGAACGTCTGAAGCGCCACGCGCGATGATGCCGCTGCGCGCGCTCCTTGTCGTCGCCGCCGCCGCGGCCATCGCCGCCCTGCCCGCGGGGGCCGCCGCCAAGGAAAAGCTGGACATCATCGACACACACGTCGACGATCGGGGCGGCGTGACCGTCACGGTCGCGGCGCCAGCCGGCCTGGCGGAAACGGATCTCACCGAGCAGTTCGCCGTCGCCGAAGATGGTGTCACGCAGGTCGCCCAGGCGCAGCTCGTTGCCGGTGGCAGCCGGGAGGTCATCCTGGTCATCGACACGTCGGGATCGATGAACGGCAGGGCCATGGCCGCCGCAAAGAGCGCCGCCGTGTCGTTCATCAGACAACTGCCGGATGGCGTAGGTCTTGGCGTCGTCGGGTTCGGAGACCGGCCCAGGGTCGCAAGTCGTTTCCGGGAAGCCCCCGCGGCCGCGATCAATGCGGTCCGGTCACTGGAAGCCCGTGGCGAGACCGCCATGTACGACGCGGTGATCCGGGCGACAGAGCAGTTCTCGTCGAGTCCGGACGTGAGCCGGACCGTCGTGCTCCTGTCAGACGGCGCCGACACGGTGAGCGACGCATCACTGTCCAGCGCGAAATCGGCGCTGAAGGCGGCGGATACGTCCTTCACCGCGATTCGCCTCAAGACCACCGACAGCGAGGTCGCGCCCCTGCGGTCGCTTGCGTCGTCTGCCGGCGGGATATTGCTGTCGGCAAACGACCCTGGTGCCCTTGACGCCGTCTACGCCCAGATCGCGAAGTCGATGAAGAACGAATACGTCCTGCGGTATGCCAGCACGGGCCACGGACCGGCCGAGTTGCGTCTGTCGTTGCCGGACCGCCCGGATGTCTCGCCCGCAGTCGCCGAACTGCAACTGCCGAAGGCAATCCCTGCGCCTCGGCCTCGTGCAACACCGGCACCTGCCCCCCCGGTCGCGCCCGCGACAACGCCTCCCTCGCCGTTGGTCGTCCTCCTCCAGAACCCGTGGACCATGAGAGGTGCGGCAGCCTCAGTGTTCCTCGCGCTTTCGGTTCTCTTCCTGCTCCTTCGGCCACGACGCCAACGGCGTGTCAACGGCCTATCGGCCTTGATGCCTGCACGTGGCCGCCACAACCATGTGGACCACCTGGGTGAATGGGCGAAGTCGCGCGTGGACCAGGCGCTGCAGCGGCGCAACCTGACCGACCGGATCAACCACGGGCTCGAACAGGCGGGGATCCTGCTGCGCCCGGCTGAATTCGTCCTCCTGGTGGCGGGGATCTCGGCACTGCTCATGCTCGTCGGCCAGGTCTGGAAGGGGCCCGCCGTCGGGCTCCTGCTCGCCGTTCTACCGGTGCTGGGCGCAAAGGTGTTCCTCGGAGTCAAGGCAGAGCGGCGAAAGCGCGCCTTCGGTGCCCAACTGGCGGACACGCTCCAGATGATGGCGGGAAGTCTGCGCAGCGGGTACGGCCTGCTGCAGGCCGCCGACGGCGTGGCGAAGGAAGCGGCATCGCCCACCGCCGATGAGTTCCGGCGGCTGGTCATGGAGACCCGGCTCGGGCGGGACATCGAGGAGACGCTGCGGGCCATGGCGGACCGCGTCGGCGGCGACGACTTCACCTGGGTGATGCAGGCCATCGAGATCCACCGCGAGGTCGGCGGTGACCTGTCGGTCGTTCTCGATCAGGTCGGCGGCACCATCCGTGAGCGGGAACAGGTGTTCCGCCAGGTGAAGTCCCTCAGTGCTGAAGGGCGGATGTCCGCGATCATCCTGCTCGCCTTGCCGTTCATCGTGGTCGGCGGTGTCACACTGATGAACCCCGCGTACATGAACGAGATGTTCACGACGGGGATCGGGCGGATGCTGATCGGCCTGTGCTTTGCCCTCATGACCGTCGGAACCTTCTGGGTCCGCAAAGTCGTCAAGCCGAAGTTCTAAGGAAGAGCCATGCCCGCGCTGATTTTCTTCGCAGTCCTGTGCATCGTCGGGGCCATGCCGGTGCTCTGGATCTCCGTCGCCGGCAGCCGCCGGATCAACGAAGCCGCGACCACCCAGAACCTGCGGCGTGGTCTGGCGACGACC
>WHTG01000134.1 GCA_009377835.1 Nitriliruptorales bacterium
CAATACCTTCGCCTCGCCGGCGCTGTGCAAGCCGCTGGTGCTCGGCGCCGACATCGTGACTGCCCACGCCGTCGCCCTGCAGGCTGCGCGTGTCGCGGCGGTGGACGACGACCAGGCCGTACGGGAGGCTGTGCGCGCGGCCGCCGGCCAGCGTCGCGTCGATGTGACGCTCTCGCCACCGACTCCCGATCGTGCGGCGGGCGACCAGGTGCTCGCCGCCGTGCGGCTGCGCAGCGCCGCCTTCGCGCCGTTTGGCGCCACCGTGTGGGTGCCTGCGAGGGTCTCGATGAGAGTCGAGCGACCGTGACACCGAGGTCAGGAAGGCGCGCCGCGGCAGACAGCGGTAGCACAGCGCTCACGGCGGTCCTGGAGATCGCCGCACTCCTCGTCGTCAGCGTCGCAGGCGTGGTCGCCGTCGCGGATCTCGCGGTGACGTCGGCGCAGGCGCGGGCGGCGGCCGATGCGTCGGCTCTGGCCGCGGTGGCCACCTCCCCGCTCCTGGCCGCACCCGGCGGCGGTGGCGAGGCGGCGGCTGTGGCCGCGGCGCGCAGCACCGCGTCACGCAACGGCGCGACCCTGGCGGCGACGGATCTGCAACGCTGGCCGCTGCGCATCCACCTCGAGGTGACGGTGACACCACGGACCCCGTGGCTACGTCGGATCGTCGGCCCGATGACCGCCGGCGCGACGGCCGCGGTGCGCCCACGGGCCGCCGGCTCCCACTGACGAGGCGTGAGGACGACGGCTGTCATCCCGACGGCGCCGCGGGCTCCTCGCCCCTGCTGCGCGAGCGCTCGTTGAGAACGGCGTTGAGCAGTCGTACGGCACCGTCCTTGTCCAACGGCTCATTGCCGTTGCCGCACTTGGGTGACTGGACGCACGACGGGCAGCCGTCCGCGCAGCCGCACCTGAAGATTGCGTCGCGTGTCGCTTGTAGGTGCGCGTCGTCGCTGCGGTAGCCGCGTTCCGCGATGCCGGCACCGCCGGGGTATCCGTCGTAGATGAAGATCGTCGCGTGGCCCGTGTCCGGATGCCACGGCGTCGACAGACCGCCGATGTCCCACCGGTCGCACATTGCGAACAGCGGTAGGAGCCCGATGGCGGCATGTTCCGCAGCGTGTGCCGCACCCGCCACCTGATCGGGCCGGACCCGCGCCTCGGCCAGGACGTCGTCGGGGATCGTCAACCACAGCGCCTGCGTGACCAGGTGCTGGCGCGGAAGTTCCAGGTCGACGACTCCGAGCGACTCGTTCGTGAAGATGCGCCGCCGCTCATACGCGAGCACCTGGTTCGCCACCTCCACACGTCCGACGTGCATGCGGCAGCGGGCCCACTCGACGGAGTCGCGCACCTGCAGGACCGTGACGTCGGTGTCACTGCGAGGCTGCGTGTACTCGTCACCGTCGTACGGCATAGCCACGGCGGTGCGCTGGTCCAGGTCGAGGACGCGGATGCGCCATGTGCGGCCCTGATGCAGGTACACCGCGCCGGTGTGAACCGTCCGGTACACGCGCGCCTCGTCGACGTCGCCGATCAGCGCGCCGGTCTGCCCGTCGACAATGACGAAGGGTTCGCCGCCGGCGCTGCGAATGGACACGCCCGTCGTTGGCGAGCCGCGCCCGGACCAGAACCACCGGCCTCCACGGTGGCGCAGCCGTCCCGCCTCGCTCTCCTTGTCGACCAGTGTCTTGATGTCGGCGGGCTCGAACACGAACTCGACGTCGCCCAGCGGCAACTCCCACGCGGCGCAGAGGATGTGCGGTGTCAGGACGTAGGGATTGGTGATGTCGACAACGGCGGATTCCAGCGGCCGCCCCCACAGCTGATGCGGATTGGCGAGAAGGTAGTGGTCCAACGGATCGTCCGCGGCGATGAACACGACGACCGCCTCGCGTCCGCGGCGACCCGCACGCCCCGCCTGCTGCCACAGCGACGCCGCGGTCCCGGGCCAGCCGGCGATCACCACGGCGTCCAGCGACCCGACATCGACACCGAGTTCCAGGGCGTCGGTCGCGGCGACGCCCCGCAACGACCCGTCGATCAGACCTCGTTCCACCGCCCGTCGTTCCTCGGCGAGGTAGCCGGCGCGATACGCCATCACCCGGTCCTGAAGGCCATCGTTTGCCAGCACGCGGCGAGCATGGGCCGCGACGAGTTCGGCGCCCTTGCGGGACTTGACGAAGGTCAGCGTCGCCGGTCCACGCAGGACCAGGCCCGCCATGACATCCGCCGCCTCCGCCAGCGTCGACCGGCGAGCGCCGGCCGCGGCGTCCGTGAGCGGGGGTTCCCACAGTGCGAACGCAACCGGTGGCCGTGGTGATCCGTCGCGCACGACCTCCGCAATGTCGAGGCCGGTGAGATTGTGCGCGTGCTCGGACGGGTTGCCGATGGTCGCCGAGGCAAGAACGAAAGTCGGTCCGTCGACGGCGAGGGGGTCATTGCCGTAGTGCATGCAGACACGGCGCAGTCGCCGAAGGATCGCTGCGACGTGCGACCCGAAGACCCCGCGGAAGACGTGGCACTCGTCGACGATCACCAGCGCGAGCCGGTGGAGGAAGTCTCCCCAGCGCCGGTGCCCCGGCAGCAACCCGGCGTGCAGCATGTCCGGGTTGGTCAGCAGCACGTTCGCCGTACGCCGGATGGCGTCACGCTCGGCCCGCGGCGTATCGCCGTCGAACGCCGCCGCGCGGACGTGCGGGATGCGGAACTCGCGCAACGCCCGCAGCTGGTCGTGCGCCAACGCCTTCGTCGGGGCCAGGTACAGCGCCGTCGCCTTCTCGTCGCGCAGCACCCGTTCCAGCAACGGCAACTGGTAGCACAGCGACTTGCCGCTCGCGGTGCCGGTGGCAACGACCACGTGCTGTCCCGCGCGCACCAACTCCAGGGCCTCCGACTGGTGCGCGTACAGCGCGTCGATCCCGACATGGTGAAGGCGGTCGACCACCAGATCCGGCAGATCGTGCGGCACCGGTACCGACTGCGCGGTCCGCGCGGGAAGGTGCTGCACCGCCGCGATGCGGTCACGGTTGTCGACGGACGGCGACGCCGTCGTCAGGCTGACGTCGAGCCCTTTGAGCATCCCGTGCGCGTCCACCACGCCAGGCTACGGGGGCAGCGCGACGGCACCGCACGTTCGCGGGGGGCCTCGTGCGGTGACACAATGCGCCTGCCCGCTGGCGCCGAGTTTCGCCGTCAGAGGGCGAGGGAACGCAAGACCGAGCTAATTCGAGCGGGCGATACGCGTCGCCCTCAGCCAGGAGTGCCGCCGTGGAGTTGACGCTGAACCACCGTAAGGAAGGCGACCGTACCGTTCTCGAGGTCGGCGGCGAGGTCGACGTATACACCGCTCCCAAGTTGCGGGAGAAGCTCGTGGAACTCGTGGGTGAGGGCCACTACCAGATCATCGTCGACATGACGAAGGTGGAGTTCCTCGACTCCACCGGCCTGGGCGTCCTCGTCGGGGGTCTCAAGAGGGTCCGCTCCCACGACGGGAGCCTGTCGCTGGTCTGCAACCAGGAGCGGATCCTGAAGATCTTCCGCATCACGGGACTGACCAAGGTGTTTCCGATCCACGACTCCCTCGACGAGGCGCTGCAGGACACTGAATGATGCCTGACGTCGAGCTCCTAGTCCCACCGGGTGCTCAGTACGTGGGGCTTGCGCGGCTCGTCGTCACGGCCGCGGCTCGACAGGCAGGAATGACCAACGACCGTCTCGAAGATCTCAAGATCGCAGTGAGCGAGGCGACAGCGAACGCGATCCAGGCGCACCAGCGCACCGGCGACGACGGACCTGTGCAGTTGCAGTTCGGCCCGACCGGCAACGGCCATTTCGGTGTCACGATCGCCGACGCCGGTCTCCCACCGGAGGGGTCGGCGCCGGGCGCGGTCGGGGACCGCGTCGAGGGCGGCCTGAGCCTGACGTTGATACGGGGACTGGCTGACGTGGTCGACGTCGCGGGCGGCTCCGGGACCTCGGTGCACATGCGGTTCATCGTCGGAGGGTCCCCGGCGAGGCGTGTGGTCGAGGATCCCTGAGCATCTCCTCGCGCGGGCTGAAATGGCTAGCATGCGATCCCCGATGGAGACGAACACGACCGATGCCGCCGAACAGCGCATCGACCGTACCGTTGCCGCCTACGACGCGTCGGCCGCCGAGTACCAGGCGGCTTGGCGCCAGCGCCGGCCGTTGGACGCCATACGGAAGTTCTCGGCGCTGGTCGGCAGAGGCGGGCGCGTGCTCGACGTCGCGTGCGGCCCCGCCCTCGACGTCCGCCTGTTGCGCGACGGCGGTCTGAAGGTCGTCGGCGGTGATCGGTCGCACGAGTCGATGCGTCTGGCACGGACGCTGTTTCCCAAGGGTGCGCTGGCGCGCTGGGACTACCGCCGTCTGCCGTTCCCCGACGAGGTGTTCGACGGCGTGTGGGCACCCGCCGCCTTGCAGCACATGCCCCGTGGTCAGATCCGCCGCACACTCGCGGAGTGGCGGCGGGTGCAGCGCCACGGCCCCATCTTCGTCACGTTCCGGGAGGGATCAGCCGACCTCGGAGCGGTGGAGGATCCACCGGTCGGCACCGTGTGGGCGACATCGGTCTCGGCAGAGCAACTCCGAGCGCTGCTGCTGGACGCCGGCTACGACGAAGTCGAGGTGGAGCCTCGTCCGGACGCCGGAGGCGCGCCCGACGTGACATGGCTGTACGGGTGGGGACGGCTGCCGCAGTAACCTAGAGCACCGACTCCACAGGTCCGCCGGCGTAGCGCCACTCGGGTAGACCCTCCTCGAGCCGCACTGCCCGCCGCCCCTGTTGTCGCAGCCGGCGGACGGCATCGTCGGCATAGACACAGTACGGTCCGCGGCAGTACGCGACGACGTCGCGATCGGCGGGAAGTTCGTCGAGCCGTTCGAGCTGGTCCGGAGGGACGCAGATCGCGCCGGGGAGGTGCCCGGCGGCGTACTCCAGTTCAGGTCGGACGTCGACGACGAGCACGTCGCCGCGGTCGAGCAGGTCGAGAAGCTCGCCGCGGCTGATCGACTCCAGCTCGCCGCGGTCGCCGATGTAGGCGCGGGCCCGCGTGCCGAGGCTGCCCAGGCGGTCCGCGGCGACCCCGCGCATGGCCCACCACAACTGGAGTACCTCGTCGGATGCCAGCCGGTACTGCACGTGCGTCCCGGTGCGCCGGCTGTTCACCAGGCCCGCCCTGGCCATCGTGCGCAGATGGTGAGAGGTGTTTGCGACGGACTGGCCGATGGCGTCTGCGACCTGCTCGACGCTGCGCTCGCCCTGCGCCAGGAGTTCGACGATCTCCACACGCCGTCCGGAGGACAGCGCCCGCGCGATCGTGGCGAAGGTGTCGAACAGCGCGTCCTTGGCCTGCCGTCGTGCCTCAATTGCTGGCATCGGCCCCCTCCATGAGCATCGACCGTACCACCTTGTTCAAACGATTGCTTGAAGATGTGAGGAGCGCATGGCACCATATTCAAACGATCATTTGAAGATAGGGGAACGGCGTGGATGTCGTGCCGGTCGTGGACGAGGCGCTGGGCAACAGCGCCTACCTGGTGGACACGGGTGACGGCGGGGCGCTCGTGGTTGACCCGCGACGTGATCCCCGCCCATACCTGCGCCAGGCGGCGAGAGACGGGCTCACCCCACGCTTCGTCGCGGAGACCCACCTCCACGCCGACTTCGTCTCCGGAGGCAGCGAGCTCGCCGCGCTCGGCGCCCAACTGCTCGCCCCGGCGGGCGCCGGGCTGGCTGTCGCGCACCGGCCGCTGAACGACGGTGATGAGATTGACCTCGGCGGCCTGAGGCTGAGGGTGATCGCCACACCGGGCCACACCCCAGAGCACCTGGCCTACCTGCTGCTGGACGGCGCGCGGCCGGTGGCGCTGTTCTCCGGCGGGACGCTGATGGCAGGCGGCGTTGCGCGAACCGACCTGTTGTCACCCGAGGAGACGGAGCCTTTGGCCCGGGCCGCGTACCGCTCGATCCGTCGGCGCCTGCTGACCCTGCCCGACGACCTCGCCGTGTACCCCACGCACGGTGGCGGGTCGTTCTGCTCTGCCGTGCCGGGCGGCGAACTCACGACCACCATCGGGCACGAAAGAACGGCGAGTCCGCTGCTGGTCGGCGGCGTGGACGAGGACGCGTTCGTCGCGCGCCTGCTGAGCGGCCTCGGCTCCTACCCGCCGTACTTCCGCGAGTTGCGCGACGTCAACCGCGCCGGAGCGGCAGTACTTGGCCAGATTCCACCGCCGCTGCCACGGTTGACCGCGGCGCAGGTCGACGCCGCCGTGCGCGACGGTGCGGAGCTGGTCGACATCCGTAGCGTCAACGCGTTCGCCGCCGCGCACGTACCCGGGGCGTTGTCGAATCCGTGGCGAGCGCAGTTCGCCACCTGGCTCGGGTGGCTCGTGCCCCGTTCCCGCGCAGTTGTCTTCGTTGCCGACGACACCGTCGACCGTCACGACCTGGTGTGGGCGGCCCTGACGATCGGGTTCGAGAACCTCGCCGGTGAGCTGGCGGGTGGCGTCGCGGCCTGGCGGGCAGCCGGGCGCGAGGTGGCGCGCACGCCGCTGGTCGACGCCGCATCCGCGGAAGGCCGCCGCGTCGTCGACGTCCGTCAGCGGTCGGAGTTCATGGCCGGACACGCACGGGGAGCTGTCCACGTCGAGCTCGGCAGTCTCCGCGACGTCACCGGGGTCGTGCCCGAGACCCCGGTCCTCGTCCACTGCGGGCACGGCGAGCGGGCCATGTCCGCGGCGAGCCTGCTCGAGCGGGCCGGCCACCGTGACGTGGCGGTCCTGGCCGGAGGCCCGGAGCAACTGGGGGATCTCGAACGCCGGACATCCACGTGACCGCCGGCGCACACCCGGTCGTACGACTCGGACTGCGGGAGAACCTCGCCCAGTTCGTCCTGCTCGTGGCGGTCAACGCCCTGGTCGGCGGGATGATCGGGCAGGAGCGCACCGTCGTACCGCTGCTCGCCGAGCACGACTTCGGCCTGTCGGCCTACAGCGGGATGTTGACGTTCATCGCCGCGTTCGGCGTGACGAAGGCCGTCGTGAACTACTTCGCCGGCACGCTCGCGGACCGGTACGGCCGCAAACCGGTTCTACTGGCCGGCTGGCTGTTCGCCGTCCCGGTGCCGCTGCTGCTGATATGGGCGCCCACCTGGGGTTGGGTGGTGTTCGCCAACGTGTTGCTCGGCGTCAACCAGGGACTGGCCTGGTCCGTCACCGTCATCATGAAGATCGACCTCGTCGGCCCGCACCGCAGGGGCACCGCGATGGGGTTCAACGAAGCCGCCGGATACGGGGCGGTCGCCGTCGCGGCGTGGGCCACCGGCGCGATCGCGCACAACTGGGGACTGCGCCCCGGACCCTTCCTGCTCGGGCTGGCGTTCGCCGCGGTCGGCATCGGCCTGTCCGCAGGGTTCGTCCGCGAGACCGCGGGCCACGTCGCGCACGAGGCCGGCAACCACGGCCGCAGCGTCGACGGCCACGCCGCGGACGTGTCCGCCCGCCAGGTGTTCGCACTGGGCACCTGGCGAGATCGCTCGTTGTCGTCGGCGAGCCGCGCGGGCCTGGTCAACAACCTCAACGAGGGCATGGCCTGGGGGTTGTTTCCCGTGTACTTCGCGGCCGCCGACCTGGACCTCGCGACGGTCGGGTTGCTCACTGCCGTCGCCCCCGCCGTGTGGGGCATCGGGCAGCTGGGTACCGGCGCCCTGTCGGACCGCATCGGCCGCAAGTGGCTCATCGCCGCCGGGCAACTCACGCAGGCCGCCGGGCTGCTCCTCATCGCCGCCGGCGAAACCTTCGCCGTGTGGGCGGCCGGCAGCGCCATGCTGGGCGCCGGCACCGCCATGGCCTACCCCACCCTCATCGCCGCCGTCGGCGACGTCGCGCACCCCGCCTGGCGCGGCGCCGCGATCGGCGTGTACCGGCTGTGGCGCGACATCGGCTTCGCCGTCGGCGCGGTCGTTGCCGGCGCGCTCGCCGACCTGTATTCCGTCGCCACGGCTGTCGTCGTCGTCGCCGCCGTCACCGCCGCCAGTGCACTCGATGTCGCCGTGCGCATGCGCGAAACGCTGGCACCGCAGCCGTCGCCTAGAACAACCCGTACTGGACGAACGCCGGCGCGAAGATGAGCGCGACGACGGTCATGACCTTGATGAGGATGTTCATCGCGGGGCCGGAGGTGTCCTTGAAAGGGTCGCCGACGGTGTCTCCGACGACAGCGGCCTTGTGGGGTTCGGAACCTTTGCCGCCGTGGTTGCCCGCCTCGATGAACTTCTTCGCGTTGTCCCACGCACCACCGGCATTGGCCATGTAGATGGCGATCGCAAAGCCGGTCACCAGCACCCCGGCGAGAAGGCCGCCCAGCGCGTCGACGGAGAGGAACCCGACGACCAGCGGCACAACCACCGCCAGCGAACCGGGCACCACCATCTCCTTCAGCGCAGCGGTCGTGGAGATGTCGACGCACTTCGCGTATTCCGGGACGACACCTTCACGTCCCTCGCGCAGGCCCGGGATTTCGCGGAACTGGCGGCGGACCTCTTCGATCATCTGGTTGGCGGCGCGACCCACCGCGTTCATGGTCAGGGCGGCGAACAGGAACGGCAGCATCGCGCCGACGAACAGGCCGATGAAGACGTCGACCTGACCGATGCCCAGGTTGATCTCGCCACCGGACGCCTGCACCGACTGCTGGAACGAGACGAAGAGCGCGAGTGCCGTCAGGACGGCGGAGCCGATGGCGAACCCTTTGGCGACGGCTGCGGTGGTGTTGCCCAGCGCGTCGAGCTCGTCGGTGACCGCCCGTACGCTCGGGTCGAGGTGTGCCATCTCGGCGATGCCGCCGGCGTTGTCGGCGATCGGCCCGTACGCGTCGGTCGCGACGACGACACCCAGGGTGGCGAGCATGCCGATGCCGGCGATGGCCACGCCGTAGACGCCGGAGACGTCGACGTCCGGCAGAGCCCA
>WHTG01000237.1 GCA_009377835.1 Nitriliruptorales bacterium
CCGGAGCGCACCACTACGAGTCCTATGCGTTCGTCAGCGCAGCGATGCACGAACGAGGGATGGCCGCGGCGGTCGCGTGGTTCGGTCAGTACCTCTAGCATCAGCCGACCGTCGCGCCAAAGAGGTTGCCGAGGCCGAACGTGACGGCGGCAGCGCCGGCGCCGACGGAGAGTTGGCGCAGCGAACGGCGCAGCGGTGGGGCACCGGACAGCAGCCCCACGGTCGCGCCGGTGACGATCAGCGCTGCTCCGACGAGGACACAAGCGAGCACGAGGGCGGCGGGACCCGACATGCCGAACAGAAACGGGACGACGGGCACGGCGGCCCCCGCTGCAAAGAAGGCGAAGCTCGATACGCCGGCGGCCAGGCCAGTGCCGACGATCTCGTGGCCCTCGTCGCCCCGGTCGTGGTCGGGCACGTCGGGCCAGGCGGCGAGCTGCTCGGCGGCGTGGCGTTCGGCGTCCTCGGCGGACATGCCCCGCGCCCGGTAGACCAGGGCGAGCTCGTGAGCGTCCACGTCGAGGTGGGGGTAGGCATCGATGTGGGCGGCCCCCATCGTCGACGCCGCGAGCAGCTCGCGCTGTGAGCGCACCGAGATGAACTCTCCCGCTCCCATCGACAACGCGCCGGCCAGCAGGCCCGCCAATCCCGTCAGCAGCACCGTCGTGGTGTCGGCGCCGCTGCCGGCGACTCCGAGCAGCAGCGCCAGGTTCGACACCAGACCGTCGTTCGCTCCGAACACGGCGGCGCGGAAGGTGCCCGAAACGCGCTCACGTCCGCGCTCTGCGAGACCGCGGACGACCTCAGCGTGGATCTGCTCGTCGGCGGCCATCGTCGCGGTGGCATCGGGGTCGTCGGTGTACGCGCTGCGCGTCTCGGCACGCTGTGCCAGTGCCAGCACGAACACGGAGCCAAAGCGACGTGCCAGCTGTGCCAGCAGGACACTGCTCGCGCTCGCGCGTCCCCGCCCCTCGCCGTGGTCGGCGAGCAGACTCTCCCAGTGGGCGGCGTGGCGACCCTCCGCCTCGGCGAGCTCCAGCAGAATCTCACGCTCGTCGCCGTCCCGCCTGGCGGCCAGCTGTCGGTAGACCTCCGCCTCGAGCTTCTCGTCAGCGAGGTGGCGCCGCCACCGGCGAAGGGTCGCGTTGGACGGCGCGCCCGCGGCGGCGGACGTGTGAGAACGCGGTACGGGCGCCGATCCACTGCGCTGATCCAAGATGTCACTCCTTCGCCAGCCAGCTCGCCGGCGCACCGCGTCGCGGAAGGGTCAGGCGGCGCGTGTGAGGCCGTAAGCACGCGCGACCAGTTCGAACGAACGCAGCTTCGCCTGCTTGTCCGGCGCGGCGCCGACGAGCATCAGTTCGTCGGCCTGCGAGTGCTCCACGAAGACTGCGAGCTGTTCGATCACCTGGTCAGTGTTGCCGACCGCGGAGTACCGCAGCATCTCGGCCACCGCAGGCGAGGAGCTCAGCACGTCCTCCTGTTGGCGCGTGAGTGGTCCCTGATGGCCGAACAGCACCCGCGCGCGGCGGCGCTTGGCGTCCATGAACTGCCGGCGGGCCTCCTCGACAGAGTCGGCGGCGATGACGTTCATGCCTGTGATCACGTACGGCTCGGCGAGTTGGTCCGACGGCCGGAACTGCTGCCGGTACAGCGTGACGGCCGCCTGCAGGGCCTGCGGCGCGAAGTGGGACGCAAAGGCGTAGGGGAGCCCGAAGGCCGCCGCGACGCGCGCCCCGAACAGCGACGAGCCCAGAATGTACAGCGGGACGTTCGACCCCTGCCCGGGCGTCGCCTGCACGCCCGCGACGCGGGTCTCACCCGTCAGATAGCCGTTCAGTTCCAGCACGTCGTCCGGGAATGAGTCGGCGGCGGCCACGTCCCGGCGTAACGCGCGGAATGTCCGCTGGTCGCTGCCGGGCGCCCGGCCGAGCCCAAGGTCGATCCGGCCGGGGTGGAGTGCCTCGAGCGTTCCGAACTGCTCGGCGATGACCAGGGGCGCGTGGTTGGGCAGCATGATGCCGCCGGCGCCCAGCCGTATCGACGTGGTCCCCGCTGCCATGTGAGCGATCACGACGCTGGTCGCTGCGGAAGCGATCGCGGGGATGTTGTGGTGCTCGGCGTACCAGACGCGTCGGTAGCCCCACTGCTCGGCGTGTTGAGCCAGTGTCGTGCTGAAGCGCAACGCATCCGCCGCGGTCTCACCGCGGTTGACCTCGGCAAGGTCGAGAATCGACAGCGGAACCGTCACGTCGACAGACCCTTTCACCCCGGCGGCGACCGGCGGCCACTGTAGTGTCGACACCGATCCAGCCTTGGTATACATTCGAGGACGTGTCGTATACCAGCAGCTTGATCGGTGCCGCCGCCCCGGACGCGTCCGTCGACGGGCGGATCGTGACGGAACTCCGTGATGCAATTCTCGCCGGCGATCTCGTGGCGGGCACGCGGTTGAACCAGGCGGACCTGGCGACGCAGCTGGGCGTCAGCCGCATCCCGGTGCGCGACGCCTTGCAGCGCCTTGCCGCGGAGGGGCTGGTCGAGATCCGCGGCCGGGCCGGAACGTTCGTCTCGGCGCTGTCGGTTGCGGATCTGCAGGAGCTGTACGAGTTGCGGGAGGCGGTGGAACCCCTTGCGGCACGGCTGGGACTGCCGAATGTCGGCCGCGCGCAGTTTCTGCGCATGGAGCAGCTGCATCGTCAGCTTGCCGAGGAACAGGATCCGCGCGCCTGGATGCGGGCCAACGCCGCCTTCCATGCGCAGCTGCACGCCAGCGCGGGCCGGCCGCGCATGATCGCCCTGGTCGAGCACCTTCGTCGCCTCACTGATCGTTACCTGCACCTGCACCTGTCGGTGATCGGCGGGCTGGAGCGACTCCAGGACGAGCACGCGCAGATCCTGGACGCCGCCCGCCGGCGCGACCCCGCGGCGGTCGCGGAGTGCACCCATGTGCACCTGGCGACCTCCCACGAATTCGTCCTGTCCTACCTGCTGGAACACGACCTCGAGATCCCACCAGCCGAGTTGAAGGAGACGCCGTGACGGCGATTGCATCCGACGTCCCAACGCGGGGCCTGCTGATCGGCGGCCAGGAGGTACCTGCCGCCTCCGGCGACACGATTGAAGTCCTCAACCCCGCGACCGGTCAGGCCGTCGCGCACGTCGCATGCGCCGGCATGGACGACGTCAACCGGGCCGTGCAGGCCGGCCTCGACGCGTTCCGCTCCGGGGTGTGGAGCGAGATGCCCAACTCCGAGCGGGCGAAGGTGATGCACCGCTTCGCCAACGACATCGAAGCGCGCATGGAGGAGCTGTATCACCTCGAGACCGTGAACAACGGCCGTCCGGTCCGCGAGACCCGCGCGCAGGTCGGTCGGCTCGCCGAGTGGTACCGCTACAACGCGTCGCTGCTGCTGGCCGACCGCACCCACGTGGTGCCGATGCCGGGGCCGTACCACTCGTACACGCGCCGCTACCCGCTGGGGGTCGTCGCGGTGCTGTCGTCGTTCAACCACCCGTTGATGATCGGCTCCAAGGGCGTGGCACCGGCACTCGCGACGGGCAACAGCGTGATTCTCAAGCCGTCCGAGCAGACGCCGCTGACCAGCCTCCTGCTGGGAGAGATCGCCCAGGATTCCGGTTTCCCACCTGGAGTGCTGAACGTCATCGTGGGGCTCGGCCCCGTGGTGGGTGCCGGTCTGGCAGAGCACCCGGACGTTGCCAAGGTGACGTTTACGGGAGGCACCGAGCCAGGGCGCTCGGTGGCTGTCGCAACCGCGCAGCGGTTCGCCCGCTCGACGCTGGAACTCGGCGGGAAGTCGCCGGTGCTGATCTTCGACGACAGCCCGCTGGACGACGTCGTGCGCGGCGCCGCGTTCGCCGGGTTCATCGCCGCGGGCCAGACCTGCATCGCCGGCACGCGACTGATCGTGCAGCGCGACATACACGACGAGTTCGTCGACGGGCTCGTGCAACAGGCACGGCAGATCCGCATCGGCGACCCGGCGTCGCCGGACACGCAGCTCGGCCCCGTCGTATCCGCTCGTGCGCGCGACCGCATCCTCGACTACGTCCGGATCGGCGTCGAGGAGGGAGCCACGGTCGCCACCGGCGGCGGAGCCGCGACGGTCGAGGGGTGTGAGGACGGCTTCTTCGTGGAGCCGACGGTGCTGGTCGACCTGCGCAACGACATGCGCGTGGCGCAGGAGGAGATCTTCGGACCGGTGCTGGTGGTGATCCCGTTCGACGACGAATCCGAGGCGATCGCCATGGCGAACGACTCGCCGTACGGGCTGGGATCGGCGATCTGGACGCGGGACGTCGCTCGTGCACACCGTGTCGCGTCGAAGCTGCAGACCGGCATCGTCTGGGTCAACGACCACCACCGGCTTGACCCGTCGTCACCGTGGGGTGGTGTCAAGGACAGCGGGATGGGACGCGAGGGC